>CP071184.1:4243125-4571250 GCA_017298655.1 Alicyclobacillus curvatus
GGTTCCCGTCCATGTCGCCGAAAACCCCATGCAGTGTGTCGTCATGGGCACTGGACTGTTGCTTGACAGCCCGCACTGGAAGCGAGTCAAGAATTCAAAGAAATCGCGAAAAGCGTACTAATAGCGGTGCCTGCCCTGAGCAGGCGCCGATTTTCGCTGTGCGGACGTTTTCAGAGGACGTTTTGTGCGGTTGTTATCAGAGGACGTTTTATTGATCCGTTTGACCGACACGTTCCACAAGCGCGTGTTAGAGGCGCGTTTTGCGAGGGCGTTTTGTGCGGCCGGTTTATAAGAACGCATTGTGCAACTGCTTATGAGTTTGTTTGGTGAAGGAGCGTGCCCCCGATGGTGAGAGGAATCAATACGGCTGCCGCCGGTTTGTTGGCGGACGAGCGGATGCAACAGGTCATCGCCAACAACCTTGCAAACGCACAGACTCCCGGATTCAAGGAGTCCATCGGCGAACTGATGGCGTATCCGCAGCAGCAAATTCAGCTGAGCGGTTATAACTCAAACACTGGGGGTAAACCCATTGGCCAGATGGGACTCGGTGTCCTGTTTCAGGAGAGTGTGCCTGTCTTCAGCCAAGGGCAGTTGACGCCAACGGGTGGGGCGCTTGACATCGGGATCCAGGACAACACCCCATCAGGCCTGTACGCAGTCGTGCAGACGGGAGCAATTCCTGCAAAGGCAACAGGTGGAGCGCCGAGTGGGATTGCGAGTGCCAACGGACCCATCGCAGTTGGACAAGCCGGCCGCCTCTCCATCGGCGGGCAGCCGTTGGCCGTTGTCGATGCAAACGGAGCCCCCATCCCGGGCATGTATGCCATCAAGAATCCGGCCTACAGCGGATCTCAGTTGACGACAACAGACGGCAAGCCGGCCCACGACGCAAAGGGGAACCCATCCTACGTGTTTGCGAACGCCGCGGGTAAGATTCTTGGCACCCCAGGCGATGCTGCTCTAAACAACGCCGCCATCCGCGTCGGCAACTCGAATGATATGGGCATGCACAGTTTCCTGCCGGTCAGCTTCACGGCCTACGACGGGACAAGCGGGATTGCCCTCACACGCGATGGGCATCTCTCCGTCAACAGCCAGCAGTGGCTCACCGACGCCAACGGCAGCCCAATTCTCCCCGTCGGGGCAAATGGGCAACCCATCCAGAATGGGCGCATTGTGATGAACACCGCCTATCACGGGACGGCGATATTCAACAACAACGGCACACCTGTCGTCGACAGTCAGGGGAACCCGTCGTACTTTGTGGAGACCACCAACGGGCAGCGCCTGCAAGGTGGGCGCCTCGGGACTGTGAACGCTGACGTGACGACGTTAAAGCCGCTCGGGCAGGGCGAGTTTATGGTCGGGCAGACGCTGCAGCCGACTGCGGTGCTGACGTACTTGAAGCCAGGGACAGGCAGCTTGAAGCCAGGCGAGCTTGAGCAGAGCAACGTCAATACGACCGCCACCATGACTCAGATGATGGCTGTCATGGCCAATTACCAGGCCAACCAGCTCGCGATGCAGGCCGAAGACACCGAGCTGCAGAAGGCCGTGCAGGACGTGGGCCACGTGAACCTGTAAACGTACGGGTGTGGGCGGGCAGGAATGGTAGGCAGGCAGGGATGCGGGCGTGTCGGCCAGCGTGTCGGCCAGCGTGTCGGCCAGGTGTCGGTCGGTGAACTTGTAAACGGGGATCGCCTCACAGATTCGGCCGATCCCGTTGCGGCTCCCGCCTCGCGCGCGCTCTCAGCGCCACCTGTTTCGGGTATGGCGCCCTCCGTTACGCATCACAGGGCGCAAGCCGTGCCACATTCGGTGGTCGCGCACTCCGTTACACATCCACTTTTTGGTCTAGCTTCAACACGATGCGCAGGCCACAACACTTTCCGCGGCCACAACACTGTCCACTGTCCGCCGCTCCGACGCTCCGGTTCTCTGGTTCTGAAATGACGCGCTCACAACGCGCTACTTACCCCGAGGCAGCCGATAACGCGTCCACAACGCGCTATTCCACTCTGAGATAAGTTGAGTAGAAGGAAATAACGCGCTCACAGAGAGTGTCTATTAACAGGAGCCGTAAGGCTCCTGTTTTCCTTTGTTAGGGAATTTTTTGAAGGTAATTGGATACAAATGGTTGAATTTTGGTTGCTAACCTTGGGTTTCCCACGCTCAATTCCTCCATTTTTGCTTCCTTTTCCACTTTAAAGGCAGACGGGGGCCTCTAACGGCTTACCTCGGTTCAATAACTCCTTCACCATTACCTTTACATTGACCACCATAGAGGTAATCTTAACGTCGATCCGCAACTTGCTACGACCACGGGTTCGGGGCTTTCCGAGTCCGTGGTGACGTTTCATTTCGTTATTGGTGCGCTCAATTTCGTATCGAGCTCGAAGTGCCTCTTGACCCTCCTGGCTCGCATTGTACTTCTTTGCCTCCTGAATCAGTTCCCAGTAGTCACTCACGAACACAGTACGTCCCTTTGCATGGTCGGTGCACTGCGCACGTAAAGGGCATGCTGTGCAATCCTCTTCAGCAAATCCATGTTGTGTACCCTTAGATTGCTTAATGTGGTTCTTTCGGACTGACGTGTACCCACCAGGACACACGACCACGTCACGTTCCGGTATGTATGTGAAGTCTTCAGCTCGAAATGCCTTTCCGGACGGGTTCGTGAATTTGGGCAACGGTGCCGTTAGAAGGATATGTAGTTCCTTGGAGAGCTTGTCGCGATTCTCAGCATTTCCGTAAGCTGAGTCTGCCACTACTTCCTTGGGACGCTTGTCGAACTCATCCACCACAGCCTTTACAACCGACTCCAGTGCAATTCCATCTACTTCATTACCAGGGATAGGCTCCGCATTGAGGACTAGGTGAGAGTTGGCCGACTCCACGACTTGTGTCTTATCGCCAATAAACGCCAGCTTTTTGGACTTGTGCCCAACACGTACTTCTGGGTCATGTGCACTCACTACACGGTCGGAGGGCTTGTTATTTTTGTCCTGTTCAACGTACTGAATATCCTCTTTCTGTGGTTCCACATTCTCAGATGAAGGAGACTGGTTTTCGTCAGGGAGCTTCGGAGTAACGTTCTCACGTAAAATACGCAGGAGCACCTCGCGTTGTTGCTTGGCTGTTTCCTGCTCATTGTCGTTTTTCCACTGGGTATCCATGTCGTCGGTGTCCGCACGTTCCAGCCATGCCACTAAACTGAACGCCAAAACACATAGATTGCTGAAGGCGAGATTTCTTTCGCTGCCCTGCACCTCACGCTTGAGTTTGCGAAAGAATGCCCCCACATCCATGTTCTCCTTCAATTTTTCGTAACGCGCTGGGTTATGACGCTTCAAGTAACGCACAAGCTTTTGAGCCGCTTGTTGAATGAGCTCATATACACTTGGCGTAGCAACATTGGCATGCGTGTGGAACGCATCTACCAACCAGCGGTCATCATCTTGTCCCCACATGCCGAGGTTCAGTGCCTGAGCGAGGATATTCACGTGACAGGCATGGAATATATCCGCGCCAAGCCGACTCCTGTCCAGCGCAATTGTGCTGTGGTCAAACTTTGCGAGTGAGATCGGTACACCTAAAAATCGCTTAATGAAGATATCACCGACGATCTTTAGCTCCATCTCACGGTCGGAAATGTTGTAGTACCGCTGTACGAGATGGATTTTAAGTTTCAAGGACGGGGCATACGGGTGTTGGCCGATGGGTGAGTACAAGGGAGCACAGAGCTTATCCGCGAACGAGAAATCAATGTATTTCGCCACTGCATCCCAGAATGGATGAGGTGGTATGACTGAATACACCATGATGTCCTCGAAGGAGGCTTGCTCAAAGTTCTTGTACTTTACCCCGTTCATTTCTCCAACTCCCCGTAATCTCGGATACCTCAATTATACCAGAAAACACGAGATTTACGTAGAAATAACGAGTAATACAGATATAATCTTCGAAAATGGCGAACGGCATCTCGCGTAGTTAATCGACAGTCTCTCACAGCGCGTTATTGGGTGAACGGAGTTCCGATAGCGATTCTAGAACGCGCTATGTCCTCCGGTGGATGGTTAACGCTTTGACAACGCGTTATTTCGAGAGGCCGGTCACGCGTTGAAGTCCAATAGCGCTTTCTCGACGCGCTATTCGGCCCCACTGGCCCCGCCGCGTAAGTAGAGCAAAATTGGGTGGTCTCGCACTCCGTTACACATCCACTTTTCGTCTAGCTTCAACACGATGCGTAAGCCACGGCACTTTTCGCGGCCCCGACACTGTCCGACGCTCCGGCTCCCCGGTTCTCCGGTTCTCTGGTTCTGCAATAACGCGCTCACAACGCGCTATTTAACCCAAAGTAGCCGATAACGCGTCCACAACGCGCTATTCCACTCTGAGGTATGTTGAGTAGAAGGAAATAACGCGCTGCCAGCGCGTTATTGGGTGAACGGAGTTCCGATAGCGATTCTAGAACTCATTATGTCCTCCAATGGAAGGTTAACGCTTTGACAACGCGTTATTTCAGGAGCCTAGCACGAGGAAGACCAGTAACAAGAGGGTAGCGCATAACTATTCCATTACTTTGTGCTGCCCGTATAGGACAAACGGGCAGAAGACTTTAATAACGAAGACTTGCGTAACAAGCCACTTACTGACGTAAAGTGGTGGGGACATATGGATTATCGATTCGGAAAGGTGACATGGATGCAAAACCCGAAAGAGATTGAGGCTGTGATGAAACTGCCCGCACCACAGCGTTATGAATACTTCATGCACGAGCAGATGACATCCGCTTCTGGAGATTTTGGGCAGGATAGCACAGTGCGCCATGAGGCGCTATGTACTGAAGCCACCAACTCAGGTGGTTGGCGAGTACCTCATCTCGCCAAGGCTAGGATGGCATGCGTTGGGTCTGAGCAGACCCAGGGTTTGAAGCCCATCCAACAATGTAGCCGTGAGGGAGAACCGACCTCCCAAGATGCGGGGCTAGCCTCAACGACCTGCTATGGTCAGCGAAAGCAAAGCCATGTCTGAAGCGTGGTCAACTGCAACACTCGAAACGTCGGATGATACGAGTGTGTGGAATGAGCGTGACTCCCTTGCGTTTGGAGACACGACCCGGATGACCCGGTGGTCAGGGCAGTATAGAGGTGCAACGCCCTGAATCTTCCCCGCGTATAGTGGCGACCTAAGGCAGTGAGACAGTGCATAGTGAACATGGGAACCGATTCATTCGTCCCGACAGGGATGGACAGCTACGTTGAAGTGAATGTGTCGGGGCGGAGGAACCGTAGTAGTCGGCGGTGGGGAAAGCCCATTACATGGCGAAGGGTTCCAGTTTGAAGTAGGGTGCGCGCAAGTAAAGTAGGACTCCCTCAAAGGGAGTGATTGCGATTTCTACTACCATCACTCAATCCTCCATTCAGGAGAGAAAGAGGTTCGAAACACAAACGCGCCTTGCACGAAATTCTTTGGAGCAACGACCTTTTTCAAGACTGCATTATCTGCTGAGATGGAATGTCTGGATTGACCAATCGATTGAGAACGTCCTCAGTAACGCAGGTGCGCACACATCCGGCGTAGATAACATGACGAAGAAGGATTACACAACGCAGGAAGCTAGGCAGCAACTTCGGAAAGAAGTCAAACATGTACTCCGTTCGTACATGTCCAGCCCGGTACGAAGAGTATTTATCCGGAAGCTTAACAAGCCCACGGAAAAGCGCCCGCTCGGTATCCCCACTATCGTCGACCGCGTTGCCCAAGATGTTGTCCGCAGCATCCTGGAACCCATCTACGAAGGGAAGCAGCACCCGCACAGTTACGGGTTCCGACCATTTCGCGGCACACACCACGCCATTGAGAGAGTCCGCTTTCTCATTGGCAGACACCGCTATGAATGGATCGTCGAACTCGATATTAAAGGATTCTTCGACAACGTAGATCACGAAATCCTGCTCAGCCTTTTGCGACGGACGATTCATGATCGCCGACTCACACGAGTCATCCGCAACATGCTAAAAGCGGGACTGATTTACGAAGGAGAATTTGAGGAAACTGAACTGGGTACTCCGCAAGGCGGGGTGATCAGTCCAATTCTTGGAAATATTTATCTGAATGAGCTGGACAGATTCATTGGAAGCAAGTATGAGTTTCTTTCACCTTACGAGCGGAGTAAGTCGAAAATCCCCTGCTACATTGTCCGGTATGCAGATGATGCGGTAATTCTCTGTAGAAGTAAGGAGCACGCTGAACTGCTGAAGGAAGAGATTGCACAATTCCTTCAGGAGAAGCTCAGGCTCCAGTTGTCCCCAGAGAAGACACTCGTCACACATGCAGATGAGGGGTTCGACTTCCTTGGATTCAACATTCGACGATGGACGCGGCAAGGAAAGACACGAGTTCTTGCCAAGCCGAGTCGAAAAGTGATTCAACGGTTCAGAGACACATTAGCTAAGGATTCGAAGGCACTACAAATAGCACCTGGCACAGCTGCCATTGCGCTCCTAAACAAAAAGATTCGAGGATTTGCCGAATACTTCCGACGAGGGAACGCAAAGGACACTTTCCTTACCCTCGATTACTATCTCTGGTGGCTTGTGTTTCACAGGCTTAAACAGAGAACACGAGAACCACCAGGTGTTGTGGCTCGGAGATTTCAATACCGATACAATGAGGCTGCTAATCTACCGCACCACCGGAAGTCCACGGCGAAGAATTTTGGGTTTAGAGATGGCGACGGCAATGTGCATATGCTCGATAAGTTTGGACTCTACAAGATAGAGTATCCAGACAAGTGCTCACAAAAGAATCCCTATGTAGTCGAGGACCGAGAATGGCTAGATGGAAACCGAAAGCTCCGCGAAACGATGAAGGTACAACAGACCAGATTCATTCAGAGGCTATATGGACTGTCCAAGAATTGGGGGCATTACAGACAGCACATTATACAACGGCAGAACAACCGATGTAGTATCTGTGGATGCAAGCTGATGCGCCGAAATGTTCATGTCCATTACCTTCCAAAAACAGCAGGAGAACGCTCATCTCAAGGGGAATTGATACCAGACAATCTTGTTGCCTCGTGCGTTTCATGCTACAGGCAAATGCGACAGCAGCGCATGCGTAAGTAACCAAACCGGTCGTCCTAATACGTGCAAACACAACTACTTTGAATGGAGAGCCGGATGCGGTGAAAGTCGCAAGTCCGGTTCGGGGAAGAGTCCGAGCGTCAAACTGCCCCCCTCCGGGGGCGGGTCGGCTCGGGCTTATTCTACAGAAGGACCCTGTGGTGGTAATCCACATTCATACGCGGTATAATATCATATACGATATTGCTCGACGCGGGGTGAAGGCGTGAGCCAATGGGAAAAATTGTTGCAGAGCATCCGCAATAACCCGAATTCGGTGCGGTTCGATGAGTTGGATAAGGTGTTGCGTAATACTGGATTCGAGAGAAAACAGTCTGGCAAGGGCTCGAGTCATTATCGATACGTTCTTGGCACAGATCAGATCGTTGTTCCTCGTCACGGGAACTACGTGAAAGAAGTTTACGTGAAGCAAGTTATAGAAATCCTCAGCCAAAAGGGGTGGATTTGATGGAGAAGGATTTGGATTATTATATGTCATTGCCATATACCATCACGGTGATTCCGGATCCCCAATCAGGGGGCTATGTAGCAAAGATAAATGAGTTGCCCGGCTGCATTACGCAAGCGGAGTCGCTACCTGAATTGATGAATATGATTCAAGATGCAAAGCGTTGCTGGTTAGACGGCGCACTGCAGGAGGGTATTGAAATTCCTGAACCAATTGACTTAACTGATGCCGAACCCAGCAAATTTCTTTTGCGTTTGCCAAAGTCGCTTCAACGTGATTTGGCTGCCAGAGCAAAGTTGGAAGGTGTAAGTCTTAACCAGTACATGCTTTACCAGCTTGCGCGTTCGGTGGGACCTACGAGCATGCAAGGTCCCGCACAGGATGAGATGGCAGCAACCGTGATCGGATGAAAATGCGATTCGTTCAACTGCCATGTCGAGTTAGCGGTCGCTTGTGATGGCTAGAAGCAAACTGCAAGAAGAGGCTAGAGTTGCGATAAAGTTTGATTAGTTGATGGGGAGTTTGAGACAAAGCCCCAGAGTTGTGAACATGGAGCGAACGAATATTGGGGATGTGCGGGCTGAACAACTCGATCCAGCACCCTCGTTGGCAACGTTAGACCTCTCATATCTTTCGTTAACTGAGGCGATACCTATTGTCTGCCGGTTGCTTTCTCATGAAGCTGACATGTTATGTCTAGTGAAGCCACTGTTTGAGGTGAGTGACGCAACCATCAGAAGAACGGGGGTCATTCCCGACGCATCTGTGTATGTAGACGTTTTGCGTGCTCTGATTAAAAGCGTGCGTGAGATGAAATTGGAGATTCGCGGAGGGACTCACAGCCATATTACTGGGAACGGTGGTACACATGAATTTTTCTTGTGGGTCAGCACGACCTTTTCAGGCGAACATAAACCAGACGTTGATGAAGAAGTTTGTAAATCAATTTCTCGTGTTCTCCACCTTTAAGAGAGTGTGAAGTAAATTGCCCCCAAGCCTTTAAGTGGCTTGGGGCATTTACTTATGATAAAGAGTGGAATGCGGATACAACTTTGCAGGTACAGGCAAACGGTCGTGAGTATGGTGGTGGGTATCAATATACGTTCGCGACGACGAGACGCTTCCGGCGCTAAAGGGCAGCGTAATGCAACTACAAGTGCCGCCTCCCAGGCATATAAAAAATTCCGTAAGGTGGACTGTAACCAAATAACGGGATCGCTCCGTCTAACTGTTGTAATCAACATTGGGAGGTATTTACTTAATGAAAAAGTATAAGAAATGGGCAACAGGAGGAGTTGCAGTAAGCATTATAGGAATTCTTGCAGGGTGTGGTAATGCCAACAATACGACTGGTGGAACTGCCCCTGCTCCCACGAACACGAGTAATCAAACAGTGACGAACACTGCAACAAATACAGTCACAAACTCTACGGCGAACCCTACGACCAATTCAGTGTCCAATACGACAACAGACACGAATACTACACCTGCCGTTGACACTCAAACCCCGGGAAATCAGACGGGAACATGGAAAACCTACACAAACGGTCGTTTTGGGTTCACTGTCGAATATCCGTCTACTTGGCAAATGGGTCCACATCCGAATGATAGCGACGGGCGATGGTTCACAACTCCATCGGGTGTCAAGTCATTTGACAATGGTTATGGTTCGGGCGTAGCGAAATCTGATGTGATGCTTCTCGGTGTAGGGACTGTAAACGCGGTAATTGGCAGTGGGATGGGGTATGATTTCAAACAGATGGTTGCCGCATTCAAGAAAAACCTCCCGAATGAGCGTAAGCAACAAGGATTTGTTTCGGAGAGCTACTCTGTTGTTCCGAATAAATGGATAGTTGATACTTTAGTCACAAAGGTCGGACACGGTGGAGTTCAGTACAGTGTAACGTACACAAGTCTTGGTACCAACCAAACCATCACGATGACTTTCCCTGAAAGCAAATCGGATGTTTATCTACCGATCTGGAATTATGTCTCAAAGAAATTCCAACCGGGTAACAAGCCCGGTTAATGAGACTATGAATCCAATCTCCTTCTCCATTTAAGAATGCTGTCTTTCTGCCTCGTGCTTCGCTTGTAAACCTTCTGAATCGTAAAGTTGTCTATTTGAATTCGAACGGGGCGAATGTGCAAGAGGCAACAACGATAGTGGTTTCATTATCATGCTTATTAGTGTATGAATTGACCGCGATATGTGGGAATAAACCCTCGTCGTAAGCAATACAACGGTGCGTCGTAGGTACATTTGTTTTGCAACTGAGTTACTCTTCTTTCACCAAAACCGTTTCGTCAGGATACCTTTGTTTCGCCATTTTCCGCAGAATCAGGGGACCGTCACGATACATTCGTTTTGTAATTGCGCTATTCGACCCCGCTGGCTCCGCCAGCGCCGCCGCTACGGACCCGTTATCACTTATGCGAACCGGATTACTCCCTACTCGACCCAGCGCATCTCTGCGGATAGGCTTCCGGCCTTCCGGCAGGCCACGACCCCGTCACCCGCTCAGTATCCACTCCACTCCAGTACCGAGCCGCGATAGGGACACCAGCCACCTGTTCCGCGTATGGCGCACTCCGTTACACATCCACAGGGCGCAAGCCGTGCGGAATTCGGTGGTCGCGTACTCCGTTACACATCCACTTTTAGTCTAGCTCCATACGATGCGCAGGCCACGACGCTTTCCGCGGCCACGACACTGTCCGACGCTCCGGCTCCCCGGTTCTCCGGTTCTGCAATAACACGCTGACAACGCGCTATTTAACCCAAGGTAGCCGATAACGCGTCCACAACGCGCTATTCCACTCTGAGATAAGTTGAGTAGAAGGAAATAACGCGCTGCCAGCGCGTTATCAACTGAAGGGAGTTCGGATAGCGATTCTAGAACGCGCTATGTCCTCCGGTGGAGGGTTAACGCTTTGACAACGCGTTATTTCTTGGGCCACTGAAGGCGGTCAGGTCCAATAACGCTTCCTTAAAGCGTTATTGACCCGCTGACCCGCCGGACCGCACTGCATGGCCCGCGCTGGGTCCCGGCCGGGACCGTCCTCTAAAGTGTCGTAACTAGGTTTGGCCCACGATGAGGGACGGGAGGGAGGAGATGGTCCGAACTGGACCGTGCTGCACCCCTCCGCACCAGGCAGACCCTGCTCGACCCCTCCGGACCAGGCAGACCCTGCTGAACTCCGCCTGACCGCGCCGCCGCCCGTTCTAGTGTTTCTCTACACGCGCATCGACACCGCTTAGCGTTTGTTTCATTGCCAGGGCTACCCCCGGGGCCGCAATCAGCAGTCGGCCATGAGGAAGCCCATGGGCGGGCTTGCCGTCGTGCAAAATCACCGCACCGGCTTCCTCTGCAATCAAGACGCCTGCGGCGACATCCAGCAAGCCTGCGTCAGCTAAAGCGACTGCAGCCACGCGACCGGCAGCAACTTGGCTGATGGACAAAGCGGTGGAACCCATGATGCGCACGGTCGCGTCCTGACTTGCAAGGGCGTCCATGAATCCTGCCATCCCTTGCCACGGACTCTGATTTAGCAGCTCGGTCATCACGACGGAGCCTGCTAACGACTGCGCATTCGACACCAGAATACGCCGACTGTTTAGCGTCGCTCCCTGTCCGCGCACCGCCTGAAAGACCTCGCCGGTGTGAGGGTTGACAATCAGTCCAGCCCATATCTCACCGCTTGTCACATAGGCCACACTCACGCAACTCCAAGGGATGGCGTGGGAATCGTTGCACGATCCGTCAATCGGATCGACCAACCACTGATGCTCCGAATGCTCGTTGCCGACCGTGCCAATTTCCTCGGAGATTACGACATGACGGGGAAACGTGCGGTGCACCAATTCGATGACCTTCGCTTCCATGGCATAGTCGCGGTTCGAGACGAGATCCGCGGCGTCCCGCTTGCTGCGAACGCTCAAATCGTCTAAGCTCGGCAGACCCTGTAAGGCGAACGCCGCAATCTCCTCCATAATACGAAGCACACCAGGCAGAATATCGATTTCGGGCGCCTTACCACGCACATCGAAGCTACGTTCAAATTCCTCATGTACTGGAGCTGATGCTGGCGCGTCGTGTCGCTGGCCGTTATTCGGAGTATGTTCCATTGCGGACCTCCATCAGGGTGCGTGTATCGTTGGTTGTAACGAGATCGACGCCGAGTTGAAGCATGGTGGTCATGACAGCGGCATCGTCAACCGTCCATGCGGACACCTTTCGATGACGTTCATGCATCTGCGCAACGAGGTGCGAGCCGCAGATTTCGTCAAATGCGTACCACTCTGGGTGACGAGCCCGTTGCTCGAGGCCGTCTTCAATCAGGGCGCTGTACACATCCGGTTCCGCAGTCTGCAGAGACCGCGACATCTGAGCCACAAACTCATCTTCGTATACCCGATAGTTTGGGTTGAAATACTGGGCATCAAGGCTCTGCAGCAGACTGTCGTGCGGCGGGATGATATCGTTCCACGTCAGCGCGATGGACACATGTTTGAGCTCGCTGCGAATGGCCATCAAGGCTGGCACCTGGCCGGAGGAGATGATGCATCGCTCGGCTGCAGCAGGATAGTCTGCCAGGGCGCGGAGGATAGGTTGAACGGCAGTTTCATCGTCAAAGTCTATCATGATGGGGACGTCAAACGTACCCAGAACTTCCTCGAGTCTCGGAATGTACAAGTCCGATGATTTAGTCAGTTGAAAAATATCATCGTACGTCATTGAGGCGACGGTTCGCGCAATGCCCCAAAGCCGATTTAGTGTCTCATCGTGCAGCACCGCCGCTTGGTTGTCGAGGGAGCATCGAATGTCCAACTCGATACAGTCTGCCCCCAACCTGACAGCACTCGCAAACGCAGGCATTGTATTTTCGCGGTATTGAATCGGGTCTCCCCGATGGGCGTTGATCAACACGGTTATCATTCTCCTCAGTACATGACGTTGAACTTGCGGGCACCCACGTCTCCTGCACGTCTCGACGCGCCCCATCCGACTTGCTGGCCTCCAGATTGCGCGGCCTCCAAATTGTGGGCGTCCAGCAAGCTGACGTCGAATTGTTGCCGAAACGGCACGATTGGCACGGGCACTGGCATGCCGCTTGCCAGGTGATCAATCGTGGTCAATCGTGGTCAATCGTGGTGCCGCGAGGTGGACTCCCGAATGATGAGTTTAGATGGCAAGACGATGCGCTCGGGATTATTTTCTTGGTGATTTAACATCGCCATTAACTTCTGAACCGCCAATTCACCCATGCTTGCCTTGTCTATGCGGACGGTTGAGAGTGCAGGCGTTGCCAGTCTGGCGTATTCAATGTCGTCAAAGCCCATCACGGCGATGTCCTCTGGGATGCGAATGCCGCGGGCGTAAAAAGCTCTCAGTACGCCGATGGCCATCATGTCATTACTGGCGAGCACGGCGTCGGGGCGTGCTTCGCCGAGAGCGAGAAATTGCGAAGCCGCCTCGGAACCAGTCTCTAATATGGAATCCCCGGAATAGACGTACTCGGACGACTGGATAAGTCCGCCGTCCCTCGGGCCGGCGGCGGTAGGGCTATCGTCCTTGTCGTCGGCGTCCTTGCGGTCGCTGTGGGAGAGGCCCGGCTCTTCAAGCGCCTGGTCGCCCAGTTTGCGTCCATGCTTCGCTAGCGCATCCAGATAGCCTTGCAGGCGCAGACGATAACTGCGGTGTAGCGTGGGGCCCGCCACAAAGGCAATCCTCTTGTACCCCTGTTCCACTAAATAGGATGTCGCGTCGTACGCTCCTTGATAGTCGTCATTGACGACGTAGCTCACGTCGTCGACCATCTCCGAGTTGTTGATGAGGACGAAGGGAATAGCGAGATCGCGAAAGTATCTAATCAGCGACTCGGTGATATAGCTGATAAGCACCATCCCATCCACTTGGTGTTCCATCAGCCAGTCTCCGGAGTCCGCGTTGATGTCGCTGTCCGGAATGAGCAGGATACCGTAGCCGTGTTTCTTCAGTTCGCTTGCTATCGAATCGAGCACCGGACCATAAAAAGGGTGCGAAATGATGGGCATGTGTTTTCGGTAGACAATGACGCCGATGACATGCGTCCGTTTGGTTTTCATGGCGCGTGCCAAGCCGTTCGGCCGATACCCGAGTTCTTGAGCAGCAGCGCGCACTCTTTCGGCAACGTCTTCGCTGAAACTGCCCGTTCCGGACAGCACCCGCTGCACCGTAGACTTCGATATTCCCGTTATTCTTGAGATGTCCAAGATAGACGCCACGCCATCACCTTTCCTGCCAACCCGTCACTCGTCGAGGTTTGGTAACTCAGTACCTGGTGCGACCATTCCACGTCGCAAACACCGAATTCAATCACCGAATTCAATCACCGAATTCAATCACTTTTCCATCACTCTAATATCTGGGCCGGCCAATCATACTTTGGATGAAAATTGTACAGTAGGAAGTGTTGCTGCAACACTGCATTACTGTCGCTGGTTTTCGCCATCATGCGCTTTTTTGTCAGGTAGTCTCTCGTATCCACAATCTTATCGAAGTTCAGGTAGTCCGTGTATTCACCTTCAAACTTCTCAGGCCACCAGCGCTTCAGCGGGTGTGAAGGGAGTCGTCCACCTTGAGATACCTCATCATAATCCTTTTTCATCATGTCTCGTGCGAAATACCGCCCTTGTCCATCTTGTGCCTGTTCCCAGCCGTCGATGAGAGACCCGTGCTTGCCCCACTCGACGTAGACAGCGGGACGACCGTCATTTTGGTCTGCTGTTTCGACCGCTTCGCTTGTAGAGAGTACGAAACTATGAAAGAAGCACTGGATGTTCTGGACGACGGCACGCTGCGTATCGTATGTGACCCATATGACTTCGTGATCGCACGGCTCAAAGTCATCTGGAAAATCATAGTCGTCTTCCCAAAACAGGTGGTAGCCAATCAGTGGCTCATCCGGATGGTGAATCGCAACGACATCCATCAACGGAAAACACTCTTGCGGGTTGACGTGGAGTACGGGTGCGTAGCGCAGTATGCAGGATGTCTCAGCTTCGGAGACCTCTTTTTGGGGACGAAGTTCCAGCGCCGATTCATAGTATCGTCCCGCAGTGCGCAACTCGCCGTTCAAGTGATGTGCGACGGCAAGGCGCGACAGGTAGTCGGGATGGTGAGCTGACGTTTTGAGCAGCAGCTTGTACAACTCTGAAGCGACACCAACGAGATCAAGTTCCGAGTTCCCAGAGACCCACTCATCGCTCACCAGCAGTTCCGATAACGCTTGAATATCTCTTCGCAGCAACTGTCTTAGCATGCAGCACTCCTCCTGACCCTATCAGTCATTCACGACTCTACAATCATCCCGGCTTGCTTTATCGCCATTTGCTTCATCTCGGTTTGCTTCATAACGTCGCGACGCGAGCAATTGCTGCTCTTCGTAGACGAGTACGCGCTGAAAACGGAAGGTCACCGTGTCGGAGACAGGCTCGTGATTGGACACAAATGCGCGCAACGTCCCGATGGCGGCCTCGAGCATCAACTCTGCATAGTGGCCCCGCGGAATGCGGCGCAGCACCCGGCCTTGCGCACCGGTCATATGCGAGCTGCCGCCATGCACACCACCGCTCGGCTGCCCGCTGCCTTGCACACCGCCTCCGCTCGGCTGCCCGCTGCCATGCGCACCGCCACCGCCCGCGTGCCCGCTGCTTTGCGCACCGCTCTCGTGCGTCAGCTCAATATCCTCCGGCCGCACGGCCACTTCCAGCTCCCTGTCGCATTCCGTCGTGGCGAAGTCATACGGCACAGCGGGGCGCCCGGCCGCGTAGACCATGCCGTTTTGCACGGTAGCGCGAAACACGTTCATCGATCCGATGAACCGAGCCACGAAACTGGTCTGCGGGTTGCGGTAGAGTTTGTCCGGTGTGTCGAATTGCTCAATGTGCCCGTCGGACAGGACGGCGATGCGGTCAGAGACGGACAGTGCCTCATCCTGGTCATGCGTGACAAACACGGTGGTGATGCCTGCCCTTTGCTGAATATCGCGGATCTCCTCGCGCACCTTGTAGCGCAGCTGCGCATCGAGGTTGCTCAGCGGCTCATCGAGCAGCAGCACCTTCGGTTCCAGCACCAAGGCGCGGGCGAGTGCCACGCGCTGTTGCTGGCCACCGGACAGTTGGGCGGGGTAGTAGCGTTCGAAGCCAGCGAGATCGACCAGTTCAAGGACTTCATCGACCTTCCTCGCAATCGCAGACCGGCTCAAGCGCCGCAGCTTCAAGCCAAAGGAGATGTTCTGAAACACCGTCATATTCGGCCACAAGGCGTATTGCTGAAACACCATCGCCGTTGGGCGGTGCTCGGGGGAGACGTGCGTGACGTCCTTGCCATCAATCGTGATTTGACCGGAGCTTGCAGAGATGAAGCCGCCAATCATGCGCAAGGTCGTAGTCTTGCCACTGCCTGACGGGCCGAGGAGACAGACCATCTCGCCCGATGCGACGTGCAGGTCGAGGTCCTTGATGATGTCCCTGTCGCCGTATTGCTTGCCAATTTTGATAAGGGATAACTCAGCCATCCACCGACCCCTCCTCGAGAATTCCTTTACTTCAAGCGAAAACCAGCGGCGAGATAACCGCCAACCACGTAACGGCGAATGACAAGCATCAAAATCAGGGACGGCAGCGTGAGGATGATGGAGAACACCGCGGACGCCTGTTGTGGGTAATTGGTGACCATCGAGTACATCTGGACAGGCATCGTGATGTAGTTCGGCGCCCCGACCAGAAAGGTTCCCTGGGCTTCGTCAAACGAGGCGAGAAAAGCCTGGATGAGCGCGACGATAATCCCGGGCCGAGCCATCGGCAAAGTCACGTGCCAAAACGTTCGCAGTGGCCCTGCACCGGCATCCCGCGCAGCTTCTTCGAGCGACTTCGGGACAGCCGAAAAGGCTGCCGACGGAATCCACGTCATCACGACGACCGTGTTGATGAGCTGAATCAACACCACGCCCCAGAACGTGTCCATCAGATGAATCGCGTAGAGCAGGCTCGCCATGGCGATGTACAGGCCCATTTTCGGGAAGGCGTTGGTGGCAAACAGGCCGATGAACATCAGGCGCTTGCCGGGAAACTCGAACCGCGAAAACGCATAAGCGGCCGGGAGACAGACGATGGCGGAGATGAGGGTGACAATCGGAGCAAAGGTGAAGCTAAGCAGCACCGTGCTGCCAAAGTGGGCCCCAGTGAGCACTTGCTGCCACCAGGTCAGAGACCACACCTGCGGCGCCCACTGCGGGTAATACCAGGAATCTGCGAACGCCCAGACGACCATGACCAGCAGTGGGCCCAAGATGAAGACGCCAAACGAGATGACAAGCGCGACAACCAGAAAGCGGTTTGCGGCTTTGCCCGTCATGCGGCTTGGCCGAAGCTTCGCAGCGCCGTCGCCTTGGCGTTTTGCAGCGACCGAGGGATTGGACATACTCATCTCGATGCACCTGCCTTTTTGTCCAGCCTGAGGTTGGCCCACACGTAGAGAGACCCCACAAACGCTGCCGCGATAAAGATCATCACAGCCATCGCCTCCGCTTGCTGGGGCTCGTTAAACGCCCCGTAGTACGTCGTCATCGCAACCCCCAGCATTTGCGGTGCGGTCGGTCCGATTAAGAATGGAATGGTGTACGCCCCGAGCGATCCGATGACACTAAACGTCACCACAATCGCCGTCGGCAGGATGTTGAGTGGCAGCAGGATGCGCCAACACACCGTCCACAGCCGTGCACCCACATCTCGTGCGGCCTCCATGACCGAATCCGGGATATTGCTGAGGCCGGAGGCCAGCATCAGCACGGAGAACGGCAATCCCGTCCACACTTGACCGACGACCACGCCCATCAAGGTGTGTCCAAAGCTCGGGAAGTTGGGGTCACCGAGGTGATTGGCAATTGTGTTGACGTACCCGCCTTGCTCCCAAAAAGTCAGCAGGGCGTAGCCAGCGATGACACCCGGAATAAACATCGGCACGATATAAATCGCAGATACGACCCGGGACAAGCGCCCATTGGAGAGACGCAGGTAGAGGGCGATGGCCCAACTGACAATGAGCAGCAGGGCCACAGACACCAAGGTCACCCAGATGGTGGACCAGAAATCGGATCGGAAAGATGTACTGTGCCACAGCTGTCGATACACGCCAAGTGTCGGTCCGTGCTTTGCAACCACCTGGTTTTGCGCCATTTCACTCACAACCTGATTGGGCCCACCCGTGAATCCAAGCGTGTACATGACCGACTGAACCACGGGGAAGCCGACAAAGATGAGGATGAAGAGAAAGGGGAGACCAGCCAGTACAAAGCCAAGCACGCGCTGTTTCATCCAGCTAACCTCCTCACGTCGTAAAGTGGCACTCGTAAAGTTTGACCGGGTCAAGCGCAGTAATGGCCCGCGGCGTCGAGCCTGGGCAGCCGCAAGGCTCAGCCGAGGCTGGGCAGTCGCAGGTCGAGCCTCGGAAGTGGCAAGCCGAGCCTGGGCAGTCGCAAGGCTCAACCGATGCTGGGCAGTCGCAGGTCGTGCCGCGGAAGTGGCAAGCCGAGCCTGGGCAGTCGTAAGGCTCAACCAACTCAAATCAGAAGGTTTCACCAAGCAGGTCAATTGGATGTTTGCGCCGCCACCTGGGACTGCCAATCCCGGTTCAGGTCGTTCGAGTAGAAAGAGTTCCAACCGGTCGCGTAGGAGGAGGCAATGGAGGCGTACTTTGTTTGAATCGACTGTGGCATGTACTTCCATTCAACGCCCGGATAACCGTTCAGTTGATTGACGATGATGGATTGCGGAGCGGATGTCAGCACCCAGTTGATGAGTTGTTCCGCGGCTTGCTTGTGCGGACTGTTGGCCGGGATGGACAAATCAGCAGGACCGCCTGAGAAAGCAGGCTGCAACTGGATCAACTTAATAGTAGGCGGCAACTGATGGTCCGCAAGGGCTGACAGGGACTGGTCGGACCAGACAGGTGCCATCCAAATCGACTGATTCGCGAGTAGGTTGAGTGTCCCGGTATTGCCGTTCGCGTAGTAACCATGTTGGTAGACATCCGGACCCAAGTCGTGCAGGACCTTGAGGCCAGCCGTCCAGGTGCTCTCGAGGCTCTTGTCTTGCTCAGTGATGAGCTTCGGCTGATCGCTAGCCGGTACTTGCGAATTGACGACAGCGGTCACGAATGCGCTGCCGGATCCGCCTGTGGTCGGCGTGTTATAAGTAAACTTGCCGGGGTGCGCCTTAATCCAGGAAATCACTTGAGCGAGGGTTTGCGGGGGATTTTTCACGAACTGTGAGTTATAAGCTAAGACGACGGAGGAAGCGCGGTACGGTACACCGTCATACGATATCTGCTGCAGAAGCGATGGATTGATGTGTGCCATCATCGGGATGTCTTGGGTTGTCAGGTGGGTGACCAGACTGGCCTTTGCCAACTGCCCAACATTCATGCCCTCAAGGATGTCGATGTTGCCATTTTGATGTGCCTTTACGCCTGCTGCGAGGCGAGCGATGGTTGCATTGTCATCGGCACCGTGCGTGGACATGACGATGTTGACCTTCACGTTCGGATGGGATTTTTCGTAGAGCGGTATCAGGTGGTCTTGCCAAACCTGCTGAATGTTCACGTCGCCGCTAATATAAAGGGTCAAGGTTGTCGGCTGATTGCTTGCTGTACTTGCCGATGCGCCGGTCGAGTTGCTCGTCGATCCACCGTTCGATCCGCCAGTCGAATTGCTTGCCGATCCGCTTGCCGAAGTCGTCGCCCCCGTCGTCCCGCAACCAGCAGTCAACGCCAGAGCAGCACCCGCTGCGAGCCATAGCTTCCACTTGTCTCTCATGATAACCCTCCATATTGTCAACTTTGGGAACGTTCCCAATGGAGATGATAAAGGAGGATTGTTAAGAATCCATAAACCTCGCGTTTAGATTCTTATAACCTTCTGTATAAATATGTTTACAAACGCACTTCCGTAAGCCTGACGCGCATATCGCGCACTCCCTTGCGCATCCTGAGCTGGGTTCTGTAGAGGGCGCGGCGGAAGGGAGTGGTGGAAGGGCGCGGTGGAAGGGAGTGGTGGAAGGGAGTGGTGGAAGGGGGTGGTGGAAGGGGGTGGTGGAAGGGGGTGGTGGAAGGGGGTGGTGGAAGGGGGTGGTGGAAGGGCGAGGTGGAAGGGCGAGGTGGAAGGGCGAGGTGGAAGGGCGAGGTGGAAGGGCGAGGTGGAAGGGCGAGGTGGAAGGGCGAGGTGGAAGGGGGCGGCCGAGCGGAGATAGCGCTTCGAGAACGCGCTATTGGACGCCAACCCGCCGATCCGCTCAAAAATAGCGCGTTGTGAGCACGTTAACGCTCCGCGGGTGGACATAACGCGTTCTAGAATCACTATTTGAACTCCCTTCGAAGAATAACGCGCTGCGAGCGCGTTATCACCTTCTGCGGAAGTTATCCCAGGTTTGAATAGCGCGCTGTGGGCGTGCTATCCGTCTCAGCAGATGAAATAGCGCGTTGTGAGCGTGTTATTTGAGGGGTCTGAGCGTCGGAAAGTGTGCGGCTTACGCATTGTATGAGGCTAGACAAAAAGTGGATGCGTAAGGGAGTGCGCGACCACCGGATTTCGCGTTGCTTACGCACCGTGGGTACGTAAGGGAGTGCCAGATTTGGCTGGATGATTCTCGCTTACGCACCCTGGCTGAAAAAGTGTGTTGCTAGAGAATGTCCAGTTGTCGAATTGATCGACAGCCTCTTCCAGTTTGCGAATCGCGACCGCCAATTGCCGCCCCCGACCGGGCCCCCCAATCGCGACCGCCAATGGCGGCCCCCAACCGGATCCCCCAATCGTGACCCCATTCTTCTGGTCCCGACAACGTCTGTTCTGCTGTCTCCTTTAGTGAATATTCCCATTTAGTGCAAGGAACACGGCGCAGGCACAGTGCTACGTCTAGCTTTGCGTACGGCGATCCACATCGAAATGCCACCGATTCCCGCCACGACAAGCACGACAAGGACTAACCCGAAATTGATGGAATCCAAATTGTGCACCTTTATCCCCGTATTCACGCTCCAGCTGGAAACTGACGGAACTACGAGTCCCAAAAGACCGGCAAACATGAATAACACTCCACCGTACAGCAGTGTATTTCCAGACACAAATCGTCCAATGAATGCTTTGCTCGATGCACTTAAGTTCCTGCGTTGCATCCACCAACCAAACGCTGCGCCGATGAGCACTTGCATCAGAAGAGTGCCTACACCGAACAACAATCCAGGAATAAACCCAACCCAAGCCGAAGGCATCGTCGACGAAATCACCGTATAAATGATGGTTGCGAATGCACCTGTTCCCCAACCCGCGATAACACCATGTAAAAAAGCCAATTTTAGTGGAACGGGTTTAGTATCGTCTGTGTGTGGGAGCAATTTCTCCAACCACGGTATGAGGTGGATGGCACGACCCCGATGCAAGATATAATATCCGGATATTGCCATAACAAACCCGACGATAATGTAGACAATGCTTTCCGCGGCATCATGCATCAGGAAACCTGCAAGTGCTAAGAAGGCCAATTCTGACGCAATCATTCGCTGTAACGTGAATCCTGCTGAAAAAATCAGTCCTGCACGCATGCCACCCTTAGTGCTATAGCTGCCGATGGAATAGCTAAATGTGATTGGCCAGGTATGCTCGTCAGGAGTGATTCCGTGGACCATCCCAAGTACCAGAGCAGTGATGAGACCTATCGTCAAAGACAAATGACCTGGATCCCAAAGATTTAACATACGTGATCTCCTCTTTCGCAGTTCCAACAGTGACCGTACAGGTCGAGTCGATGGTAATCAACGGTACCCACATCAGCGTAATGTTTCGGTGCCGCCGTACACTCGAATATGTCCTTTACTCTGTGGCATCCAAGACAGACGAAATGATGGTGGTGCTGCTCTGAACAAAAGGTGTAGAAAACTTCGCCGTTGATGAGAAAAGGGGTTGCCAGACCAAGTTTTGTAAGGACTTCTAACAGTCGATAAACGGTGGTCAGCCCTACCGTGCTGTACTTTTCTTTTACACTTTCATGCAATTGTGCCGGAGTAAACATTTGCCCTGACTCCATAAATGTCGTCAAAACAGCTTCCCGCTCTTGCGAAATTCGGAAACCACTCTCATTCAATTTAGCTTTTACAGCGTCACGTTCCATTTGAACCACAACCTTTATAGAAAATCATTTTCTACAACGGACATTATGTGGGAACATAGTAAGTCTTGTCAAGACAAAAATGAGACCCAAGGCCTCCGTTTTCCACAAGGTATCGCGCGAACAAGTTTGAGTTTGGTACATACAAAGACATAAAAACGGCAGGTCTCGTCAAAGCACACGAGACCTGCACGTAAGAAACTCTAATCTGTTGTTTACTTCATTCCAAATTTGGTGCCAGGTCATATTGGACCTCTTCTTGAACCTTCTTGATGACCAGGTTTTCGTCACCAGGCATCAAGCGCATGCCCTTGCGAATCACGTATCGCAGCCACGATCCCGCAAACCAGGACGTCACCAGAGCCAGCATCACAAGAATGGCGAAGAAATCCTGGTTGATGATGCCGAGCGAATAGGCGACGGACGAGAGCACGATGCCCGGACCACCACGCGCGTTCATGGCGGCGGCAAAGTTTAAGCTCGTCAGCTTATCCGTCTTAATGAGCCGACACGTGAAGTAGACGACGACACTCTGTACAATCGTTGCGAATATCAGGTACAAGATGAAGAACCCAAAGTTAAAGTTGCTCGACAGATTCAGTTGCAATCCGACGATGGCAAAGTAGAGTGGGATGAAGAAGGCGTAGGCGATACCGTTGATGCCATTCTCCAGCTTCTCAAACATCGATTTCGGCAAGGCAAATTTCGTCGCTACCCCGGCCAGCAGCGCCCCGTACATCGTGTCAACCTGCAGATATCCAGCGATATCCGCGAGGGCAAACAAAATCACCAGAAAATACCCGAGGAACGAGGCACGGAACAAGAAGTTCGCTCGTTTCGATGTGATTTTCCGGAGGCCCCACGGAACAATCGCAATACATACGAACAGGAATGCGAACGTGATGACCAAACTCTTCGAGACCGCCCACCCGCTAATGGTGGTTGCCCCGTGCGCAGAGACAATACCCGACGCGACAGCAAGAGCGACCCACAGAATCAAGTCGTGCACACCGGCAATCGCGACGATGATCTTTGCAAATCGCGTGTGCATAATCCCAAGGTCTTGAAAGATTTTTGAAATGACCGGGATGGAAGTGACGGCAATCGAGATGGCGACAATAATCTTCAGCGCAAGCACGCTGTGAGCGGTGCCGAGGAACTGTGCCGGATTGAACAGGTACGTCGAGAGCCATCCGACAATAAACGGAATGACGGTCGATCCGACAATGATAGCTATCCCCGTCTTGATATCCGACTTTTCGAAGCGCGACTGAAACTTAAGTCCAGCCGTGTACAAGAGGAAGATGATGCCGAGTTGATAAATCAACCCGAACAAGCTGCCTTCCGAGGAAAACCCGAGATAGAGCCAGTGAAAGCTCCCTGGAAACAGTGTCCCAAACACTGTCGGTCCGAGGATGAGACCCCCTGCAACTTCTCCGATAACCCGTGGAATGGCAAGTCTCTCGGCGATGTAACCCAGTAAATTTGCGGCGGCTAAGAGAATCCCCATGGCCAACAAAAACCGTGCTAAATCGGCTGCGCCTAAACTAAACACCCATTTTTCCTCCCCCATGTGGTAGTGGTGCCCAAGCAGTCGGGCAACGTGCCATACCATATGAGGGAAATGCCAACTGTGTCCAAGGCGTACGTCTACCTTGGACAGGTGGTCGTGACTTTCAGGCTTGAACTCAGGCGGATGTCCACGGTGCACATAGTGGTCGTGTAGGCTGTGTCCAAGGACAACGAAGGGCATTAAGGTGCAGCCCAAATTGCGTCGACGCACCACAAAAGAAAATGGCTCCTACAGACCTTGCTTGACCTGTAGGAGCCATTATCCATGATTCGGGAAGTTAAAGGTGAGCTCCATCACCTAGAATGCAATTGGTACTCCCATTATAAGCAGCTCACGGTTTGCGGACACGGTGAAACACCTAACTTTTTGATGGACAAGCAGTGAAGCAGTGCCGATCCGCTTTCTCGCCCGCCCGCATGGTCCCAGGCACCATGATGCCAGCATGATGCCCCCATGATGCCCCCAGGATGCCCCCATGATTGCCGGCATGATGCCACCGTGATTGTCGGATGATTGCCGGCATGATAACGCGCTGCAAACGCGCTATTCATCCTACCTGAAATGGCTCAAGTGGAAATAACGCGCCCACAGCGCGTTATCCCCTTCCCCTTTAGTTGATAGCACTTCCACAACGCGCTATTTGCCCGGGCTGAGGGCGTAACGCTTCTACAACGCGCTATTTCTCGGGGGTCTTGCGGATTCAGTCGGAAATAACGCGCCATGGGCGCGTTATTGTCATCATTTCAGTGGGTATCCATGCAAAATAATCAAAGTTGGTTATGCGCAAGTAGATTGCCAACAGGATTCAAATCAAAAATAGCAGGTCTCGCATTTTACGAGACCTGCATCATCATATCACTGAAATTAGTTATTATTTTTGGTTACTGTCCACGTTGTTCCATCCCACGTACTTTGCAGTCCAACTCTCTTTAGAATCTGTATCACATACCAGATGGGCATGTACGTGGTGTTATGACCTGTCGTTGGATCCGTGGCAACTACGGTGTCGACCTTTTGCACCAGCGTTCCGTTCAAATCGATACTAGTTGTTCCACGTCCCACTTGGAGGGCTGTCAGATTTATCTGGTTTTGGGTGGTTATCCGCCAGTGACTTCCATCCCACTCACTTTGAATTCCCATTGCTTTCAGGTATTGCATCACATACCAGATAGGCATATATGTCGTATTTTGTCTATCAACTGCCGGTACCGCATTGGTCGTCCCGTTCCATGACACCAGTCGCTCGTGTGGATTTATCGACTCGACGACCATGCTCAGCGTCTCCTTGACCGGAACACCGGAGGCATCCTTCATTTGTACTGTAAAGGTGTATGTCCCGCTCTCAATAGGTGTACCGCTCAGCACTCCACTTGTACCTAGACTCAGTCCCGGCGGCAGAGTCCCCGATTCCAGGGTCCAAATACCGGGGGCTTGAAGTTGCGTCGAGTACCCAGTTCCCACCCAACCCCCTGGAACTGTAATCGTCGTTACACTGACATTTGGAGCCCCTTGAATCAAGATGGACAAGGATTGCAATGCTGATTGTCCGTTTGCATCCTTGACCTGAACGGTGAATGTGCTGGTTCCGTTCGGGCCCATTGGTGTGCCTGTAATGACTCCGCTTGATGACAACGTCAGCCCTTTCGGCAAACTACCGCTCACAACCGACCATGTATATGGACCATACCCGGATACGGCCTGTAACTGAAACGGCACATACGGAACACTATACTGGCCATTCCAAACAAAACTCGTACCGACCGAGAAGGGGGAAATAGCAACGGAAGTGCGAGTCCACTGTGCATAAAGTGTTACGCTCGCAGAGCCGATGGAGAGTAAGTTCCCTCCTGAATAGCTCGTTCCACTGCCATCTGCCTGCGTGTTCCAGCCAGCAAACGTAAAGCCTGTCCTGGTCAAGTTCCCCGTGTTCCCATGCACCGTGGCATTCATGCCACTGGTGTACATTTTACTGTCCGTCGGTACTGTTCCACCACTATTGCCGTTCCCGTTGTAGGTGACGGTGAGCGCCCGAACCTGAATGGCACTTTGGTACAGGACACTTGTTCCATAGACATTCGCTGTTACTGTGGCGGCTGTAGTAGTATTCGGAGCAATCCAAGTGTCCGTGTAGTTCCCATTTGCATCGGTAATAACGGATGGTTTTAACCAACTTCCGCCAGTATTGTCGGACAATGTGACGTTGATCCCTGGGAGTGGCGACCCCCCAGAAAAATAGACCGAGCCAGTCACTGTGACCTGACCTCCAGGCGACACAGTTGTCGGAGTAGCTGACATAGAACCGCCTATTTGCCACTTAAGCAGTGGATAGTAACCACTGAACAATGCCCAATTGGATGTGTTCCATCCTGTAAAGGTACTCGGGGTTTGCATCTCAGATGTCGACGATCCCATGATACTTGTTGGCGGGATGCCCGAAAAACTTCCAATACCTTGTTGAGCCCCTGTGGTATTCGCGTCAAAATAGTCTCCAGTGTAAGCTCCGCCTGTATACACTCCAATAACCCCAGCGTTGTACACCCCGCCGGACACTTTCCCAACCGCATAGGAGTCTGTTATGTTACCCACATAGAGATTCCCTACCAGACCACCGTTAGCAGCGGGACCGGACACATTGACCATCGAATAACTGTCTGAGATATTGCCATCAGAATTCCCGACTAAACCGCCATTACTACTTCCTTGAGAAACCGCTCCCATGGCATACGAGTTGATGATGCTTCCACTCAGTCTAAGCGCTCCAGCTATCATTCCAGCGTTGGTAGGAAGTCCGGCGGTAACAGTTACCGTCGTCACTTGACCGTCAATACCAACGTTTTCAATAGTTCCAGACGCAATTCCGAAGAACCCTACATCTTGGTCGGTCGTATCATCGATGGCGAGCCCTGTAATCACATGCCCCTGTCCGTTGAACGTTCCAGAGAATACTGATTCTGGCGACGAGGAGGTGTAAGTAATCGTACCCCCTGCATCCGTTCCAGAAATTCGCCAGCCAATCGGCAACCAATTGTACCATCTTAAATCAATGTTGTTCATGAGCTCAATGTTGCTGCTCAGATACAAATTCTGGTTCTGATCAATGTACTCTAGTTGTGCTGCATTAAACACTTGCACTACACCGCTACTAGTTACAGGGGGGGCATCTGATGCCGGTAAAGTGGCAGCGAACGCGATGGGTATGAAAGGAGTTAAACCAACACTCGTCACGGATGCAATAGCCGAAACTAGAATCCATTTACGAAACCTTTGTTTCCTCTCCATAAAAGGTTATTCACCATCCCCAAAATTTAGATTGTTTCATGGAAATAAAACAAGACTGACAAACTAAGATGCACGAAGAATCGTACTGAGTGAATTTGCACTCGGTATGGAACAGAAGATGCCCATTAAGTCTGTAAGGCTTAGAATTCATCTTCTATACTTTATTTCATCCAACAGTAGGTCCCGAGACAAAGAGAGCATAGGTGTTGGCTCGCCAGTTACAGAACCGTAACATAGCAATCACAGATCTCCCATTCAGGGGGAACTATATCATTTTATTTACATATTGCGCTAGAATTTTCTTAAAACATCATTATTTCGGCAAAATACTCGCTTTTCATACGTTTGGCCTTTATTTTTATTCATGTTCGTCGGTCAGATATGGTGGTGTGTAGCTGAACAAAAACCACTTGGTGCTCTTCTTTTTTTCGGAGGAGATCAAACATATAATTGCGAACCATGGGAGCTCATCACGTCGTTTTTTAAGGCATTGCGCCTTTCCACCATTTTCATGGGGAGAGGCGACTTTAGGTAAATTAGAGCTAGCAAAGTAATCAACGAACGGCTCCCATCATCGCCATCGCTTCTTCCACTGTCTCTCTGTTTTTGCCCACGGCTGTCTCTCTGCTTTTGCCTGGGGCTCCCGGTCCTTCTCCACCTCACATATAATCCGCAGCCCCAATCTGCACCCCTAATTATTCCGCAGCCTTTTTCCTAAAAAATCTTGGCAGACCGATGATTAATTGACCGTGCATTCGTCTATATGATGGAAAACTTAATTGGGAGGGTAAACAGGTATGAGTCTGCCGACAGTCGTTTCGTATTCAGAGTGGTTAATTGCGCGCAAGGAACTGCTCAAGAAGGAGAAAGACCTCACAAGGCTACAAGACGCCATCAACGCCGAACGTCGCATGCTTCCGATGGTCCGTGTGAACAAGGAGTATGTGTTTGATGGCCCAAATGGACGAGCGTCTCTGATGGATTTATTCGAAGGTAGACACCAACTCATTGTGTATCATTTCATGTTCGATCCGTTGTGGGAAAAGGGGTGTCCCGGTTGCACATCAGCAATGGAGCAATTCTCGCCGAAAGTCTTGGAGCTACTAAATGAACAGCACACGAGCTTTGCCTGTGTGTCTCGGGCGCCATATCTCAAGTTGGAACGGTACAGGCAAGATAAGAATTGGTCATTTCCTTGGTACTCGTCATTTGACAGTGACTTTAACTACGACTTTCACGTGACCTTGGACGCATCGAAAGGGCAAATCGAATACAACTATATGGACAAAGCCGAAACCAAAGCCGAAACCAAAGCCGAAACCAAAGCCGAAACCAAAGCCAAAGCCGAAACTGACCAGAGCAATCTTCAAAAGTCCTCCGAAATGCAGGGGTATAGCTGCTTCCTGCGCGATGGCAAAGACATCTTCCACACATACTCGACATTTGCACGCGGTACGGAAAATGCGGGGTGTCCCACCTATGCTTTCTTGGATATGACAGCACTTGGACGTCAGGAACCATGGGAGGAGCCCAAGGGTCGCGCGGACATCGTTCTTGGAGCAAAATGACACGTGACACCCCGAGCACGGCCATGGACGAGGGCTAATGATGAGGGGGATGATGGGATTCGTCACAAAAATAGTAGCTCATAGGAGACCGCCGCAAAACGAGTACAAATGCGAAACCAGTACAAATGCAAAACGGGTACAAATGCCGGATAGGAGGCTTGCTCTCGCAAGCCTCGTCCATTTCTTTTCTCGTGATTTGTTCTGGGTCAATTCAAGGCAACTGAAGGACTTCTAAGCTAGTGGGCAGTCCGAACCGAGGATATAATGCGGCATCAATAAAGGTGTGGACATGGGCAATCTGTCTATCCTGAATCTCAAGCACGTGTATACCCCAAGGTTCCAAGGTTCCATGTGAAGACGGTGCATACTGCGCAAAGGCGGGTGTATTGCCATTTACCTTCAGCGGTATGAGACGGGAACCCAAACAATGCCATCGGGTAGCTTCATAGAACGATGCAAGGTCGGTTTTGCCTTGAACCCACATGACAAATGGTGGCATGGATAGGCTGCCGTCGTCGCGAAACAGCGCCACCAGTTCAGCGAGATCGAACCTTTCAAATGCCGCGACGTATTTGTCCAGTAGTTGATGATCTATTTCTGCATCCGCCTGCCGTAATCCATCCGATGTCAATTTTGCACGATTCATTGTAGCTCGCGCTCTTTGAAGCGCACTGTTGACTGCAGCGGTACTCATCTCCATTGCAACGCCGGTTTCACTTGCCGACCAGTGAAACACATCGTGTAGAACGAGAACCGCTCTCTGACGAGGAGGCAAAAGCTGTAACGTAGCGATAAACGCCAACCGAATCGTATCCTTTCGCATCACCACATCGGCTGGGTCCCCCTCTGCGTCAGCGAGTGGCCATATCCACTCTGTAAGTGGGGTAGTGTCATTCGGTACAACGATGGGATGGGTGGCATCCGAAAGGTCCATCGGAAGAGCACGGCGCTTGGCGGATCTCAGTTGGTCCAAACATACATTGGTTGCGATACGATAAACCCAATGCCGCAAGGATGATTCTTGCCGGAACAGATGAAGGTTCTGCCACGCACGAGTAAATGTATCCTGTACAGCATCGTCTGCGTCGAAAATCGAACCTAACATCCTGTAGCAATACGCTGTCAGTTCCGGGCGTAGTTGTTCGACAGATTCTAGCGTATGAACGTCATTACTCAAGGCTTGTCCCCCTCTATTCGACTTTCAACAATCGGGAAGAACGTGAACGCAACATCCATTTAGCGACCTCAGCATACGTGATGCGGCTCATTGTCCACGCTGCAGCTCAATGAGTTCCTCAATTTGAAAAATGTGCCGTACTTCATGGTAATACGCAGACTCAATCCATTGCCTGGTACTCATCCGCCCAAACACCGGATGGGGCACCTGGGGCGATGTGACGTCGAGCCGACTGTCGCCCTGGACACTGTTCAAAGCCTGTAAGAACTTTCCGTGACTTTGTTCTAAAATATCTTTCAGTTCTTCTAAGGTTTTTGGTTCATCCGTCGGGTGAAACTGCGGCGGGGCATCAAACTTCGTCGAACGATCCGGCATTCGTTGTTCTAGATTCGGTTCTGTCGCAACGTAGTTCGCTTCTTCAGCAAATCCTAACTGGATAATTGCGGGGACTCGACGCTCAAAAGCAGCGACGTGTTGGACGACTTGGGATACACTCCAACTGCTCGCATCTGGTTTCCAGTTAAGCTGAACATCTGTTAGGTTTGTAAGCAGGGAAAGTAGGCGAGACCGTGTTGCTTCGATTTGTTCCAGTGTCATCACGACAGAACACCCCTTTGGTCAGTTGTGTAGATACGTTGGAAGGGAAAGCGACGCCACAGTATGTATGTTGTTCAACAGCCACGTCCTATCCCCTTCATTGCCAACATGGTCAGCGCAATGCTTGGCAAGCTCAATGTTGTCATCACGTCGATTTGAGTCACCGTGCACTGCGTATGCACGTGCCATCGCTTCGTATGCAAAGCCCAAATCGAAATCCCCGAGTTGGTTGTCTAAGCATAGCGCCAAGGACTTTTTGGCGTGAAACAGGGCGGGTTCAGGTCTACCCAAGATGGAATATACTCGTGACATCTGCCATTGACCTCTTGCGAAATTCAAGGCTGTGCCGACCATTCCCCAGTGAAAACAAGACGCATGAGCTGCGTTCACCATCATGTCATCTTCGATTTCGTTTCGATCCGTTTTCTCAATTAAGTCCCATGTCAAATTAAATAGATCGACAGCCAGTTTCTTATGAACCTCATTGTCTACATTCGTCTTTCGTTCCGTCATATGTGCCTCAAGCTTCCCATCGTACAGAGATTTGTCGAGCTAAATCGGGCAGCGGCAATGACTCCGCTTCATCCTCGACTGCACTTCGTTCTGAACGCGACAAGTCACGCCACAGTTGCACGGTCAGGGTCTCGGCTGACCGTCGCCATGTCCCGACAATCTCTCCGCCGACAAGTAAACCGCCCGGCCAGACGCGCGGCGTCCAAAGTAAACGTTGATGCTCAACATTGGGTACTAAAAGTTCGCGATCGGGCCCCTGAAGCAACAGATATGCATCACCGCTTGGCAGTAATCGCGCTGTCGCACCGGCACCGGCACCAGCGCCCTCTGGTGCGCGGCAGGACGTCTCATCACTCGTTAATATCCAAGCGTCTCCGATAGGCGACCTGACGGGTGTCAGGACGGAGCGAAGCGCATCGAATGTCGCGACGCTGCTGCGTAAGCTTATCCCGGCCCATTGGCTAAATGATTCAGCCGTAGTGGGACCATACACATGCAAGTAACGGCGGGCAAGTTCAAGGCGGGCCTCGTGCGGACTCATCTCGGGGGCAGGCACTGTCCATACGGTAGGCTGTTTGGCGCCGTCCCAACCTATCAAAACCGTGCCGGTGGCAGCAGCGTAACGGAGGCTATTCGGGTGCACACCAAGTGCCCTGCCTGCATCCCCGTACTTCATGCGCTCGCCAGCCAAAATATCCTTCAGGCGACGCGCGAGATCCTCGGCCCTCTGTCGACCCTTACTCTCGTCCGGTAGCCTCGCCAGCGAAAATATAGCCCTATCGCGCTCGGCAACAACAAACACACTGAACCTCGGCCCCCAGAGTTGCACAAGGGAAGGGTCTGATAATGTGGATGGTTCGGTTCCTTCCACACGGGCATGGATTGACAGGAGAGCCGCACGGGGCATGCTGTCTTGGAGCCCCGCCCAGGCCGCGTGCCGAAGAGAGCTGGCCCCTGCGGCAAGCCGTGCTTCGAGCGCATTTGTGCGCCGCCTAAACGCTAGGATTTGTGATCGCGTTAACTCCAGCCGTGTTTCGGCCATGTCATATCCCCTCACCCGAGTCTTCGCTCCAAGTCGCAGACACATCGAGCAAACAAAAATTCCTGACACTGCGGCCCGTTTTGTGATTACCATTTTATAGAACGTGCGGACGAATATCCATGAGTGCCAAAAAGAGCCTCGGCCCTCTTTCTACAGTCATGACAATAACTCCAGTCTTTCTAAAGTGATGACAGTAACTCTAGTTTGTGTAAGAAGAGCGGTGCTTGTTGATGAACGGTGCTCGTGTCACACAGAGAATGATGGCTCCAGGCACCATGTTTCCGGCATGATTCCTGCGATTCCTGCCTGATTCCGGTGAGTCCGGCCAGATTCCTGCCTGATAGCGCGCTGCAAACGCGCTATTTGGGCCTACCCGACGTGGGGTGAGTGGAAATAACGCGCTCGCAGCGCGTTATCAACTGAAGGGGAAGGGGATAACACTTCCACGACGCGCTATTTGCCCGGGCCAGGTACGTAACGCTTCTACAACGCGCTATTTCCGGCAGGTCACTCGGATTCAATCGGAAATAACGCGCCATGAGCGCGTTATTGTCATCATTTCATTGGGAACTCACCCCGCGCTGCGCCGCTTACGCATCCACGGTGCGTAAGCGCGGCCGGAGCAGACGGACCGACGGCCCACGGATAGGCTGAACGGGATCGGCCTGCCCGCACGGCTCGCGAATGCCCCCAAGGGTTACCCATGGCCCCCAAGGGTCACCCACGCACGCCCTCACCGCGGCTAATACCGCGGATAATATACTTCTGCAAAAACACGAAGACCAGAATCACAGGCAGGGTCGTAAATACGGCGGCAGCCGACAGACGGCGCCAATCCACAGAGTTGTTTTGTAAGAAGCGGGCCAGCGCGATTTCCACCGGTTGAACGTGGTGACTTTGCGTGACCATCAGCGGCCACATCAGCGAATTCCACGATCCGATAAAGATATACAACCCGATGGTAAACAGTATGGGCCTGCAAAGTGGGAGGGCCACAGACCAGAGAAAGCGAAGATGGCCAGCACCGTCAATGCGCGCCGCATCCTGATAGTCTTTGGAAAGTGAGAGAAAGAATTGCCGCAGCAGAAACACGCCAAACACCGAAGCGCCATATGGTAGAATCTGAGCCCAGTACGTGTCGAGCAGATTGAGCTTTGCCAGCGTCACGAAATTTGGGATCAGGTGGGCTTCGCCGGGAATCATTAACACCACCAGCATTACGATGAACACAAAACCGCGCCCGCGGAATTTGATGAAGGATAGTGCATATGCGGCCAAAACTGAACTGGCAAGAGCGATGGCAATCGTGATGACGGCGATGAGTATCGTATTGGCGATGTACATCGGCCAGCGAAACATATCCCATGCCCTGACATAGACGTTCCAGCGGAAGTCTAGCAGCAGATGCGGGGGGAAGCGAAACACATCGGCTTTAGAATCGAGGGATGTGACGAGTGTGATATAAAACGGTATGACAAACGCAAGCCCAATCAGCAATGAAACGATAGTCCGGCTTCCATTTCGGTACTTCCTCTTCAATAGATCCACCCCCTTACTGTCCTTGATGTACTTACTCTCCTGACTTTCCACACTCTCCTTGCCATCCTTGCTGTCGTTGCCATGCTTGCCATCCTTGCAGTCCTTACTGCCTGCCCTTACCTGTCGACCTTGCTGTCGTTGCAGTCCTTACCTTCCGAACTTACCTTCCGTCCTTGCTTTCTTTCAGTTCCTGACTGGTAGAACAAACAGGATACAAACACAATTCAGTGGTCACTGGTAAAACACCAAACGCTTTCCCATCCAACGCTGTATTAAGGTGAATGCCAGAATCAGAATCACGAGGAGAACCGCCATTGCGGATGCATAAGAGATGTGGTTGTACGTGAAGGCCGTCTCGTAAATCAGAAACAGCAGCGTCGTTGTACTGTATTCCGGTCCCCCCGATGCACCGGAAAGGGCGTATATCTGCGAAAAGCTCTGAAGCGTGCCGATGGTGGTGACAATCACCAGAAAGAAGATGGTCGGCGAAATCAGAGGCAACGTCACGCGCCAAAAGCGGCGCCAGGCGTTCGCACCGTCGACACTTGCAGCCTCCAGAACACCTTGCGGCAGGCTCGAAATTGCAGACATTACAATCACCACATCAAACCCAACGCCGTGCCAAAGCGAGTAGATGGCGATGGAAGGCATGGCCATGCGCGGCGACTGCAGCCACTGCGACGTCGGCAAACCGAGCCAGTGCAAGAGCCCGTTTGCCAGTCCGTACGTAGGGTTGAAAATCCATAACCAGCCAATTGCCGTGCCTACGGCCGGGGTCACGTACGGGATGAGCACGAGTGTCCGAATGAACGCATACATCCGCGTCGCCTTGTTGATGAGCAGTGCCAGTCCTACGGAGAGGATGATGGTTCCTGGCACCATCATCCCTGCATAATAGAATGTGTTGACAAGCGCCTTACGAAATACGTTCAGTTGCAGCGCATCCGTGAAATTGCTGATGCCAGCCCACGTTGTTCCGACTCCGCCAAGTTTGTAATGAAAAAACGCCAGCACCAGAGCCATGACGGAAGGCACATAGACGAAAGCCAGTAGGAAGACGAGCGCTGGTGTGAGAAAAACCACCGCCAGCCCGATGTCGCGCAGTGACTTTCTGCGCTTCTCCATCCGTACCGCCCTGCCTGGGTCCGCCTCGCGTGCCGCTGTTCTGGGCGGTACCGTCCTGCCCAGGTCCGTATCGCGTTTCCCCGTTCTGGGCGGCCCCGTCCTACCCGGGTCCGCCTCGCGTGCCCCCGTTCTGGGCAACCCCGTTCCGCCCGACTCTGTCCTACTCTGGTCGGTTTCGAGCGACCCTGTCGGGCTCGGCCCCGTGCGGGCCACATCCGGTGGCATCGGATCGCCCGAACCGATTGCCAGTTCGCTATCGATGGTCATGGTTACAACCTGCCTTGACCAGCGAGATATTGATTGCCTTGCGCAGTCATATTCTGCAGTGCCTGCGTCACCGATTCCTGACCGAGCAGCGCTTTGGAGAAATCATTTTCCATCGCGGTCTTGGCTGCGCTCCAGTTTGGGTTTGTCGGCTTCATCATCCAGTATTTCGAATTGGAATAGGAGGCGGCCCAACCTGGCTTCGATTGATAAAAACTCTGCATTTGTTGCTGGCCCGTCGGACCGAGGGGAAGGTAATTGGTGTGTTCGTTCCAATACGTGTTGTTGGCGGGGCCGGAGAGGTATTTAATGAACGTCCAGGCAGCGTTCTTCTGTGCCGTGGTGCCGGTGTTGAACATGGCTACTGAGGCGCCGTTGATCCAGTTGTACGCCTTCCCAGCCGATCCGATTGGCGCCGAAGCCGCATCAAAGGGGAACTTGCCGCCAACGGATCCCTTATCGTATGTGTAACCCGCCGACGCGTCAATGAGGAGGCCGATGTCGCCGGTCCCAAAGTCCTGTTGATATTCATACCCTTTGCCGATAACGATGTCCCCGCTCTTCACCAAATCTCGCAGCGTCGTGAGGGTTTGCTCCGCGGCGGGGTTGACGAGGTTGAACTTCGACTGCGACGCGTCCGTGAACACCTGGCCGCCGTTATCCATCGTCATCACGAAGTACTGTTGAAGCGATGGCGTCCAAGCGATGCCATGGTATTTGCCCCCGAGGGCTGTTATTTTCCTCGCGTCACTCCAGACGTCGTTCCACGTCTTCGGGGCGCTTGTGATGCCGACTTTCTGAAACAGAGTGCCATTGTAGAAAATCACCACGGCCGACTTTTTCTCAAGTGGCATGATGTACTGATGACCGCCTGTCGCTTGCATGTCGTGCCAAATGACCGGGAAGTAGTCACTCTGTATCTGACTTTGACTAAGCCCGCCAGATGCCGATATATACGGCCCCAAATCCACGATGGCCCCGGCGTTCGCAAACTTTTGCGCCGCGTACGTTGAAATCATTCCTACATTCGGGGACTTGTGCGCCAGAAATGCGGCCATGCCTTTCTTCGTGGCGCCCTCAGCAACAAAGGTGACGTGGATGTTCGGGTGCTGCTGGTTGAACGTCGCCGTCTCCGCAACGAGCGCCTTATACAAGGTACCGCTGCTGTGACCCGCCCAAAAGGTGATGTCCGTTGCTGAGCCTGAATTTCCTGATTGCGCTGCCCCAGCCGATCCTGCCGCGCCGTTACTAGAGTTCGCCGACCCCGAATTGGAACTGCCACTGCCTGAGCTCGAGTTGGAGCCTTGCGTTTGCGCCGCAGCCGTGCCTTGGGTCTGTCCCGCACCGCAACCGGACAGCAGAGATGTCAACACGATGGCACTGCCAGCAACGCCGAAGAAGGTCTTTTTGGTCGCGCGGACTGCCTTGGTATGGTTGGCCGCAGTGTCTGCCATCGCCCTCTTTGTTGTTTTGGTCGTCCTTAGCCTCATTTCTGATTCACTCCCCTATGCATGAATGCTGAATCTCTGAATCTCTGAATCCCAAAATGAACCTGTTTTCAGGTTCTACCGTAGATCCGGAAAATGAAGAAGATTTGTGCAATAGGTAAAGTCATTGTAAATGTTTGGTTAATGGGGGTTTACAATTTAAACCTGTGCTTCGCCGCCTTGAAAAAGGGGGTGCAGGTTACGTGGGGAGGCAGGCGGGGGGGTGAGCGGGGCGGGATGCGCGGTGGGTGGGCGCTGCTGGGCTAGAGCGGGAGCAGGTTGGATGGGAGGGTGGGCGCTGAGCCTGGGCTAGAGCGGGTGCCGTGAGGTCAGGCGAGCGGGGGCCGGTTCGTGATAGCGCGCTGCAAACGCGCTATTCAGCCCACCCGACACGGGGTGAGTGGAAATAACGCGCTGCGAGCGCGTTATCAACTGAAAGGGGAGGGGATAACACTTCCACGACGCGCTATTTGTCCGGGCTGCGGGCGTAACGCTTCTACAACGCGCTATTTCCGGCAGGTCATTCGGATTCAATCGGAAATAACACGCCACAGGCGCGTTATTGTCATCATTTCATTGGGCATCCACCCCGCGAGGCACCTCTTACGCCACCGTCGTGTGTAAGCGGGCCCTGCTCCTCGAAAATCGAAGGGAGACTGGCGTCCCAGTCTCCCTACCGTATTGATCAAATGCGCCGTAAAACCCGTTGCTTTCGCTATGGGGATATAAGGCGTCCGCCGTCAGGCGAATTTTTTCTCTTTAGTCGAAACATATTAGATGACATTGTAATATCTAATTTTTTGAACTATACTATTCTTGGTGATTCGTCATGAGTAGAGATGTTGATTCAAACCACAATATCACGTTCGACTGTAAATACCATGTTGTCTTTTGTCCGAAATATCGCCGTAAAGTGCTTGTTGAACCCATTGACGCGAGGTTAAAGGTGTTGCTTTCGGAAAAGGCAACAGACATTCAGGCTGAAATTGTTGAGATGGAAATCATGCCTGACCATGTTCACCTTCTCATCAAGTGCGATCCGCAATACGGCATTCACAAAGTCGTTAAACACCTCAAGGGATATACGTCCAAAATCCTACGCGATGAATTCAAATCTCTAAAGAGTCGATTGCCTTCACTGTGGACGAATTCCTATTTTGTCGCCACGGTGGGCACGGTTCAACTGGACGTAATCAAGAAGTATATCGAAGCGCAGAAATCGAGATGATCTCATGCGAAAAGCGTACAAGTACAGAATTTACCCCACGAAAGAACAAGAAGAGAAAATACAGTTCACTTTAGAACGCTGTCGCCTGCTCTACAATCGCCTGCTAGACGAGCGGCGGTTTGCCTATGAAACGGACAAGACCACACTGAATTACTACGATCAGGCAAATACGCTGAATGAGCGCAAGAAGTACATTCCAGCGTTAAAACAGGTTCACTCGCAGGTGTTGCAAGATGTGGTGAAACGACTGGACAAAGCGTTTCAAGCCTTCTTTCGTCGCATGAAGGCAGGAGAGACACCGGGCTATCCGCGTTTTAAATCAGCAGGGCGATATGACTCTTTTACGTACCCACAGAGTGGCTATTCCATCCGTGGTAATCAATTAACACTCTCGAAGATTGGCGAAGTAAAAATGAAACTCCATCGCCAGCCGCAAGGGGAAATCAAAACTTGTACTGTCATGGTGAAAAACGGGAAGTATTACGCCAGTCTGTCGTGTGAAGTGGAGCCGAATACGTTGCCAGAGTCCAAAGGAACCGTTGGGATCGATCTTGGTGTCAAGCATCTTGCCATCACGTCTGATGGGGAGTTTTACGAACATCCGAAGTTCCTGCGTAAATCTGAACGGACATTGCACAGAAAACAACGATCAGTATCACGCAAGAAGAAGGGGTCTGCTCGTCGTCGCAAAACCATCAGAGAACTGGCGAGAATGCATGAGCATATCGCGAATCAACGCAGGGACCACGCGCACAAAGTGTCTCGAAAACTGGTCAATGGCTACGGACTCATTGCTTTTGAAAATCTGAACGTGCAAGGAATGGTGAAAAATCACCACCTTGCCAAAAGCATCGTTGATGCGTCTTGGAATCAACTTGTACAGTACACCACGTACAAAGCGGAAGAAGCTGGTCGTCGTGTCGTACTGGTCGATCCCAAAAACACAAGTCAACTCTGCTCGAATTGCGGGGAAATCGTTCCAAAAAGGCTGTCTGAGCGTGTGCACAGGTGCGACCATTGTGGCTATGTTCAGGATCGGGACGTAAACGCCGCACAAAACATCTTGAAACGTGCGTTAGCCTAGCATCAACTTGGCTTGGACTGAGCCTTCAGAACGTAACGTAGACGATTGCGTCATGCGTGTTCTGAGAAGCCCCTGCCTTCAGGCCTTTAGGCATGGGGAGTGGTCACTCTTGTATTGAGTCCCTTTCTAGTCTCAGCCGCGTCCCGACTCCGGTTCTTGCCCCTTTGCCCACTCTCCGCCGGGACTCGATTCCAATTCTCGTTCCTCAGTCTAGTCTCAGCCGGGGCTCGCCGCGGTGGCTCCGGTCTGGTCTCCCAACGGACTCCGACGCCACTTCGAGTCTCAGTGCCTCTGGCGACTCCCCGCCGCGCCACCCCAACTTCATCGCGCCGCCCGCTCTAGTCTCCACCACAGCGGCCCAAAACGCCGCACCTCACCACAATCCCATCACGCACTCGTCGAAGCGGATTGGAGGTGCGTGGAAGACGTTTGGGACTGGTGAGATAGGCTCTCCATGGACTTCCTTGCCGGTTCGGGCAATACCAGCGTCAGCAGCATACCGACCAGCGAAAATGCAAACGTGATGTCGAGGGTGCCTTTCAAGCCGAGCGCATGGCTGAGAATCGGGAAGACAAACACGCCGATGAAGGCACCAATCTTCGCGATCCCCGCCGACATCCCATGCCCCGTCGTCCGCATCGACACGGGGTAGAGCTCTGCCGCCATCACAAACGTTGTGGTGTTCGGCCCAAACTCGGCGAAAAAGTAGCTGATGCCGTACATGATGATAAACGGCACAATGTGGCCCGCCACGCCTGGGACCACACCGATGAGCAGAAACATCAGACCCATCAGCGCGAAGCCGATTATCTGCAGTCGCTTATGGCCAATCCTATCCATCGACAGGAAGGCGAGGACGTAACCAGGCACCGCCGCCACGGCGAAGATGATGAGAGAAAGTGACTCCGATTGCAGCAGTGACATGTGCGGTGAAACAAGCTTTAAAATCGCGTTGGTGGAAATGGTGTTGCCGTAGTAGGCATAGTCAAAGACGAACCATGTCCCCGCCGTACCGAGCAGCATCAGCAGATATTTCGGGGTGGAGAGGAACCGTCCAAAAGTCATCCGCTCAACCCGCGAAGAGCTTCCCTCCGCCGCGACCACTCCATTTGAGTACTGTCGAATGCTCCTTGCTGCCTCTTCTTCTCGTCCCTGAACCTGAGCCAGATAACGCGGAGACTCCGGAAGTGTCCGGCGCAGATAAATCACGAACAACGCAGGAATCGCGCCCAGTCCGAGCATCAGGCGCCAGGCAATGTGAGCTGGGACGCCCGATCCGATGAGCGCTATCGCCACAACCGGCCCCACGATGGTACCGAGGGCTTGCATCGAAAAGACCATGCCGACCGTCTTGCCTCGGTCTCTCGTGTTTGAGAACTCGGACATGATGACCGCGCTCGTGGGGTAGTCGCCGCCGATGCCAATACCCATGAACACGCGGAAAATAATCAGCCACATCACATTCGGAGAAAACGCCGAGAGGATGGCGCCAACTGCCATGATGGCAGCTTCCCAGCCGTAAAGCTTCTTGCGACCGTAGACGTCTGCCAGCCGTCCAAACACGAAGGCGCCGACAAACGTGGCGATTAAGGTCGCGCTGCCGACCCAGCCAACTTCCGTACTCGACAAGTGCCACTGCGTTTTGATGAGAGCCAATGCCGCACCGATGATGAATAGGTCGTACGCATCTGTGAAAAATCCCAGTCCTGCTGTGACGACGGCCCGCAGATGAAACAGTCCGAGCGGTGCCTCGTTGAGCGCTTCCACAACACTTTGGTTTTTGGACATGCGAGGGATTCATACGGCCATTATCCGTACGAATCGTACACCTCCTCTTTCGGGATTCTTACATAGTTTGACAATCACCCGTTGTTACCCTCAGCGTAGTGTCCAAACGTAAATTTATTGTGAATTTAAAGTTTATTTTATGTAAATATTTTGGGGGCAGTTTCCAGCCGTCAGATGGCGGGCCTGTTTTCGCAAATGCTGACAGTTTGTCATGGCAGAGCCTGACTGCTAGTTGTCGCCAGAGCTTGGCATCTTGTCATCGTAGAGCCTGGCAACCCGGATTTCGTAGGTCCTGGCAGCTTGCCGTCGTAGAGCCCGACTGCTTGTTGCCGCGTATCCCGACAGCTTGTTTGATGAGAGGACAGCGTAGTTACAGGAGGGAGAGGTAGTGGGTGGGGGCGAAGTAGCTCAAATAGCCGTGTTCATCCGCGAAGCGGCGGCAGCGGATCCACTCTTTTCTCGGCAGGTTCTCCGCGCGATCATACAACGTCATAATAGTGACCCCGTGTGCCTTCGAAAGCGAGTCAAGTCTATCCGCAATCAGCTTCACCCATGTGCGGCTTGGTTTCTGAGAAATGGGGGGGTTCTCCCATGTGATGCCATCCAAATACGGGGCTGTGTGCAAACAGAGAGCTTCCAGTCCATTATTCTGGATGATGATGGCCTTCGGGAACCACCGTCTCAGCCCAGCAACAATTTCGCCGGCGGCTTCAATCTGCCTGGCGCTGTCTGGCAATCCATAGTCTTCGACGTCACCGATAGTGTCTAACAGAATGCCGTCAAACCCTCGATGTGCCAACAGTTTTCCAACTTCCTGATGTAGCAGTGCCCGCCAACGGGCAGACGTCAAGTCGAGGAGAAACGTATTGTACTCTACCTTCTCGATCCGCTTTCCATCCCTGTGCAGAAAGTCTTCTTCTCGCAGGGCGGCCCAGTGATCCTTGTGGATGGGGCCAATCTCCATGACCGTCACATAAGCGATGACAAGGGCACCGCGTTCCTTGAGAAGAATGATGTCCTCGTCGGAAAACCTGCTCGGTTCAATAATGACGCAGTCGTAGTTTCCAAGCGCCATGATATTTTTGGGTCCGTAGTAGACTGCAAACTTCTTGATACTTTTAAACGCTTCGCGGCTCATTGGTTCGCTCCATTAGAGATAGGTGGTATCGGCCAGCAACAAGTATCCAAAGACAATCCGTTTCCGCCCACACGAGGCAGAACATTCCGTCCAAACAAGCTAACGTTCAGCCTATGTACGCCTATGTACGCCTATGTACGCCTATGTAAGCCTATGTCATAAAAGAGTTGAGCCAGGTCACAGAATACCGAAGTATTTGCAACCTGGCAACCATACTAGGCCCATAGTTTTGCGTCCTTACCTTCCGGTAAGTTTGCCAACTGGTCAGGCACGAACATCTACGTGCTGACCTTTCCCCGGCTCAACTCCATGATTGCCAGCCTGTTGAATGGCCTGACTTGTTTGCTGCATGGATTTCGTTAACTGCTTCGCAATGGTTTGGTTAAGGTTTTCCATCTGTTTGAAGGTACTCACTGCCGCTTGCTGCATAACTCCAGAAACGCCCACATTCACACCCCCTCGCAGGTATGTACAACATACCACACCATTGGCGTTCGTGACAGATCATGGAGAATTATGACGAATCTTTCTAGTAAACCAGCCTAGTAAACCAGCCTAGTAAACCAGCCTGGTAAACCAGCGAGACTGGGGATTGAGTAACCTGTTTCAAGCCCCTCACACCATCTTTCACCCTGTTTTACCCCGTGACCTCCTTTCAAAGCGCCCCTCTGGTTTTGGCTCCGTTAGGATACTGTCGATTTACTCGGCACGTCTCTAGTCTCCAGCGTGACACTTTTTCATCCACCATGCGTAAGCAGCGCTCAGCCATCCGATCCGGCACTCCCTTACGCACCCATGGTGCTTAAGCAGTGCTCCGCCAGCCCGTTCGACGACCCCTTACGCACCCACGGTGCGTAAGCAAGGCCCGTTTTGCCGATTTTGACGGTTCCTTACGTACCCACAGTGCGTAAGCAGCACTCAGCCACCCGATCCGGCGCTCCCTTACGCACCCACAGTGCGTAAGCAGTGCTCCGCCAGCCGATCCGGCGCTCCCTTACGCACCCACAGTACGTAAGCAACGCTCGTTTTGCCGATCCGGCACTCCCTTACGAACCCACGGTGCGTAAGCAGTGCTCCGCCAGCCACTTCGACGACCCCTTACGCACCCACGGTGCGTAAGCAACGCCCGTTTTGCCGGTTTTGACGGTTCCTTACGAACCCACGGTGCGTAAGCAGCACTCAGCCACCCGATTCGGCACTCCCTTACGCACCCACAGTGCTTAAGTAACTACGAGTTAAGCGACCGTCCCGTGGGGTCGCCAATAACGATTCCGCAACGCGTTATTCACCCCACGCGAAACACGTTCAAGTGGAAATAACGCGCTCGTGGCGCGTTATTAACTGAAACCGATAAAAATAACGCGTTCACACGTTGCTATCGACTCAAGGTCCGCACATAGCGCTTCCACAGCGCGCTATTTCTTGCCACTACTACAGAATCAATCGGAAATAACGCGCTCACGGCGCGTTATTACAAATTACTGACCAAGGCCAAGACCAAGACCAAGGTCGAGGCCATGTCCACGTCCACGTCAGCGTCCACGTAGACTTACGCGTACACGATGCGCAATGGAGCGCGAGTTAATCAACATCCTCCCGCGAGGCCCCGGCCTCAACCACTCTCCAGCCCCTGCCCCTGTGGGCCCGCCTGGGCCCGACCTCGCACACCCCGCGCTACCTTGCGTGTTGCCCGGGCTAGTGTCTCGCGCACCCCGCGCTACCTTGCGTGTTGCCTGGGCTAGTGCCTCGCCGACCCTGCCGGGCCACGTCCGTCACCCGGCCTCGCCCAACCTGCCGGCCCTGTGGTTCCGCGGAGTCCCACGCCGTTCCCTCACCCTGCGCTGCCTTGTGCCCGCCCGCTTACTCTACTGCCTCGACCGCCATGCCCCGACCGTGTGGCCGCTCTGCGCCCGCTCCCGCGAGAGGTACTCCGTGTACACGAAGCAGGTGCTGCATTCGCGGCCGTGCGCCGCGCACTGGTTGCCTTCGACTTCCCAGCAGTTCTTTGTTGGCCGTCTCGAAACCGGGCAGGTCTCGCAGATGGATTTCGGCACAGACAGCATCTCGTCACAGCGGGCGAGGCTGCGGCCTTGTACCATCGGGTTCATTTGCTTGAGCGCAAACCACTCAAGAAACGCCCTCACGACGGCCTCGTCGAGCTGCGTACCCGTCGCATCCCGCAGGGTCTGAATCGCCTCGTCGAAGGTTTGAGGACTGCGCCACGATCTCCCGTTGACCTTTGCCAAGAACACCTGCACCACGTGGATGATTTTCGATCCGATAGGGATGTTCTCACCCGTCAGCCCCGACGGGAAACCGAGCCCGTCCACCCGTTCGTGGTGATACAGGACCATGTTGGCGGCGCGTTGGTTGCCTGTTGCGACGCGGATCATCGACGCTCCAATTTCACAGTGCATCTGCATGGTGTCGGCTTCGAACTTTGTGTATTTGCCCTGCTTCGACAGCAAATCAGGGTCAATTCCGAGCACGCCGATGTTGCTGACGTGGGCGGCTAGAGCGAGATCGCGCATGTCACTGTCACTCAAATTCAGTTGATAGCCGATGGCGAGCGAATAGCGGGTCATCATTTCCGAGTATCCGACCGTGTGTGGGCTCAAGTTGTCAATCATGTCTGAGAGCTTCCAGAGCATGTTGGAATAGGCCTTCGACAGCATCGGCTGCATGCGGTTAAAGATAGAGATGTCGGACAGCTGCTCAGCGAGCAGTCCCAGTTGTGAGATGCGTGTGTTGTCAATCGCCTTGCCGTCAATTGCCTTGCCGTCCATGGCATTGCCGTCAAGCCCCATGTCATCAAGCTCTGGGCTGAGGACGAGGATGAGGAGGCCGCGATGATCGATGGCCATGAACGCAAGCCCACCACAGTCGAGGCTCGTCAAGGCGGGCGGCAGCTCGTAGAAGAGGCCCTCTGAGCGCTTGACAATCCGGTATCGCTGCGTGCCAAGGAGGGCGTATAGCCGCTCCAGGTCCGCCGCATCTGCGTAGAGCAGGCGAGCAGTCTCTTCCAGGGTTTGAGGTCCAAAAACTTCCGGTTCCTGCGCATCCATGCGATAGGGGATGAGGATACCGCCTTTCGCATGGGCTCCGGCAAACACGGAGATAACGGCGTCAATCGCGGCGGTCGCGTCTACCGCCATGCCTGCGACCTTTTGTATCGCTTCGTCCGCCATTTTACTCGTCGCGAGAAACTGCTTTTCCTGCGTCAATTGGACCATCTCGTCAATCGCAGGGCCGATGCGCAGCAGCATGTGCTCAAATTCCTTCACGATCCGCTTTGGCACCACTTCCACAGGCCCGATCCGCAGCACAGCAAGGCTGTCTGGCGTGCGCAATTCAAGTAGTGTGACTTCGCCTTCCTTGCGGATGGCGACGGCATTCGTTGCCGCAGTGCCGCGGCGTGTGTCACGTCTCTTTGCCCCATCGCGTCTGCGTCTGCGGTTACTTCGATTGCCGCTGTGGCCGCTGCCGGAGACCTTGGCGTCGTGGTTACCTCTGTCGACGTTGTGGTTGACCTTTCCGTCGCCATTGCCACCGTCGTTGGTGCCGCCGCTAGCGTTAGCGTTGCTGGTGCCATCGCTGCCACTGTTGCCCGCTCTGCGTCCGCTGCCAGAGCCCGTCCCGCGGCCACCGTAACTGCCGGTGTTGCCCTCCGCACCACCTCTGTCAGCAGGCCTGTCGAGGATGATGGTTCGCGGTGGAATGTAAGGATCCCGCTTCGGCAACGACAGTCCGCTGTAAGAGGGGGAGACCGACTCGAGTTTGTCGTAGGGATGACTCACGGTCTTCAGGACATAGCGGCTGCTCCGCTGGTCCAGCACGTAAAATGCGTAATAAGGAGCACGAATCACCGTCGCGGCGACTTGTGTGATTTGTTCCAGGTTATATTCAAGCGAATTGGTAGGCTTAAAGCCGCTCAGAAACCCTTCCATGACTCCGAGCGACATGGTTTGCTTGCGGATGACCCTGCGACTGATGAAAAGGAGAATGATGAGGATGATGACCACGAACACCAATGCAAGGGGCAAAATCGTCCCATAGCGTGCGAGCAGGGTATGGGCCATAGAGATTAGGGCTGCCATTCGGTTCATCGGTGTCATCTCCTTTCCAGGCCCGCCGCTGATTCATGCGTCGCTGCCAATTTCATTTTTGACCGCTCTCGGTGCTTTGACGGCTCTCAGCCTTTAAGCGGCTCTCAGCCTTTAAGCGGCTCTCAGCCTTTAGACCGCTCTCGGTCTTTTGACGGCTTTCGTCTGTTCACGCGCAATAGTTTGCCTTCTGATTCGACAAACTGATTCGACAAAATGCGTCAGTTCCCTTCAAACGCAGGGTTGTCAACGTCTACCTCGCAACCCCAACATCTGCAAGTCTGTCAACGTCTGGCTGTCCCAACTTGATGGACTTCCAACCTATGTCGTTTGTATCGACCGCATGTGAACGTTCATCTTCAGCCTCAACAGCCTACGACGCGGGAACCGTCGACTCGTTTTAGCGGCTACTTCTTTGACGGGACCGGACTGGAACTGTCTGTGACTTCGTTGCGAATATAGTAAATGATAAGGTCGGGACCGCTGTAATAAACCGTGACGGGTCCGTGGTGCTGTTGATACAAAGTCAGCCATTGCGCGAGCTTGGCCCGGTCGTAGTACTCCTGCTGATAGACCGGCAGCTCATAGTTATAGGCGATGGTCTCGCTTTTCGGCAGTTCAAAGATGTGCTTGTAATAGTAGATAAAAACATTGGGTGCAATGTTGGTGTCTGGCTTTTTCTTGCCATAACGTGTCAACGGTCTGAGCGCCGGGTCATAAAAATTCACAAAGTCTGTCGGGGACATGAGATACCCAGTGCCAAGTACGAGCGCGTATTGCGCGTCTGGTGCCACCAGCATGTAGCCGGACGCCTTGTACTGTTGCTCAATCCTCAGGTACTGCTCTGCGTCAACATTCCACTCCATCTTGTACGGGATGATGGGCTTCGGTGGCAGCATCACCTGCGGGACAATGACGATGCCCATGAGGCTTACCTTCTCCAACGCTTGAAGCCACGGCCGTAGCCCCAGTTTCCTCGTGGGCAACCCGTGACCCGGCAACCCTCGACCGGGCATCCCCCCGGCCATCCCCCGACCGGACGCATCCCGACCTGACATCCCCTGACCGGACGCATCCCGAGCGACCGCTTGCAAGCGGGACGTAGATCTAGCGAACGGAGACACGGCGAACGTCTGCAGCGCGAAGCCGATGCAAAAGGCGGCGGCTACGGCCCAAATGTCAACGGATCGCGATTGGATGACATAACTCCTCGTAATCGGCCCACCGAGGTAGTAGATGGCAAACATAAAGAGACCGAAGAGGCCGCCGCTGAGCCAGGCAGATTCTCGTCTGCCCCTCAGTCTGGCGATAAGAGCACCGACGATGAGCAGCAGGATGGCAGCGAGGGCAACTTTGCTCATTGGGTCAAGCGGCGGGAGCGGCACGGCGAGGGGGCCGCTTGACGCAGCAGCCGATCCCGCTGTGGATGCAGCCGACGAAGTCGCCCCAGCCGTTGTCGCCGCCGGCGTGGGTACGGTCTGTGACGCAAACGCGGCCGCTGGGCCGTTGAGCGATCGGTGAAACAGCTTACCGAGTTCGAGCGGCGCAAGGCTGATGAGGCCAGAGGCGACACCGATAAGCGAAGCCGCAGCGTATCGACCCCACTGCTTTCGTTCATCGAGAATCAGGAAGGCAATCAGGACGCTGATGCAGCCGATGAGCGTCAACATATAGGAAAGCACATGGATGAGGCCAGACACCGTGAGCCCTGCAAACGTTACGGTCAGATTGCGTTTGACGCCGGACGAGAAATACCGGTAGGCAAAATAGATGGTCGGCAGAGCGAAAGCGAAGCCAAACTCCTGCGTCTCCATCGCGGCTTGCCGAGCCCATTCATTCTGCAACAAGGTATAGCCGAAGATGCCGTACACGAGTGCCGCGATGATGCCGGCAGCCTCAACTTTGCGGCCCATTCTCGAAGCGACATAGTACATGCTTGCGACGATGAGGGTTGTCGCCATCGCTCCGGAGTATTTGACGATGTAGAGGGGGTTGATAAACGCGAATTTGCTGATGAAGTCATCGCTGATGAAGTACCCTTGCGGGTAGATGCCGTCGTGAAAGAGGATGCGCAGGTTCACGTACTTCACCCAGGCCAGGATGACGACACCGTCGGACATCGGCGGAGCGGCATTGACCACAGCATCTGTCCAGCGCAGGTAGATGCTGACGCCAAGCACGACAAGGAGCAGCAAGGGGTAGATGATGTTTGGCGTCAACAGCCGTCTCACGCCGTGCAGGAGGGAAGCTGCCCATTGTTTGACGCGGCTCTTTTCACCGGTGTTTCTCCGAAACTTCAACCACCGATAGGCCTTTCCCAGGGCTTGGCGGATGAGGTAGGGTGTCTCGATGAGATCGTAAAACAGGGCCACGACAATGGTCAGGGACTTATTGCCGCCGCGTTCCTTGCCGCGCATCAGCAAAATCCAGGTAATGATGGATGCGCCAAAGCCGATGAACTCCAGCAGTTTTGTGATAATCAGAAGGTAGCCGAGAACAATGACAAAGAGCACCATGCGGAGGAAGTTCGCAAAGTAATTGTCCATCCTTGTGCCCTCAACCGGCTTGAACATCAGCTGCGGGATGAAGAAGTATGCAAGCAAAAATGCGAGCAGGTAGTGCGCAAGGTGATACGCCTGATTTAAAACAGACGCGTAGGAACCAAAATACATGCGGGATATGTCCCCCTACGGCAATAGATTGCGTCGATGATGGCAATAAATGATGGCGGCCGATTACGGCAATAGATGATGCCGATTACGACAATAAATGATGACAACAGACTCCAGCGATTACGACAATAGGTAGAGATGGTAGTCGGTATGGAGCAGGACCTTTCGCACCGAGATGGTGGTCAAAATCAAAAATATCGTCACACCGGCAAGTAGTCCCCAGACTGCATCGTAATAGGCAAACCAGCGGCTGGCGAGAAATCCTGCCACGAAGTTGGCGAGAACACCAAATGCGAGCGGGCGGATGACTTGGTCAGGCCGCGACAGTGAGAACATGATGACTGCGTTCAGCAGCGCCGCTCCGAGAATCATGTACGAGATGAGGCCGAGCACAAACACGTAATTCGTCACATGCGTCATGATGATTTGCTTGCCAATTGTATTTTGATGCGCATCCACGAGCCACTTGACAGCGAAGTAGTCTCCAATGGCGCTGAGGATGGAGACCACCCCCATGATGGCATAGCCATACCAGAAACTCTTTACATACGATCCATTCATAACCGGCGAATCCACAGCCCGAAAGTGGCGTTGACTGAAGCCGACGCTGTTCATCATGCGAGAAACCAGGACCTCACTGACGCCCATCGGGATGAGCAACATGACGAGTGCAAAGTCGAGTCCAATCTCGTAGTCGCCGCGAAACCAAATGACATAGGTGCTAAAAGGGTTGTACGTCGTCCAGGCCATCACACGGTCTGTGAACAGAAGCAGAAAGTACAGTGTCCCGTAGACGAAGTAGGGCGACACAGAAAAGACCGTGACCCCGGTACGTGGCAACTTCGCCCGGATACCTTTATCTTCACGCCGTTCTGCCCGGCGAAACAGGTACATGACAATGAGGATGCTGAGTACGGCGACGACAACCATCGCGATGAGCTGCGCAGCTAGGATGTTCAAGTGCAGCCAGACGAATAGAACATAGACAAGGCCGATGCCGAGTGCCAGGAGGCCCGTGAAGATAAACTCGGACTTCAAGATATACATCGTGGTGACAGACAGCCAAATCGAGTTTAGGACAAGGTAAAACGCGATGGAAATGGTTAGCATGTCGTACGGCAAGATAGGGAACAGGACGTCAAGGAAGTAGAGCAGGACCGAAAAGCTCAGCGAGAAGGTGACGCCAACGCGAATGAATCGGAAAGTAGCGCGTCTTGCCATGTTGTAGTAACCCTGAAAGATGTAGAAGAAGGCCCGTCTGGCAATGGACTGCATAAACCCGCCGACGGAAACAAAGCTCAAGATGGTGCCAATGGCAATCGCCGTTGCGTATTTTTCGCTCACGTATTCGTACGACCACAGTGAGAAGTGCAGTGTCAGCATGGAGACAATCGACAGCAGCATCGGGAAGGCAAATATGATTCCGCGCAGGAACTGGCGCACGTATGACAGGATGGCTGTCGAAAGCGATGACGGCGGTGGCTCCTCGTGGGCGTTGTACTGCACGTCATCGCGGTACAGTGCCCACAACTGCACCGCCAACTCAAACACGTCGGAAAACCCGTAGATAAGCTTGGCTCTGGCATCGCTCCAGCCCATCGACTCCAACAGGGCCGTCATTTCGTCGACGTTTTCCGGTTTCGTGTGGCGCTCAAGCACCGCATCGAGTAGGTCGCTGAGGGTGGGTCTGCTCGACTTTGTGCTCATGAGTCAAAGTCCTCTACGACCATATTGAGTATCAGTTCAACGAGTTTCCCCGCTTCCTCCGCCTCGGCAATCACCTGTCTCGTAATGGCTTCCCCTTTGCACACAATCACTTCACCGTTTGGTCCGGCAATGTCTTTACCGGCCCTTCGACCGACAATATAACGGATCTTCAGTTCCTCGATTTCTTCCCGATTGTCTGCAGACGCGGCGATTTTCGGCGTGCGATAGGGCCTGGTCGGTCCTCTTCGCTCTGCCATCTGCCGACGGGGGGGATGACCGGAGGCGTCAGCGGCATCGGCAGAATCGGCGGGGTCCGTCGTATGCACTCCATCGACTGCATCGACTCCATCCACCCAGTCAGTGCCATCGGCCCGATGCGTTGAATCGACGCCATTAGCGGCATATGTGGCTCGATTGGCATGGACGGTGTGGCTGTCCCGCTCGGTGTACTCACCCGTGTGTTCGGCCGCGTACGGGGCCCTGTTCCCATCCCTGTACTCAACCGTGTATTGGTCCGGGTCCGTGTATTCACCCCCGTAAGGCTCCCTGGATTGGTTGCTGTACTCGGTGTACTCGTCCCTCTGCGCGTGCGCGTGCCTACGCCGCGCTGACCGCCTGCCGGCAGTGCTCGGGGTGAACTCCGCGCCCTCACGGGTCGCCGCCTGCTCGTCCAGTTGAAGCACGTCCTCGGTTTCCAGTACGTACTCTTTTGACCGGGTGCGGTCGTCAATGCGGTGCCGGTGGCTCCGTCTGGAGCCAAATCGGTAAGGTTCCGACTCTTCGTAACGGCTGACATTCATCTGCTTCCAGTAGTCCATGTAAGGGTCAATGTCACTCCAAAACGGCACGACGACGACCTCCCTTCTTGTTGGCTAGCTAATCCGTGAGAGCAGCTCAAATTTCACAACGCAGTCGTCTGCGTGTTGCGGCTTTCCTGCCGTTAGATACCACTGCGCCAGGTCAAGCAGAAACACTTTCGTAGAGTCAGTATTGGGACAGGCATTGATGGCCAGTTTCATCTCGACAATCGCGTCGTTGACAAAACCGCAGTCTGAAAGCGCGTAGGCGTGTTCCGCGTGTAACCAGTGCAAGCCGAATGCCTTGTCAGACGGGGCAGGGTTACCAGTCCCCGCCGCCGTAGGTCCAGCCCCGGCTCCATTAGCCGCTGCACTTCCAGCAGCACCAGCAGCTCCGGCCGATGCACTTGCAGCCCTAGCGGCCCCAGCACCACCAGCGGATGCAGCCCTAGCACCATTAGCCCCAGCGGATGCAGCCCCATCCGCTCCAGCCGGCTGCCAAGGGTTCTGCCGTGTTCGCCGATGTCGCCCACGGGGAGCGTCCTGAGACTGTCCGGGAACCAACTCCAGACCACGTCGCGGCCCGTCTTGCTGCGCCATCCGCTCCAGTCCATGCTGCTCCAGCGGCTGCCTGGGTTCGTGCTCGGTGGCGTATTGGCTGGCGTGCTGCCCCTCCGTGCGCTTCTCCTGAGCGTGCCGAGGGATGTCCCGTCCCTGTAGCTCTTGCGGCACGTCCTGCGAGGCACCAGAGACCGCGAGCGCCAAGTACGTCTTCATGTGGTTCTCAAGGAAGTTGTGCAGCGTGAACAGTCGAAGGGCTCGCTCGCGCGCCTGCGTTCCGAGTTCTTGCCGCTGCTCCGGGTTGCGCAGGAGCTTTACTAAGGCTTCGCTGACAGCCGCGGGGTCCGCAGTGGGGACAAGAATCCCCGTGTCCGCGATGGCTTCGGGAATTCCACCGACGTCGGTCGAGACAATCGCCTTGCCTGCGAACATCGCTTCGACGATGGAGTAGGGGAAGGCTTCTGAGATGCTCGTCTGAACGACGACATCGCTCATTTCCAGCACCTTGGCGACATCCGTGGTGTGGCCTTTGAAGAAGACCGTGTCCTCGAGGTCCAGTTCCTTCACGAGCGCCAGGCATTTCTCGTAGTAGTCGGGTACGGCGACGGATCCGTAGATAAGAAACTGCACATCCGCAATCTCGCGTTTTGTCTCCTTCGCTGCGTGCAGCAGCGTTACCATGTCCTTGATGGGATCCACACGGGCGACGGTGACGACAGTCGGCCGACTCAGTGTGGGGGGGTGGAGGTTCTGGAATGGAACGTGATCGACCCCGTTATAAATGACCTTAATGCGGTGATGCGCCCCCGTTAACCGCTTCTCCCAGCGCGTGTTGTATTCACAGACAGGGGAGATTTGGTCGGCAAAGGCATAGTTCACGTTGACCACAGACTGGACCAGGCGGATGAGAAATGTGTTTAAGAAGGACGGGTAGCCGTATTTCGACAGGGAGATATACTGCTCGCGAAGGTAGACGCCGTGTTCGGTCAAGAGAAAGGGTGTTCCGTATTTGACTTTCGCGACCACACAGGGCAGACCGCAGAACGCTGCCGCAGAGGAATGGGCAATGGTTGTTTTCGGCACCCTCGTGTTGATGACGTTGAAGAACCGGTACAGCCAACCGAGACTCTGGACCATGCAATAGACGTCCGGCTCGGTCAGTTCGTAGTCACCGCTTTCAACCGCCGAAAACATGATTTCCTTGTACTTATCCCATGTCAGCGGCGACTTAAAACACACCTTGTAGTCGAACTCGGTAAAGAAGTCGTACATCTCGGTGATGGTCGAAGCAAACTGGTACGGATTTTTCTGGAGCGCGATGACTTCCAAAACGAGCCTCTCAAACAATGGAAGAAACCGCTCGCGAATGACCTCCTCAGTCGTTCGTTGCTTCGACAGGTACGTCGAACTGAACTTCACATTCAGGTGTTCGCTCGGTTCTTCCGTGCCCCAGAGTGGCATCCGAATGAGGTCCGTCTGGGGGCTTAACTCAAATTTTTGCGCGACAAAGGGATCAGTCATCACACTGAAGACAGTAAAGTCAATCGATGGCAATTGGTTGATAAGCATGTGACACCATGTACTGACGCCGCCTTGGTGAAACGGATATGTGCCTTCTGTCGTCAGTAGCACAGACATTCGTGACATGGAGCTTCACCAATCCCTGGTGTTGATGTATGTGGAGAGTCATGATACGAGTCTGGATGAGCAGGTCGTTATTCGTCGAAAGTGATTTGTAGCTAGCTTAACATCTAACTGGAAATACGACTGCTGGTACTAGTTATCAATACTAGCTATCCGTACCAATCATCAGCGTTGATTACACGTACTAGCTATCACCACCAGTTGCAGGTGGTAGTCTCTAGTACTAGCTGCCGGTGCCCGCCTCGCTCTGCGCCAACTGATTCGCATTTGCAACAAACTGCTGCACAAAGGTGCGGGACGAGCGTTCGTTCTCCGTCAATGCCGCCGATAATGCTGCCGACAATGTCACCAATGTCGACGAGGTAGACGTCTCTGCGCCACTTCGAAGCGCGCCCGCCCACTGTGATGTGAGATACACCCGGTGGAAGTCGTGCACTGCAATCAACGTGCTCACCGTGTCGAGATATTGCCCTGTCCGCGTGGTTGTCTGACCCTGGCGGGTGTCGATGAAGTCAATCAGGTAGGTCTTTTCATCGGTGCCGTGCGCGTGCGACTGTGCAAGCAGCTTCACGCTCTGTACTTTGACCAGCTGACCGGACGGCGACATTACCTCTGAGGGTGTGGTCGCGGAAAACGGAACAAGGTCGAGTGAATCAGAGAGCGACAGTTCTACACCTTGCGTGCCTGCCGGAAGTCGGATAAACACCGCTCGGTTTGAACGTGAGTAGGTGGTGGGCAGCATCGTGACGTTGGCATCATTGTGAAAAAGGCCCCGCGTCAGTTTCTCTAGGTGCGTGGTGTTCAACGTCAGCGGTCGCAATTCTGACCCCGTCTCCCAAGAGTAGAGAGGCACCAGTGCCACCGTCAGGAGCACAGCAAATCCCAGAGACAAGGCAGAGGGTGCGACCGCGCGTCCCACTGTTTGCGAAAAGCGGGGCGACACAGTTGCCACGTGTTTGCCGCCGTACGCCAACAGCAGTCCGATGATGAGAATGAACAGCGCTGTCCCCAAGACCGGGTGCAAGATGTCAATCGCAACGTGATAGCCGAAATAATGAAGTGCCGTGATGATGGCGATAATGCGCAGCAAATTGAATACGAATGCAAGCACACACCCGACAATCACCAGCAGGACCTTTGTTCGCAACGTCAGTTGGAACAGCACCAGCATAATCGGAAAGATGACCAAAACGGCGAGAATCGTGTCCGATCCGCTGCAAGCCGACGTCACTGACACATGCACAATCCCTTGGCTCGTCGCAACGTCGAAAACGTCCTCTGATTGCGGGATGGTCATCCACGAGACAACGCTTCCGAAGAAGCCCATCACCTTCAGGGCCGCCGCAGCCAATACCGGATTAACAATGGCAATGATGCCTTCGTAAATCGGCGGCCAACCAAGCAACATGTACAGCAAAGGCAGGACGGCGCGACGCGATGCCTTCATGCCAAAGATGAGCCAAAACATGCCAAGGGACCAGATGGGCCAACAGAGGAGACCGATGTCGTAGTGGAAGAACCAGTTCGGCAAGAGCGACTTGCCTAGCATGAGAGCCGTGAAGACGATAAGTGAGATGAAGACACCAATCCCTGCCCCTTCGGCCTGACTTGCAGCTTTAGTGGGCAGGGGTTTTGTTGTCAGATTCCACGCGCTCCATGCAATGGCAAGGAACGGGATCCATATCAAATACGCCCGGGGCGAATCCGACAAAGAAAGTTGAAACAGCGGCAACGTAAAGGGAATCATCGGGACAAGCGAGACGATTCCCCATAGGACAATGGCCCTCGAGTACGTAACCTTGCTTATTTGATTGTATTTCAAGCAGACTTCGTCCTTCTCCTGTAGACGAAGACCGTCATGCCAATGATGACGATTGGTAACACCATTGCATACGGCACCTCAGGAACGCTTGCGTTTGCGCCGCCGCCATTGCCGTCTGTGCTGTTGTGGTCGCCACCGCCACCATGACCATGCGAGTGCCCACCATCTTGGCCTTGGCCGTTGTTACCACCGCCGTTGCCACCTTGGCCGTTGCTACCACCGCCGCTGCCACCTTTGTCACCACCGTTGCCGCCTTGGCCACCAGGGAAGCCGTTACCGCCTTGGTCACCGCCGCCCCCGAAACCACCAAAGCCGCCGTTGCCACCTTGGCCAAAGCCACCGTTGCCACCCTGACCGCCACCGTTATTGTCGGCCCAAGCCGTTACCGGGGTAGCAGCAAACATGCCAAAAACAACCGCCAACGCTGCAACGTTCCGAATCCAGCGCGCTTTACGGCCTTGTACAAACCTATCCCGTTTCATTGCACCCATCCCCCTGTGCCCCTATGTATCTAACCCGAAATTCCGACACTTGTCCGCAGATGTCTATCTATATTCTGTGTCCCTAATTTTACTATATCGTAACAATAAATGATAGAGAAGGTTGTCGAATCTCTGAAAATTGTTATAAACAGGCACGTATGGTGTCACTATACAGCGAATCGTGACAAAGGAGACGGTTATCAGGGTCGGTTATCAGGACGGGTATGAGTGCGGTTATTCGGTATGAACGCGGTTTTGGGGGCGGTCATCAGGGCGGCTATGAGGGTCATTATTGGTGCGCAGGTTATTTTCTATCACATTTTGTCGAATAAGTTGATATAATCTAGCCGTCAATATATTCGGACTTATATGGATGAATTTACCGAAATGGATTCAGAGAGACAGATGAGAGAGACGAACCAGCGACACAGATGAGAGAGACAGATGAGAGAGACAGGCTTGTGGAGTGGACACCCATGAGTCACACACAGAGAAGGCTTGAAAGTATTCTGAGGGTTGGGTTGGGTGAGCGCATGTGGGACCGAAAATCTTGGTGATGATCCCGGCGTTTAATGAAGAGAACTCCATTTCAGGCGTGGTGCAGGATGTGCTGGCGGCCGTTCCGGAAGCGGCTGTACTTGTTGTGGACGATGGGAGTACGGACGACACAGCGCGCCACGCCAAAAGTGCCGGAGCATTGCTGTTGCAGCTGCCATTCAATTTAGGTATCGGGGGAGCAGTTCAGTCCGGATACCTGTATGCGAAGCGCAACGGTTACGATGTTGCCGTGCAGATCGACGGAGATGGACAGCACGACCCTGTATTCATCCGGGACATGCTGCGGCAATTGGGTGGGTGTGATTTAGTCGTCGGATCGCGCTTCCTATCTAATGAAGGTTTCCGCTCCACGGCGACACGACGGGTGGGCATTGGAATTCTATCTGGGCTGCTGAAAGTTCTGACGGGCAAGCGATTTACTGACCCGACATCCGGCTTTCGCGTCGCCAACCGCCAAGTCATCGAGCACTGTGCAGAGAGTTATCCGCAAGACTTCCCAGAGGTGGAGAGCCTGTTGCATCTGCATCGTGAAGGACTCGTCATCGTCGAATCGCCTGTCGTCATGCGCCAACGCGCATTCGGGAAATCGTCCATCAGTTGGACCAAGTCACTCTGGTACATGTTGAAAGTCAGTTTGTCACTTTGCATCGGCATTGCGAGGAGGCGAGTGCGGTGATTCAGGTTCTGTCCGTCTTCTTCAGTCTCGTGTTCCTGTTGGTCACCATCTACGTCGTAAGGCGCCGGCAGCTTCACTTTGGCTATGCCATTTTGTGGCTCACCCTTAGCCTCCTCGTACTCGTGCTCGCCCTGCGCGTGAAGGCGTGGAATGCCTTGGCACACCAGCTTGGCGTCTATTACGCCCCGGCACTCATTTTCCTCGTCGCCATCCTGTTTGTCATGGTCTACCTGTTCCAGCTCACCATAACCGTCACGCGGCTGTCGAAGGAGAACGTTCAGCTTGCTCAGGAGGTAGCCATGCTCAAAGGCTCAACCCTCTTGGCGGCGGAAGCGGAGCGGGGGGCTGTGGCCGGGGTACAGGCGGACGTGGGAATGGGCGTGCAGGCGGATGCCGGAGTAGGGGTACAATTTGGAGCGCAGGCGCGGACCGGCGTGCAAGTTGGGGGGCCAGCGCAAACCGGGGTGGGAGTACAACCTGTCCATTGACCCAGCAGTTTGTCGGCATACGTGTCCATATCTGAATCTCAATATAATGAAACGACCCGTGGTCATCCACGGGTCGTTCAACATCCTCAACATCCTCGGCCCGCTCTGTATCCTCCGTATGTGGCCCGGATGCCGCGACGGTTTGGCGCTGCTAGGACTAAGCTGAGAAGCCTTGCGGCAACACGTAACGTGTCTCGCTCGAAAATCCCCAGACAATCCACATAATCTCATACACAGGTCCCAAGAATAGGTACATCAGCACCCATGCACCGCTCTTCCCGAATGCGTTCAGCAGCTTAACCTGCCAAATGACCATGAAGACAATATTCACAATCGGCACAAGAAGGATGAGTACCCATGCACCATGCTTTTTGATGAGAAGCAGTTGCTGGATCACGTTTGCAATGGGGACCCACGCCATCCAACTGATGTCGGTGCGTCCTGCAATTTTCGCCAAGTTCATGAATGCAATCCCATTCAACACGTAAAATGCAATGATGAAGAGCCAATAAAATCCCATGAGTGTGGCTACCACTCCATCAACCTCCACAGTCTAGTTGAGAATAAAAATATGTCGAATCTTCACCAATATACACGAATTTTGCGTAATTTGTGATAGAAATACATGTGGTAACAGTTCCAAGTCTATCCTTGGAGGGCGATGCGGTGTTGCGGTCGTGACTCTCTCGCATAATGAGGTCGCAACGTGCCCATCCCATGCGCATCCCGTGCTCATACCGACGTGGCATCACGCAGACACCATCGTGGCATTGCGCTGATAACGCGCTCCGAACGCGCTATTCAAACTTCCTGAAATCCTGGTCAGTGGAAATAGCGCGCTCGCAGCGCGCTATTGAATCCAGTCGGACGCGATAACGCGTTCCCATGACGCTATTTGCCCACGCGGAACCCTTAACGCTTCCACAACGCACTATTTCGCACTGGTGGTATCGAGCCTAACGAAGATAACGCGCTGGCGACGCGCTATCCGATTCGCCTCCAGGCACAGCCGGGCCGCCGGGCAAAGCGGGGGCACCGGTAACGCACGGTGCGGCACACAACGCGCGCAAGTTCCGGCAAGTCTGCGCAAGTCCTGTCAAGGCCCGGCAAGTCCGCACATGCCCGGTTCCGCAAGAACTTAAGTGGAATAGGGGAACGGAGTTCCCCTACCATATGAATCATTGGGCCATCCGCTGCCTCGAGGCCCGCTAGCGGCACTCTAGGTCATCATCGGCTGCCTCAGCGGCTCGATACCGCAACGGCAGGTCATCATCGGCCGCCTCCGCGCCTCCGCCCACCGGCCCTCATCCCCCTCCGCCTTCCGCCCGTTGCACCCTGATGCTGGCAAACGATATAATTACGATGAATAAAGAGGGGGTTTTTCCATGAATCTCCCAAATACCCTAACCGTCGTTCGGCTCTTGCTCGTGCCCGTGTACCTGTGGGCATTTTTCATCACATCGAGTCCGCACAAGGTTGGAGCACTTTTCGTGTTGTTGGTGGCGGGGGCTACAGACGTCGCAGACGGGCAAATCGCACGTCGGCGTGGATTGGTCACGCAGGTGGGCCAACTGCTAGATCCGCTGGCGGACAAGCTCATGATGCTCGCCGTGCTGTTTTCGTTGTTGTGGGTGGGTCGGGTACCATGGCTCGTTGCAGGTCTCTTGTTGCTGAGGGATGCGGCGATGATTGTCGGATCCATCATCGTATATGTACAAGGAAAGCGCGCCGTCCCGAAGGCGAACTTCTGGGGCAAGCTGACCACGGTCTTTTACTATATTACGGTGTGTGCAGTCATTCTCGATTGGCCATCTCGAGGTACGGGTATCTTCCTATTATGGTTTACCGTTCTCCTGTCGTATATGACCACAATTCTGTATCTGCGCACGATGAAAATCATCGACGCCCGCTATCACGCGCTGTAGCTGGTGAAGTGCGTAGATTTTCAAGCGAATGTCAAGCGAACTTCAAGCGAATCGACGTACGCCGCCGCGTACTGTTGACACAATCGGCGTGAGACGACGGGCGGACTTGCTGTCGTCTGACACCGGTGCGTGACGCACACAGGGCATACGTCGGTTGCTTCTCACCGGTGTGACGGCCAAGCGTCGAGGACGGCCCAGACGTCCATCATCCGCTTTGGCCCATCAGCACCTATGTGAACCCCTCCGGCGGTTTGGCGTTGCCAGTGTTGCGCACCAGAGGAGGATGAGGGTAGTTTGCACGAGCTTGGCCAAAATATATGTCGGTATAATTTAGCAGACCAAATCATGATGAAACGGATCACAAAAACGGAGGTTGCTTGAGTGGCCGAATTCCAAATGCCCATGTATGTAGAAGATATCCGCAAGTTGCTGTTGCACCGCTATCCATTTCTCCTGATTGACAGGGTTACGGAGCTTAATCCCGGTAAACACGCCGTCGGCTACAAAATGGTCTCCGCCAACGAGCCCCATTTCACCGGCCACTTCCCAGACTTTGCGCTCATGCCTGGCGTCCTCATTGTCGAAGCGATGGCGCAGCTTGGCGGTGTCGCTGTCTTGTCTTTGCCTGAGATGGAAGGCAAAATGCCTATGTTCGCCGGCATTGACAGCTGTCGTTTTCGTGGGCAGGTCCGTCCGGGAGATAAGCTCGATCTCGATGTCACCATCGATCGCCTCCGCGGCTCCATGGGGCGCGGCCAGGGCGTCGCGACCGTGGGCGGCGAAAAGGTCTGCGAAGCCACCATCCTCTTCGCGCTCGCATAGGCGGCCGCACGTTCTTTGCACTGGCGTTGGGAGCGCTGCACGCTGCGGATGCCATGCCAAACGGACATGGCTCGGCTCGAAGATGAGCTCGCAAAAGCTGAACCCGAACCACTTACGTTGAAAAATCGCCCTCTGCTGTGTTAGCAGCAGAGGGTTTATTATCGTCATTTTTTGCTCCTGTTTCTCCTCTAACCCGGGCCTTGCCTTTGGGTCTCCAGTAACCCTACTTCGACCTTAACTCGAGCGGTTGTTTAATTCCTGGCACTCCCGCCGCTCGCCCCGCTCCTCTAACTCTCGCTTCTCCTACTCACCGTTCTCCCCCAAAGGCCGCGCGCAGTTTGTGCAGTCCCCTTTTCCGCCACGTCTTCGCCGTTTCCGTGCCAACGCCAGCGCGATGAGCCAACTGCGAACAGGTCTCGCCAGCAATCATCGAGTGGATAGCCAGTCGCTCACGATGAGACAAGTTCGCGGCAGCAATCGCCATGCGAATGTCTGCGCTGTCGTATTCGTCCCAAGCGTCAAGGGCTGCGGCGTCCGCCATCTGTCTGTCCCAAGCCTCTGTCTCGCCCGCTGAGTCACCCGTCTGGCTGTCACCAGGATGTCCCTGATACGTCACCCGTTCCTGATACCTCCACGTGCGGCGCATCGCAGTGCGGACATCGCCGCGGACCTTCATCGCCACATACCCGGCAAATGGGACACCGAGGGTCTCGTCGTATCCATCAATGGCTTCTATCAGAGCGACGTAGCCCTCCTGAATGGCCTCTTCAAAATCAACGTGTGCGTATTGCCTGGCTGTTCTCAAGACAAGCGGTCTGAAGTGGTGCACGAGAACGGCGACTGCGGCCGCGCGGTTTTTCAGGAGTGCCACAATCTCCCCTTGGCTGAGCATGGCGACGCTAGCTTTACCGTCCCCACCGTCCTGGTTGCCCCGACCGCCCTGTTCGCCCCAGCCGTTCTGCCCGTTCTGCCCGTTCTGCCCGTTCCGACCATCCCGACTGCCCTGTTCGCCCAGTCCGCCCCCATAGTTCTGACCATATGTGTGCTTGTGCTTCACCATCAAATCTCCTAGTGGAGACCGGTCTACCTGGTATTGCGCGCAAGCTGAACATAGGCCTGAGGCGGGCCAATCGTCGAACTCGGACTCGTGCGGAAAACTTAGTGACAAGTCCTCAAAATAACCCTTTTCTCCCATAGTGCATGTCGAACCGGCCCATGATGAAGATGGGCCAAAATGAAATGGGGCACCATGAACTACAAGCAATCCCGGCTGGACCAGAGAGACTGGACATCGAGTAGTCATAAATCACCAAATTCAGTCAAAAACGGACTTATGCATAACTTCCTATATTGAGAAAAATAGGATAGGGGTATATGGTGAATGGAGAACCGGTAATAAGTTCCATGTTGGTTCGAGCTTGCCCATCCGAATCGGGGCAAAGGTTGAATGAGTTCACATCCAAGAGGAGGAATTCCAGTATGAATGATTTTCCTACGATGGAGTCCGGGAAAGACGAGCATGAGCACCGTATGGCACCCAAGAGTCCTGAGGCCCCATCGTATGAAGAAGCACCCGATGAAAACGCATCCACGGCAAAAACAAACATCACGGGGGAGTGGGTACCTACAGAGATGCACCACAGGGCGGAGGACCTGGTGCCTGCGAGCACGTCACGGACTTGTAACGAAGCTTGGATTCCGCAGGTCGTCATGTGGCTGCCCATGTACGAATCAGGCTATGGCAATGCGAGCAAAGTGGCGTTAGAAGACGGACGCAGTTTTATCTATAAGCACTCGAGTGCTCAGACGTGGGCCGATATCCTGCGGTTCTACGCCGTTGACAAAGCCGAGTACAGAAATCTGTACCGGGAGGTCACGGGCAGGTCACAGTCCGTTCCGATTGTTGTCCCGTCGCGCGGGCTCGTCTTGGTGCCAGCAAAAATCAGGGTTCCGCGTGTCAAAAACGACGGAGCCATCGGTTACATAGCAGAGAGGTTTATTCACCACGTAAATCGCGTTGTTGAAGGCCACGAATACGCCGGGCTGCGCATCACGCTCACGACGGGGGCTGAGGCTTTGGTGCAAATGAGTCCGAAAAACTTCCAAGAAGTGCTGAAAAACGCCCGGTACTTCATGTACCAACTGTCCGTGCACAAGGTCTATCCTTGATTTAGAACAGAATGAACCATACTGCCGTCGGGGCGAACGCCGACATATTCCGGATTTGCGGCTTCCACGTGCGCTTGCCCCCCGGTCAGATTTGCAATCTTGTCCATCACGCCCTTGGTACCCTCCGTATCCACCCAGAACCCAAAGGCAACGCTATCCGTGTATTTCTTGTCTTCGAGGGAGAAGCCGTCTTGTTGCAGTTCGTACTCGAGCTTACCGTAGAGTCCGTAGTCGCACGTCACGGACACCTTCTGCATCGGCACACACCGAAGCACCGTTGCTGCCTCGATTGCCTGTGCCGCACCATCCGCGTAGGCTCGAATCAGTCCGTTCGCGCCAAGCAACGTGCCGCCAAAGTAGCGGGTCACAACAACCAAAGCGTTCAGGATGGGCCGTCTGCGCAATACTTCGAGGATGGGCCGCCCGGCCGTGCCACTTGGTTCGCCATCGTCTGAGAACCGTTCGATAGGAACGCCAAGGCCGATGCGATACGCAAAGCAGTTGTGCGTCGCTGCTTTGTGGACCTCGCGAATCTTCGCCAACTCACGCTCCGCTTCTTCCACCGATTGCACGGGGACAATATGTCCAATGAACCGCGACTTCTTCACCACTATCTCCGCTTCAGCATCAGATTCCACTGTATGGTAAATTCCCATGTGCCATGCAGGATGTGTGCGTGCGTCCTGCCTGCCATCATCCGATGTATGAAATGTTTCGCCTTCCGCCATCTGTAACCGCCCCTCACGTCAGGTCTGAAAAATAATTGCAAAAAAATCGTAACCCAAGTGTAACGTACCCTGGGCCTGCGTCGTCTAATGGAATGGTTCGGCTGGTAAGTCTCAATTCTCTATTCATCATGGACCTTGCTCATGTGTGGATGGGCCACCGAACATATCGTTCGCAGTGACGGGTGTAATCTCCCGTGTCTGTTTCGCCGCACGCGAGAGTTAATCAGGCAGGTCCGCCAAGGATTCTCACTAGATTAATTGCCGCTGTTTGCCGTTTTACTCGTCTCGCTGGAGCACACGCTATGAAATTGGCACAAATTTCATAGATCAGCCAGAAAATGCGGACTATTGGTTAGAATTGCGGTTGAAATGACACTGAGAATCCGTCACAATGAACGCGTACCGACGAAATATCGTCACAAACCTAGGAATTCTCCTAGAAAACTTTACTATCGTCGGTATTGTCAGTATAATACACCATTGAGGTGTGTCAGCCTTTCGCGACGCCAATAATGTACATAGTTCTGGTGTTCGGCCAGGTTGGGCAGTTCCTGAAGCAATTCTACAATTTCCCCCGAAATAAAGAGGAGATTCGACATAAATGTCGTATCCACTTTATAGCGTCTCTAGTGACGTTATTTCGCGCAATCATTGAAGGGGAATACACAGAGACTCACACCACGCACTGAAGGGAGGGATGCTTCCTACGAAATGCGGCTTGCGAGGCACTTTAATACATAGGCATGGAGCGCGTGGGACGGGATTTATTGCGCAACCACCAACTGTAGAAAGGCAAGCGCCAAGTTGTCAGACGTAGGGACATAGACGAGATCAAGGGCTTGGGGTGACCTCGTCACAAACCCCATTCAGTAAAAGCACTATGTAGTTTAGGGTTGTATTTAAGGAGGAGAAGAAGACTTGAAACGACAGCTTACAGGTATCGCTGCAGCAGCATTGGCTCTCGGCATGATGGCCCCTGCAGCATTCGCAGCTACAACGACCTCTACGGTTCACGGCCAAGGCTCTATCACGGTCAATGGAACCACAGTTAGCCAGCCGTTCATCCGGGTGGGTATGGATTCCGGTAATCAGACATCTTTCATCGGCGTATGGTACCTCGGCCAGGCTGTTAAGGCTGCTGGCGGAACCTACACATGGGACTATGCAACCAAGACCTTCAACATGAACATCCCTGGCGTTGACGCTTCCAAACTTTCCGTCTCAGGCGGAGTTGGAACCGGTAACACCACCATTCAAATCAACGGCGTGACGGTGAAAATGGTTAACTCCTACGCTTGGCAGGATCCTGCTGGCGGCAAGAGCGACATCACCACCTTCGTTCCGCTGTACTACATCGGTAACGTCTTCGCTGCTCTTGGCGATGGCGCAAGCTGGAATGGCACCACGTTTGGCTTCAAGACCTTCAACGTGAATGCAACCTCGTTCACAACCAAGCAGACTGCAGCTTCCAAGGTGGAAGTTGACTTCAACGGTACCGTTGCTTCCGGTACTTCTGTGACCCTGTCGCAGAATGGCGTGAACTATGCCGTTACCCCAACTTGGAGCTCGGACATGAAGTCCGTTGTTCTTGACACCGGGTACAATTTGGCTGCAGGTACCTACACTGTTACAGCTGGTACCATGACAGGCACGGTCACCATTGCGACCGCTGTTCCATCGTCCATCAGCATCGCAACGAAGAGCTTGGCTGCTAATGGCAGTGCAGCACTCGCTTACACCGTGAAAGACCAGTTTGGTAATGCTGTGACTAACCCTGGTAACATGACGGTCAATGCATATGACACAACGACTGCTGCTGCCAATCCGATTGGTGTGTCTGGCGTGACAGCGACTGGTGCAACCTTGGCATTGGGTAGTGCAGCTAAAGGTGACAGTGTTGTGGTAACTGTTGCTGACTCTTCATACGCCATTACAGCAACCGCGACCATTCCTGTCGCTGGCCCGACCAACGTCGCGACATTGGCTCTGGGTGCTGCATCTGACAATGGCAGTTCCAGCATCAGTCCTGGCCCAGGAATTGACCTGAGTTACACTGCCACGGATGCTTATGGCAACAGTGTTACCCTGCCGCAGGGTTCCGCTAATTCCAGTGGTCAGCTCGATGGATTCCAGTTCCTGAGTTCCAATCCGAGCGTAATCAGCGCATCCACATTTGCTGTTGATACAAACGGCGTTCTCAGCTTCACGGCAGCCGGAACTGGCACGACAACCATCACGGTTGTGAACTTGTCAACCGGACAGTCGACGACCAAGTCCCTTACGGTTGCGAGTTCGACTGGTGTAGGCAGCTTTATGATGAGTCAACCATCCGCAATGGTGATTGCAGGCCAAGCCACGACAGTCCCTTATACTGCCACGGATGCATTCGGCAATGCAATTACCCAAGCGAACTTCACATCCAGCTACTCTGGAAATGTAACGTTCGGCACGTCCAACACGAACATTCTCCCAACGTCCGATGTGAAGTTTGATGCATTGACAAACGCGTTGGAAGTTACACCTCAAGGCTCTGGCACGGTAACGTTGTACGCATACGTCGGCGGTACGCTGCAGAACAGCATCACGCTGAACGTCAATGCAGCGGCAGTACCGTATGCCATTACCGCGAACGACATTACGCCAGATTTCGTGAACGGTGCTAGTTACACCTTCACAGCATCCGACTTCACCATTAAGAATCAGTACGGTCAGACTTACACACCGCAAACCGGTGACACGCTGACCTCAACTGAAACGGGCACCGGATTTACGCTGGCTGCCAACGCGCTGACGGCCAATGCTAACACTGGAACAGAAGCAGTCACAGTTACCTTCACTCAGCCAACGTCAGCTCTGAATGGTAACCAGGCACAGACTGTGACTTACACCTTCAATGTCAATGCGATTGCTTCGACAGCTGTGTCATCGTACAAACTGGCGGTTGGTTCTGACAACAACACCGTGTATGCCGATACTGCTGCTACTACCAGCACGTGGGATATGACCCCGAGCCTGACCGGGTTGGATGGTTCCACAGCGGTGACATTGGCTTCTAACCCGATTGCGTATGTAACGTCTTCGAACCCGGCTGCAGCAACTATTGTCAACGGAGCCGTCCATGGCGTTGCAGCAGGTACTTCAACAATCACCGCATTTGATGCAAATGGTAACCAACTTGCAGCTACGAACGTAACTGTAAGCACTGCAACTCCTGTTGCTACCACTGTGTCGTTTGCTGACCAGAGTGTGACGGTCGCTGCCGGTCAGACGGGTGTTACCCTGACCACCCTGAACAATTCTAACGAGTTCACTAACCAGGACCAATACGGCGTCAACGTGAGCGGTGGATACTGGACCAGCAGCAACTCGACGAATGTCAAGGTTGACCCGACGAACGGTAACATCACGGCTACCGGGGCAACGGGAACATCTGCTGTCGTAACGTACATTGCTCCAAATGGTAAGTCCGCGAGCATCGACGTCTACGTTCAGTAATATCATCTCTATCAAAAAAGGGCCCGCCTCGCGGGCCCTTTTTTTCGCTTTCGGCGCGCCCAGAGGCACGCGTTCCTAGTCACTGAAACCCTCACCCCGGGCCCAGCCATAGTAACCCGCCTGATTCTAACACAGGAATTCGACCTCGCACTCTGTGGAGGCACTTTAGATAAGAGTCAAGTACTACGAGACATGGTCAGCAATGCTATTGAAACAACGGTGCCCGCACTGAAAGATCAAAAGGACAGGATTGCCATCTGCGACTCTGGATATCACTATGTCGGGGGCTCAACGGAACACATCGTGATGCGGAGATTATCATGTGCAGTCGCATGGGACAGGCGGAGATCATGATGGACGGCATCATCCCGGGCACGAAGGGCTGTCACGTAGAACCGTTCGAGCGAACCAAAGTTCCTGATGAGGTCAATCGGTCCTATCGTAATACATATCTATCCGAGCGCAGGGTGTTTATGTGCATGAATTTGACATAGAGTCGCAAGAATTGTGCTAAAATATTTCTACCATGGTCTACTTTGTCTACTGATGTAAAAATTAGGCCAATTTGCTCGGGATTTGGATGACGAGGAGCTTCGAAGAAGTCCAAACCCGCAGGGAGGAAGGGTATTTTATATGGCATATAACGTATTATCAAAAAAGGGTTGGAAAAAGGCAGCTCAGTATTTGATTTTATCAGCATTGGGGTTTGGCATGGTACCAGCGCTGATTGGGTCACCGGCAGCATATGCTGAGACCCCACAGGAAGTACAGTTGGTAAATGAACTCACCAGTATTCACAATTACCTCCAGAAGAACAATGAACTTTCGGCTGTCCAAACGGTTGATACCGCAGTTCGCAGTCTCTCTGGATCAGACTGGAGCAACATTATTGGAGGTCCAATTCAACCGGCTTTTACTACCGCCTTTGCTAACCTATTGGCCGACATCACCTTTCAAGGCGTGACGAGAAACATTGCCACCATTGACGGCCAGTTACTCACCAGTCTCAATACATTGGGAGCGGGTGTAAACCCAAAATTGTCATTCACCTCCACCGATGTAAACACCTTTGTCCAGAACGTTAACACTGCGATTGAGGCCAATCTCCCAAGTGCACTCTTAAACCCATCCGTGAGCAGCACGGACGTTGTTGGGAGCGCCATTTATTCCGCGTTGAACGAACCTGCCAACGCATCTTTCAAGACCCTACTTTCATATTACGGACTTAGTAGTCTCTCTGCTTCATCTACCAGCGCATCCGACACGTTAACATCTATCACGCAGCAACTCCAAGCGACACTAGCGGCCCTGCCCACGAATGCCGTCCCGTTGACGCAGTACACCACAGCTAAGGGTTACTTAATCGCGGCTCTAGCCAATTACTACACGACGAGCAACAACACTGGCGGTGGTGGAGGTGGCGGTGGTGTCCCGAGCGGTTCAGGTGGCACGGGTGGTACAGGTGGTACAGGTGGTACCGGCGGCAATGGCGGTGGATCGACCACGCCTCCGTCCCCAGGTTTCGGCCAAGTTGTGTTGACGCAACCGGTTGATTCAAGTGCAAAGACGGTCACGACGACGGTGTCAGGCAGCCAGGTCACCTTAAACATTCCTGCAGGCGCCTTTACCTCTCCAGAGACGGTTACGCTGACAACGGGTAACCCCACCACGCTCGACGACACCGCGCCGCACGGCTATCAGGCTGCACTGACGTTTGGTATTTCCTTCTCTGGTGCAGCACCAGGGGTACCCATCACGCTCACCATCCAGAATGCGGCCATCCCGAACGGCGCGAAGGTCTTCAAGGTGACGAGCTCCGGGGACTGGGTGCCAGTTCAAGCGACAGTGACCAATGGCAAAGCGGTCATCACGTTCTCTACGGACCCGAACTTTGTCATCGTCAAGCCATACCAGATGACGAAGAAGAACATCTACTTGAATGGTCAAGAAATTGAGAAGGGCGTTCCGGGCTTCGCACTTGGCGGGACCACCTACATGCCGATTTGGTATGTCATGCACGCGCTTGACATGGCGGGTTATACGAGTAAGTGGAGCGGATCGGCTTGGGACTTCATGCCGCCCTCCAGTGTGAAGGTCAACAAGACCAACATTCAACCGGGCACGGGCAGCATGTCCATCAGCCTCGGCGGCACGCTGGTGCAAAAGGTGAATGGTGTGCAGGCAGTCGATCCGAACAGCAAGAAAGACACCACCTTCATGCCGGTTTGGTACGTGATGCAAACCTTGAAGCGCGCTGGAGTTACGAGCGCGTGGGACGGCACCAACTGGAAACTGTCTGTGAGCGGTGCACCGATTGCAACTTCCCACCCAACCCTCCAGATTGGCGCACAGGGTCCTGCAGTCAAGGAATTGCAGCAGTTGCTGAAGATTACGGCTGACGGCGTATTCGGTCCGCAGACCGCGCAGGCTGTGAAGAGCTTCCAAGCGAAGAACCACTTGACTGCGGATGGCGTCGTTGGTCCGCAAACTTGGTCCGCGCTGTTGAAATAACGGCTTCGAGAACTTAGAACACATGCAGGGTCCGCCTGACAACTGATGGATGGCGGGCTCTGCTGTTTTATGTTTAATCGAGATTGGAGAGATGTGTATGCAGAAGCTTCATGGTAACGGCCCTCGCAGCAACGCCATTGACGCCAACGCGATTGGCCGCAACGGACACCAAAAAACAAGCTGTCAGACCGCAGGCCGTCAGAAAACCGACCGTCGTAGTCCATCAGGCATCAACCGATACGGACGCGTGGCAGGCGCCCTCATCGCTGTCAGCACGGTCCTAGGGGTTCTGGCTCCCGGCATCGCCGCTCCGAGCCTCACTGCCTACGCTGCCACTACCTCCGTGACCGTCCAAAGCTTGACCAATGAGATTGTGTCGCTTGCCCAAAGAGAACAGCAGGTGCAGGCGGTTGCAGGACCGCTCATCAGTCTGGTTCAGTCGCTCACCACCACAGATTTGGAACAAGTCATGTTCAACACCACGACGCTGTCGGCGTCGCAGCAACAGACGGCAACGGCCTTGCTGTCGAGCATTCAAACGATGTTGAGTCCAGCCAACGCAGGCAACGCCACGCAGGTGCAAGGGCTGGTTCAAAGCAGTGTCACGGCCCTGGTGAACCTGAACAGCGCTCAGATAACGAGCAATGACGCGCTCAACTACTTCAATCAGCTCGTGCAAAACGGCGTGTCGCAAATGGCCTCGCTTGCCCTGTCCTCCCAAGGGACAGTGACGAAGCAGCAGGTCATCGCGGCGCTGGGGAGTGCGGTGGCGCAATCGGGATCGGTCGATCCAGCGATTCTCGCCCTCCTCCCCGGGTCATCCGGTTCGACTTCGTCGGGCGCTCCATCAGGCACCGGTGCAGGCGGACAGGGGACTGCTGGCGGGGCTTCGACAGGGTCTGGGTCAGCAGCTGCAGCCCTGTTGAAGGCCATCGGACAGGCATTTTCACGGACGCTGACTGAGGCCACAGTCGGGACGACTGGAGGTACGGTGCAGGTAACGAATCAAGGTTCGACGATTCAGGTGTCGGTACCGGCTGCAGCGCTCAGCCAGCAGAGTACGGTGACGCTTGGTGCGGCAACCAGTGGAACAGACTTTTCCAAGGTCCTGCCGCCAGCATACAATGTGTCGCTCACCCTCTCGGTGGCATTTTCCGACCCGCTGCAACAGCCGGCTGCCATCACGGTGACGGACGCCAGCATTCAGCCGGGTACGGCTGTTTATGAAGTGACGACGACGGGCCTACAGGTTGTTCCTGCCACAGTGTCGCAAGGCAAACTGACTCTGCCCCTCGCCGGCAATGCCAACCTCGTGTTGGTTGCACCACAGCCTACGCCGAGCATGAAGCCGAGTCAGCGGGCTCTGATGTTTGACGGCAAGGTCCAAAACGTCGTGCCAGCCTTTGTCAAAAACCAGACGACGTACATGCCCATCTGGTACGTGATGCACCTGTTGAACGGACTCGGGTTTACGAGCAATTGGTCAACGCAGAAGTGGGACCTGTCGACAAACGGACTCTCCCTGTCAAACGTGAAGACGGTATCGCCGAATGCGAAGGAAACGGGGATTTACCTCGACGGGAAGCTGATGGAGAATGCTCCGACGGTTGCTGCAACGGATCCCAGTACGGGTCACGCCACCACCTACATGCCTGTCTGGTACGTGATGCAACTGCTCAACCAGGTGAACATTCCAAGCGAGTGGGATAGCAAAACGTGGTACCTGGCTGCCAGTTACACGCCACCGGCGCAATAATCCCATTCATCTGGCTCCTTGTATCACGCCTTGCTACCTTGACAGCGCTTCGAGCGTGAGGTTACCAGCGTGACCCGTCTCTTAAACTGGGGAGGCGGGTCATGTTTTTACAGGAGATTTGCGGCTTATGTCGAATTCTGATTCCTAAGCGCCGCTCGCTGGCGTGGCATCAGAAAGGATGAAGAACCAAGGTGAAGCACAGGAACTTGTATGTGTCGCTCGTTGTGGTCCTTGCTGTCGTGGCGGGTGGTGGTTGGTATCTTGAGCACAAGGTGACTGGTGAAGTTGCCAACCAAGTGCTCGCAGTGGTTTCGAATACTTCGGTGAAAAATGAGCTCGCGGGCCTCAGCAACAACCCTCTCCTTGCCAATGCAGCAGGACTTTACGCGGGCAATAATCCATCGAATCCGCAGGGTCAGGCCGCCACTTCAGGAAATAGTACGGGTTCTGGCAGCAAGTCGGGTCAAGGGACCAGTGCTGGTGCGAAGAATCCATCCGGTGCGTCCGGTCAAGGGTCAGGAACTCAATCGTCCACATCCTCTACAGGGCAACAGTCGAATCATGGGCAGGGTGGTCAAGCATCTGGCCATGCGGGCCAAGGTCAAACAAGCACCGGGGCGTCTGGGGCTCCCACTTTCACCAGCCGCCAACAACTGATTCAGTTTGCGATGAGTCGATTCACCACGTCGCAAATTGCCAATTACGTTCGCCTATACGCAGAGCGTGCCTCATTGTCGCCGCAGCAGAAGGCCCAAATCAAGCAACAGATTCTGTCGCACTTTTCGGCTACGGAAATTCAAGACATGGCAGCTGCAGCGAAGCGGCTTCACTAGCCGTCGACAAGCACTCAGAGGCTGATTCCAGCCCCTCTTAGGACTGGACAAACGCGTTCCATAGGACTACTATAAAACTACATCATTGTCTGACTTTTCAAGCGAATAGACCCATGTCACGGACGTCATCCGGTCTTTAGTGAGATTCCAGTGGATGATAGGTTTATCCGCCTAAGTCTGACATCTTGCAATCAATACCACTCGCATGAGTGGTTTTGTGTTTATTATGGGCCAGCGCAAAAACTGACAAAATGAGCGAAGTTTCGTCGAGATGGGAGCTGGTGATATGAAAACGTTCTACTATTTTTGCGACGCTTGCGGTGCAGACACCGCTGTCTACGAGACTGCGAGATGGTGCCCGTATTGCCACGACAGTTCGTCCGCATTTCGCCTCGTGGCAGAGACGACAGGTGAGGACCCTCAGCAAGAAGTGTTGCAGCAAATCGGCGAGTTTCGTCAACGCTGGGCGAAGCTGCACACAGGTCAGGCGGTCGGACAATTGCATCACAAGCGGCGTGGATGGATGCGTCGACGGGCGAGGTGACGGGCGAGGTAATGAAGCGATGGCATAAGAGAAGCCCCGACGACAGCCACCCGCAGGTGTGCATCGGAGCTTGATTTGTTGCTTGCAGAGAATTTTCTACCATATGCATCAACGAACGAACCGGATTCTTAAATCCTGCTTATTTCGTATCGAAGTCCATCACGGTACCGAGGACTGGCAGGTTCAAGTAGCGGCGCACATCCTCTTCAGAGCGAATGCGGTTATCGAGGTACTCCAGCAAGAATGCGAGACCGACGCTGACCATGAGGCCAAGAATAAGCGCGATGGCTACGTTCAACTTCTTGTTTGGCTTGACGGGATGCGGGCTGGCTTGTTGCAGTGCTTCGTCGATAATCTGGACGTTCTCGACGTTCATCAAAACTTGCGCTTTCTGTTGAAACACGCTCGCCAGTTGATTCGCGATTTGCATCGCCTCGTTGTAAGACGGCGAAGTGACGTCGACCTGAATCACCTGGGACTGGTTCGGTGACGACACAGCGACCATGGAGTTTATCTGCGCAGGCGTCAGTTTCAGGTGCAAGTTGGAGATGACTGTCGACTCGATGTTTTCGCTTTTGATAATGTTGGTGTACGTGTTCACAAGCGCCTGGCTGGTCACGACATCTTGGTATTGCAGGGAGCTATTGCTGCTCATCTTCTGATTAACGAGCAGTGTCGTCGTTGCCTGGTATTGTGGTTTAATGACAAAAAACGATAGCAGACCGCTAATAATAACTGCAATCACGGGGATTAGGACGACAAGCAGCCAGCGTTTACGAATGATATGCCAGTACTCTCTCAACTCAAGTTCTTCCATACTGCACCCCTATGCCTGTTATACAGATGCGGAATTTCCGCTGCTGTAGTAATGATAGTAATAGTACGAGTTTCCAGGTTCGTTCTTGACGCGATTTAAGACGACCCCAAGCAGCTTCGCTTGAATCTGCTGTAAAGACGCGACTGCCTTTTGTGCGAGCTTGCGATTGGTCGCTTGCGCGTCCAAGACAAAGACAACCCCGTCTGACGATCTCGTCAAAATGAGCGCATCCGACACAGACAACACCGGCGGGCTGTCGATGAAAATAAGGTCAAACTGTTCGCGGCATTCTTGAATAAGCTCAGCGAAGCGCTTTGACGCCAAAAGCTCGGATGGATTGGGTGGAATGGGGCCGCTTGGAAGCAAGAATAACCCCTCGGTATCCGACGGAACGATACAGTCACCTAAAGCTCCCTCGCGAATCAAGACCGTACTCAACCCGCGCAGATTCGAAATCTGAAAACGCTGGTGAATCTGGGGCTTACGCATGTCAGCGTCGATGAGCAGTACTTTTTTACCCGCTTCGGCGGTGACGACTGCTGTATTACTGACCGTCGATGTCTTTCCCTCTGACGGAAGCGCGCTTGTCAGCAAAACCACTTTAATATCGTCCACGGCACTTGCAAACTGAAGATTCGTGCGGATGGTGCGGTATGCCTCCGTAATTGGAGACCTTGGGTCAGATTGAGCAATAGGTACCGGTTTTTTGCTCGATAGTGACAATTCTCGGCACACTCCCTTGAAAAGTAACGATAGACTCCATGGGATTCGACAGAAATCGGCAGATTCCTGCGTAAGAGTCATGAATTCCTATCCGTCAAACACCTAGATGCGGAAAATAATGTAACACTCGACACCGAGGCCGCTCGGCTAGTTTATAACAACCGAGGTGATTTTCGCCAACATTTGTGCGGGACCAAAATGCCTACTTACCCCATTTGGCTTGTTAACGGCAGTTCGGCGTCACTACTTGCCGAATCACGAGCTTAGTCACAGGCTCAATCACCCCAATATTGTCCATATTATGGACCCAATAAGCGTCCTTCAGGCGGTGCCCTAGTAACCTGCAGAGGAGCCGGTCTATCAACTTGGCCAACGACTTGGTTTATGGCCTCCTTAAATGCTCCATTTAACCGCCAACTGAATCATAGGTGTAACACCCACCTATTAATGCCCCACTTAATCACCCACCTAATAAGACAACCAATAACTCACTTAATCACCTATGTAATAACCTGGATAGTGACCTACTTAACAATCTGCGTAGTAACCTCCGTAGTAACCTCCGTAGTAACCTCCGTAGTAACCTCCTTAACAGCCTCCCTATCAGCCTCCTTAACTAACCTCCCGAATGAACCCCTAACCACCCACGAACTCGCAGGCTTTATAAGCTGCGTGGTAAACCACTTCGTCACGGACTTTATAACCAGGCCCGTAACTGGTAACTGCCCTGTAACTTGTCTTACGACTCGCATAACGACTTTCCCTACGACTTGCCCTACGACTTGCTTAACCAGTTGCCGAACCACTTGCATGACGACTTGGTCAAGAACTCGGCCCACAGCGGAGGAACAGCCTGCTTAATAGTTTGCCTGGTAACCTAACTCGTTCTCCTAATCCTTTGCCTAATAACTTACAAATCGAGCCCGCTAAAATAGTCCAGTCTTATCCGTCGACCACTGATTACTACCACTAAGGCAAAGGTTGGGGTTGTTAATCCGAAGCTCCGTTTACGGTAAGTGACAGTAATCTCAACTGAGAAGTAATGTTAACCAACAATAATCTCAGCTACCACTAACCTCACCTGAAACTAACCCAAACTACCACTAACCCCAATTGACGCTAAGGCTGACGCTGTTCTCTTATACGTATCCTTTCAACGAACGCTCCAGCTAAGATATGTGTCGTCCACATTTTCACTGTGGATGAAAGATTTTCTAGAAACATGAAAAAATTTCTGGGGGTGTTTGGGTGAAGGGTAAGTGGAGCAGTGTTGTAGCTGCGACCATCGTCATCGGCACGACGATTCCGATGGCGTACGCAGCAACGGGCAAGACGAATCCAAGTGAGTTTAAGGCTGTCATCTCACTCGATGGAAAGGTACTGAGCAATCCTTATGGTGTTGTTGCGAGTGACGGCAGCAACAACACCACCTTTATGCCGATGTACTACATTGATGCTGCCTTGAAAAAGGCGGGGTACAGCGTTTCCTGGAATGGCCATACGTGGAGCCTGACCAGCAGCGTCAGTAATCTAGACTTGTCACAACTGTCTGTCGGCAGCGGTAACACGACGATTACGGTCAATGGCAAAGTTGTGAAGAAAGTGAATTCGATTGCGCGTAGAGATCCGGCCGGTGGCAAACATGCAGCTCTGACTACATACATTCCTATCTACTATGTCGAGCCATTGCTCGCGGCGCTCGGCGTCAAAAACACGTGGGATGGACACACATGGGCAGGACTCTCACCTGTGACCGTTGCGGCTGGGGAAGTTTACGGACCGAAGACGGGCAGCGCTAATGTTAACCGAGATGTGGTCGTCAGTGGTACAGGGTCAACCGTACAAAACACAGCCGTTGATGGAACAGTGTACGTCAACCCAGGACAGGACGGCACCGTTCATCTGGACAATGTGAGCGCAACCGGATCGATAGTCGTGTTGTCCGGTGCCACGCACTCCATCTACTTAAACAACGTGCAGTCGCCGCAACTCATTATTAACAGTTCCTCTTCTGTTCACGTTGTGGCGCAGGGCAACACGAAGATTGGGTCGACAACGATTCCGTCGGCTGAGACCAACGGCGTTATCCTTGACCAGCAATCAGGCAGCTTGGGTACCGTCACCGTCAGTGCGCATTCTACCGTGACGCTCAGTGGTGCCACACCCTTTGACAAAGTCAGCGTGACTGGTTCATCGACGGTGACCGTGAGTGCCAACACCACGGTTTCAAATTTGAGTGTGGACTCCTCGGGATCAAAGATTCAGGTCGATTCCGGTGCGAACGTTACGACGCTTGCTGTCAGCCACGAAGCGTCTGGTGTCAGCATCTACAACGACGGAACTATTGCAACCCTGGCCAATCAAAGCACATCGTCCGGTGTCACGGTAACGGGTAGTGGACAGGTGAAAGCGACACAAGGCAACGCGCCGACTGGAAGTGGTTCAACGGGCTCCGGAAGCACCCCCGGCACAGGTGGCAGTCCAGGTGGCAGTCCAGGTGGCAGCACAGGTGGCAGTCCAGGTGGTAACACAGGTGGTAACACAGGTGGTGGGACCCCATCGCAAGTGGCGCCAGACATCTCGACCATCTCTGTTGGACCAGGAAACAACCCAGGCACCGTCAGCGTCACTGTGACGCCAAATCAGGCTTCGGACACATTCGAAGTGGTTCTGGGGTCACAACCGGCAACGCAGCCGAATGCGAGTTCCGCAGTTCCAAGCACGGCGAGCCCTTATGTGTCAGGAGCGAGCTTGACAGCGACTGCCGGGCAGTACCTTGACGTCTACGAGGTCAATGCACAGAAGCAAGTGGTGGCCTTCCACGAATTTCACTTGACGAGCAAGGAAATCAATAACTTGTCTGTCAAGGACGCAACGCTCGTGAAACTTGTCGACCAGCTCAATGCACTCCATCAAGCACTGCAAACGACGGGTGGCTTAGCAGCTGTTCAGACGGCTGAGGCAAACGCACGGAGCGCCGACTGGACACAGATTCTCTATGGGTCCAACCCGCCGACGCTTCCAACTGGCGTGACTGCAGCAGAGGCAGGGCAGTTTGTAAAGGCTGTCCAAAACCTTGTGCTCATGTCGACCTACAGCCAGCTGAAACAAGACACGTCAACCACCTCTGGCAACGTCCAGCAACTGCTTGCACAGATTCAGGCCCTTGACCCAGCCATCACGGGCACGGACATTTACAACCTGTTTGAGAACTTTAAGGCCAACTTGCTTGCGCAGGCACTTCTACAGTCTTCCGGTGCAGGCACGTCGACATCTGGAACCTCTATCCTCGCGCAGGCGCTGGAAGACGCGGTGAATCAGACCACAGATGGTTCAACCAAGCCATTCGTCGGCCTGCTGTCCAAGTATGGTCTCGGTGTGTCCGATCTCGCTGCGATTCGCACACGCGCCCAGACGGCCATCGACAAGAATCGCGACGCTCTCGACGCGATTACGACGGCACTCGGGCAAATGGAGTTTACCGCACAGCCGCAGACCAGCTTCGCCGTGGGTGATACGGCCAAATTCACATTGAAGTTGAACGCTTCTGCACCGGGCGGATTGGCAGGGGTGACGCTGTCAACGAGCCAAATTCAGTGGACGAGCTCAGATGCCACGGTCGCCACGGTCGACCCGAGCACAGGCGTCGTCACCGCGGTAGCAGGCGGAACGGCGACGATTACCGCGTCCGTTCACGGCTATCCCATCGACGTCACCCACATCGCGGTTGGTGGGTCCCTCGGCAAGGTAAATGTCGCTGTGAACGCTGCGGCGGCCAAATCGTATGACTTGTACCAAATGGCTTCAACAACCTACATCCCGATGTACGGCTTCGTCCAGATTCTCTCCGGACTCGGTCTGTCTCCGAATTGGGATGGGTCGACAGGAACGCTCCAGCTGACTGTGCCAGGTGGTTACACACTCACAGTCCCAACTACGGGCCTCGGCACGGGATCGGACTCTGTTTACCTCAACAAGAGCCTAGCGCTCGAAGACACCTTTATGGTCGGGAAAGATTCATCTGGCACGGACACCGTGTGGGTGTCTGAACACGATGTAGCCACTATCATCGCGGACATTGGCGGGACGTTCACAGCGACTTCAACAACTTGGACCATCACGGCAAACCCGCAAAGCCCTGCCATTCAAGATGTGCAAGTTCGCCCTGGTCACACGAAGGGTACGACGGAACTGACGGGAACACCGAATGTCAGTGGTGACACCTTTGCTGCGGTGGTTTCATCCACTGCTGCACAAACCCCGCAGATGGGCGCAGCACTGCCTGCCGGTGCGAGTGCGTACAAAGTCGGCACGGACCTTAACGCGACGGCGGGAGAGTATGTGTCTGTGTACGAATTGGATGCATCGGGAAAGGTTGTCGCGTTTTCAGCCTTCCCACTTGCGTCAAGTGACATCGCGAGTGCGGACAACGTTACGGTCGACGTCAACGGATCGGCCGGGAGATACGACGTCTACACCACAACCACACCGACGGCCGCAAAGTACGTTTCCGTCAGTGACCTGACAAACATCCTTGCAGAGGCGGGACTTTCATCGTCTTGGGACGCGAGTACAGGGACGTTTGACATCACGGTGCAAAACGGCCTACAGGTAGGCATTAGTGCACCTGTCGGTATGGGCAGCGATTCCATCAACCTGAATGGAACCGTGGCTGTGCAGGACACCTTTGTTCAGGCCAACAATTCCTGGTGGGTGCCCGAGCAAGACATCATGAGCGTGATTAAAGATGTCGGCGGCACGTTTGCGGATAACGGCCAAAGCGTGTGGGATATTTCCACGACCGGACTTGGTGCGCCAGGCAACGTCCAAGTGAAGGGAACCACCGTCAGTTGGAATCCTGTGCAGGGGGCAACTGGTTACTGGGTCAGCCTGGTGAGCACCACATCCCAAGCCAATTTTTCGGTGAACACCGTGACCACAGCACTGGACATGTCGCTCGAAGGAATCCCGAGCGGCACCTATGCCGTCGTCGTTGGCGCCTATAACAATCAAGGGGCAAATTCACCAGGGACAAGTGCGGCAAATAACCTTCAGATTCAAAGTCAGGGAACCTTGGCGACACCAGGGGCAATTACCCAAACTGGCACCGTGCTGAGTTGGGACCCTGTTCCGCATGCAACGGGCTATTTCTTCAACCTGACGGACGGATCGAATATCACTACCACATTCCCAATAACGTCACCTTCCGTCGCCCTCAGCTCGCCAGATTACCAATGGCTTGGCGCAGGGACGTATGATTTCACCGTACAGGCGACCGGAGTAGGGACGAACTTTGCCAATTCAAATCAGTCTGCGACGCAGTCCGTTACCCTCACAGCTCTGGCGCAGCCCACCCTTACGGGCGTGAAGGGGACGACGGTCAGTTGGAACGCGGTCACAAACGCCACCTCGTACATGGTGACGGTTTACGACGCGACGACAGGCAAACAAGTTTCCGGTTTCTCGACCTCAGACACTTCGGCAGACCTCGCAAAGCAAGGGTTGCAAAGCGGCAGCTATTTTGTCACCGTAACCGCACAGGATGGGTCTGGCGCCTATCGGAATTCGCCCGAATCCACCTCTACAAAGACTCAGTTTGGCGCATCAGGGGTCATTGCCATCACCAGCAATGGGGCGTTGCAGAGCCCGACGATTAGCCAGAGCGGGCTGCAGGTCAGTTGGAGTGCTGTGCCAAATGCAACCGAGTACACGGTCGCCATACAAGGCACCGGCAGCGCCTCGTGGGTCAATTGGACAATGTCTAGCAGCACACCGGGATTTGACCTTGGTTCAGTGGGGCTCGCATCAGGAACGTATAACATCACCGTTACGGCCGGAGCTCCGGACAGCAACTACACGCAGTCGCCCGCGTCGAATCGCGTAGCCGTGATCGTTACTGGACCTGCGACGCCAAACCCGACCTTGTCTGGCAGCACCCTGTCCTGGCAACCCGTCAGCGGCGCAACGAGTTATCAGGTGCAGATTGATGAATTGAACGGAAACTACGTCAAGAACTTCAGCTACCCAACCAGTGTGACCTCCGTTGACCTGTCGAAACTGGGCCTTCCGAGCGGAGAATTTGTCGCGCAGGTGACTGCCGGTGAGAGTACACCCGGCAGTGCGGGCAATGCCTCGTGGTACATGTCTTCGCAGCCATCTCCGTACACACAAGAGTTTACCGTGGCGAGTGCGGGCGTACTAAGCCCCCCGGCGAATGTGAAGGTTGTGGGGAGTACCGTAAGCTGGAATGCGGTACAAGGCGTGACAGACTATACCGTAGACATCTTCAGGGGCGGACAACTGTACTGGGAAATCTCCCCCATCGCTTGGAGTTCGTACGACCTCTCCCCACTGGGTCTGACTTCTGGCACCACCTACGGGGTGACGGTAAAGGCACTCGGGGCTGGAACCCAGTACACGGATTCACAGCCGAGCGGAGCAGTCTCATTTACCGCGCAGTAGTCAATCAGGCAGTTGTGGTCAGTCAGTATCAGCAGTAGTCATCAGGCAGTAATCACCAGCAGTAGTAACCTGTACAGCAGCACTCAGTGACGTTGGCACGGCGGTGTATAGGATAACACTAGGTTGAAGAAGTGGTCCCCGTGTCTTCGTGACACGGGGACCATTTTCGTGGTTTTGCGAAATTTGGAGTCAAGTATCATCACATCATTGTGTCATCTGAGGGACCTACGGCACTCACTCGTAGTGACCATTCTCTGTCACAACACTGATGCTGTAACAGAATTGGCGGAATTCGCCGGAAGCAAGGCCGCTAACACCAGTCACATCCGGGCGAAAAGCGAGGTTGGGGGCATTCGAGGCCCATGTCCAAGGCTCTACGCAGATAAATGGGCTGTTCTCAGTGGGGCGATAGATAACCAAATGGCGGAACGACGCATCGGAACACCACCGAAACTTAAGTGGTCTGCTGGGATGTTCCATAAGAATCTCGGTGTCGACCCCGTCGTTAATTCGATAACAGACATCATCCACCACCTTGGTACACCGCTCGGCCGACGTACGTAGGCGCATCAGCCGCTCTGGCTCTTCGACAAGCTGTGCTCCACCGTCGGGTGTCCTTTTCCACGCGTGTCCATCAGGAATGGTCACTAGCCAATCGTGTTTTGATAGATCCCAAGTAGTATGAAATCCGAGCGCCAGTGGAATGGCACGCGGCCCAGGGTTTCTAACCGTGGTTTTAATCAGCACCGTCTGGTCATCTAGTTCGTACGTAATGGTTAGTTGCGTCGCCGCTCCCAAGTACTGTTTTAAAGCATCCTCGACTTCGGCTGATGACGATACGGCCAACCGCCCTCGGATGTCCGTAACCTTCCACGGTTTATTCCAGACAAACCCGTGTAGATGGTTGGGCCCACGCGTGTCGTTGCGCGGCCATTCGTACCGCATTCCCCGCCACTGGAATGTGCCGCCGGTAATGCGTCCGGGTGGAAAAAGAACGGGGATACCATAAAGGTAAGGTTCGTTTTCCCAAGCCTGTCGATTGAACGGACGTCGTAAGAGTTCCTCGCCAGACGGGCGATGAATCAGCGAAACAGCCATACCACCGAGATCTGGCGCGACCGTAAGTCTCCAGTGCTGGTTTTCAAGAATCCATTGGGTAAACCCCGGTCCCTCTTGCCGCCAAACCAAGATCGTCACAGCATACGCCTCCGATATCCTGATGTCCGATCTGTGAGAAGATTCGAGTCTCTCTCAGCAGTGACAGTTAGAGGAACGAGTCGTGAATTGACTCCGTCACTGTTCTTCACCGAAACGAGGTTTGAATTGCTCAATTAACTCCAGCGCTCGCTTCTGGACCTTGAAACGTGCTGTTAATAAAGCCTCACGAGGTTTGGCATGATGCGACTGATCAATCCCATCCCACCATGTATGACGAAGTTCTGTACCAACATTGATCTTGGTAATTCCGCCGCGAATTACGGGAGCCAACAATTGAGGAGGCATCCCGCTTCCGCCATGAAGCACCAAAGGCAAACGCAGTGCGGCATAAATCTCGTGAACACGTTCGACCTTTATGTCCTCCGGATTCCTATATTCACCGTGCTTACTCCCAACAGCCACAGCAAGTGCCCCGACTTTTGTTGCCTCAACATACTCACTTGCTTCATCGACGGTGGTTAGGTGCTCCCACTCCGGAGGCTCACCAGCTCGTGCGACGTGCCCCACCTCTCCCTCTACAAAACATTCGAGAGGATAGGCATAGGCTACAACACTGCGGGTAGCCTCGATGTTTTCCGACAGAGGTAGAGCAGAACCGTCAAACATGACGGCTCTAAAACCTAGATCAATCGCGCGTTGTATGTCCTCGAACCTCTTTGCATGGTCGAGCATCAATGCCACTGGTATTGTAGCATCCTGTGCCAAAGATAAAAGGGTACGGCTCAGAAATTGCCAACCCCAGATGTTAAGTGTGTCAGCGGTCACTTGTATGATAATACCGGTGTCACTCTGTTCCGCTGCTTCAATTACCGCCAATGCCATGTCCACTGAATCCACATTGAAAGCTGGTACTGCCGAAATCTGTGATCTGGCTTGGGACAACAGTTGTTTGATATCGCCAATCACGAACTTGGGGCCTCCTTCTCTAACTTACCACTTGGAATCGTGTCGCACCGCGCAGGTCGCGGTATCCCTCTATTTCTGTTTTGTCATGTCGTACCACAAATCATTTGCTCGATTCGGATCGAGGTCGGCCACAGCGATTGTTTCGGTACTCGCTCCAGCAACGGCGATAGCCCACAAAATAGCATATTCCCACTCAAGTCCACGAGCCAATGCATGGACGAGACCTCCCAAAAAAGCATCACCCGCGCCTACAGGATTCACAACTTTTACCGAGGATGCTGGAAAATCACGGGTAGTTCCGTCCGTCTGGAGCCAAGTAACCCCTGCACCTCCTCGCGTCACGATGAGATTGGTGTGCTTAAAAACGTTGCGGGGCAACTCCTTAATGCCTTCAAACTCATCCTCATTCGGTACTACTGCGGTGACGCCGGCATCTATGGCCGGCCCGAGAGCGTCCGGGGACACATCTGCCACCACACCGAAAACGCGTGGTTTTAGATTCCTTATCCAGTCGCCAATGATCGAGGGATCCAAGCCAGGTGGGGTACTGCCTGAAATGACAACCCAATCTTCAGGTCGAACTTGCTCCATCAACCTCCGAATCAATGTGTTCAAGACCTCGTTTGTCATACGAGGGCCGGGAGCTCGAACCTCGGTCACCTCCGTTTCGTACACGAAGGTGGTACACACTCGATTGTCTTCGTTCACTTCTTCTTTCATTACCCTGATACCGTGGTTCTCAAGCGAACACTCAATTGCGTGGCCGACAACACCTCCGAGCGGTTCCACCGCCACAACAGGAAGTCCGCCCAAGGCCACTACTGTACGCGCGACGTTATTGCCCTTGCCTCCGGCCCGCGCATGAACCGCCAAAGCACGTTGTACGGCTCCAGCTTGTAGTGGTTGTCGCAGATCATAAGTGATATCCCATGCTGGATTCGGAGTGATTGTCCAAATCACAAGGCATCCACTCCTAAGGCAATAGCCCCCATCAAGCCGGCAGCGTGACGAAACCGGGCAGGGACTATGTCTGGTGGAAAAGGAAGATACTCGTTCCAAACGCTTCCGAACACTCTAACAATTTTTTCGAATTGGGCCACCTGTCCCCCACCGATAGCGACGCGGTCAACGTCTAACACCAATAGAACGTTGCCGACGACCCGTGCAATTCGCTCGAGGACTGCTGCCATCCATCGCTTAACCTCAGGTCGCGAATCCCAGATGTTAAACACCTCTTGTAACCCTCCTGATAATCCGAAGAGTCGTTCTGCTTCCCTGTCCAATGCGCCACCTCCAACCGATTCTTCAAGCGGCGCATGTCCCGTAGCGTAGCCCCTCTCCCCTTGTTGCCAACTGTAAGCAATCTCGCCAGATGCCTTGTGAGCCCCATCCCAAACTACCCCTTCATTACCAAAAACCAAGGAAATTCCAGTTCCGAGATTGAGGTATGCAACCGGTCGGCCTGTATTGAGCGATCCCCACCGCATTTCTGCTAACAGAGCGGCCTTCACATCGTTAGCTATGGAAATCCGACGATTAGGGAACGCGTCTGCAAAGTAACTGGGTAGAATGAGTTCTTCCCACCCGGTAACATTCGGAGCTAGAAGGACCCGGTCTTCCAATGTGATCCCCATGGTGCTAATCCCAACTGCCTTTGGATGATACGTGTCGACAATCGGGCGCGCCAATTCTACTACCGCGTCAATGACAGACTGAGCATCGCCATGCTGCCTCACATCAAGCCGCTTTTCACAAAGCACTTTGCCAGTCATGGTTCCAATCCCGATTAATGCCTTGGTTCCTCCAATATCAATTCCCAATACAGCCTCATCCACGAGTCTGCACCTCCCAGACCGTCGCCGGCAGATCTTCTGGCGTATTCCGGCGCCCTCCCCACTGGAGAAGAAGATCGTTGGCGCCTGCATCAGTGGCCACGTAGCGGATAGATGACCAGTCAACCATCTGGAAAAGAGCCCTTTCACCCAACTTCGTACTGTCAGCTACGATAATAACTTCGTCGGCCTGGTCGGCAAATGTACGACCGACTGCTGCCTCAAGTTCGGCGGAAGTGCTGGCGCCAAACCGAGGATCGAGCCCATTGGCACCGAGCACCGCCACATCAAGGTGTAGTCCACGCAGGTTTTCCTCCGCCATTCGCCCCGTAGTCTCATAGTTTGATGGACGGAGTGCACCACCTATTACAACGACTGACACCGAAGACCCCGTCAATTCGAAGGAGATATTTACTGCGTTCGTTACCACTGTCAAATTTCGTTTTGTCTTAGCCAGTTGACGTGCGACTAACGTTGTTGTGGTACCACCGTTCAATCCAATAACACCGGATTCTGGCAAATGCTCAACGACAGCGGCGGCGATGTCTACCTTCTGTTGGTACGCCTGGGTTAGTTTCTCCTGAAAGTTCTGCTCAAGCATTTCTGGTTTCATTGCGACGGCACCATGCAACCTGCGAAGCTCATCGACTGTTCTTGATAGAATCCCGATGTCACGTCGAATGGTGGACGGCGAGCACTCATACCGTTCGGCCAACTCACTGACAGACACAACACCAGTAGTTCTCAGAAGTTCTATGATTTCTTGATGTCGGCGCATAGTCGCCGTTCGGTTTTGACCGCGATCCGATCTAGCCAATACTTTTCTTCACCGCCTGTTGACGAGATTATAGTTGTTAGGGTTGAGCCATGTTCCAAATGTTTTAGTTAGCTCAACCATATTTACGTGTAATTATCGTTCATAACGCGCAACTTTACAATATATTTAATGCAATTCATAAAATATTGTTGCAAACATTAATTGTTTAGACTATTTTTATAACTGTGAAGAAAGCGAATACAACGAGGAAATGTGATAGACCCATCTGCCATTGTAGGCGGTAGGGATCTCGGAGGGGGGATTATATGAAAAAGAGGTTAGGTTTAGGGCTCGGTGGGGTGCTCGTGGTTACCGGAATGTTGTCTGGGTGCGGGAGTGCCGCATCAGGTGGGAATACCAGCGCATCATCTGGCGGCAAGACCACGATCACATATTGGTCAATGTGGAATCCCGGCGAACCTCAGCAGGTTGTTCTTCAGGATGAAATTAACGCCTTTGAAAAGTCTCACCCGAATATCCAGGTTCAAGTCGAATGGGATGGTCGTCAGGTTTTAAACAAGGTCGAACGAGCAATTTCAGCCGGAAACCCTCCGGACCTTACTGACCAAAGCGGTGGCGAAACGACCGGAGCATTAATAGCAAAGAACCTGGCAACTCCAATTGACCAGTTGCTGCAACAAGATGCGTATGGTTCAAGCAAGCCATTGAAGGACTCGTTCCTTGGTACGACGATCGACCAATATAAGTTTAATGGTCACTACTACTTTATGCCCTATGAATTCATCACTGGGGGCATTTGGTATAACAAGGTGCTGTTCAACAAGTATAATCTGCAGCCTCCAACTACTTGGTCTCAACTGGTCAGCCTGACCCAGCAGTTGAAGAGTCACGGAGTATCCCCAATTGCATTGGATGGTCAGGATAGCAGTTACGCTGCATATTGGTACAATTGGCTGGCTGCTCGTGTTGCGGGTCCAGACGCTTTGTTGAAAGCAGCATCCGACCCAAGCGGCAAGGCTTGGTCTAATCCGAAGCTCTTGCAGGCAGCCCAGATGGAGGAACAGCTCATTCAAGCAGGTGACTTTGAGCCTGGTTACCAAGGGAGCGTGTACCCTGCGGCACAAACGGCATGGGCTCAGGGCAAGAGCGGCATGATTTTGCTCATGGACTGGATCACTAGTGAAACCCAGAAGTATGCGGGTTCGAATTTCCAGTACGCGATGACGCCGTTCCCTCAAGTAGGGAGTGGAAAAACGACTGATATGCCGTCTTACTTGGAAGGCTTCGTTATTCCAAAAAATGCGCCGCATTTGAAAGCCACGGAAACCTTTCTTAATTGGCTCATGACCCCAAAACATCTTCAGGGCATTTCCACGAAGGCACTGAACTTTACAGATTTGAAGGGCGATCCAACGCCTTCCACACTGACATCCATCGAACCCACACTGAAACAGGCGACAAGTTTCTATGATCCGCACGGTGGAGTTTACGCCAAGGCCAGTGGGTGGACGTCCTCAGTATACTTCCCAACGAATGAAGAGTTCATTGGCGGCAAGCTCACTCCGCAGCAGTTCATTACGACATTACAGCAATCTACGGTGCAATATCTCAAGGCGCACAACAACTCACCAGAGTAACACGGATTGCAGCAGGAGGGAAATTCCATGCTCCCTCCTCTTCATCTAGCATAAGATTCAGGTCGCACACGTCGAGGAGGTCAAGATGAGAAACCGGGTGCTTTGGTTCGCGACGCCCGCCATCGGGCTGTACCTTCTAGTATTTGTAATACCGATCCTTGCAAGTATCTGTATCAGCTTGTTTCGCTGGTCTGGCTATTCGGGCGCACTGCATTTTGTTGGGCTGACCAATTACGCCCATCTCATAAGCGACCCACAGATTGGTGCGTCTCTTAAGAATAACTTCGCATTGATGATCGTTGGAGGAGCGGTAATATTCTTCTTTAGCCTATTCTTTACTTTCACCATCTGGCGTCTCAGACATCAGAGCTTTATCCGTGCACTGCTGTTTTTTCCATCCGTGGTACCACCGATCGCTCTGGCCATCCTGTGGGCGTTTCTCTACAACTTCCAGTATGGCCTTATCAACGGCATTTTGTCGGTATTCCACATTCACGCGATCGATTGGACGTCGCCTAACTTGATCTTTGTAGCTGCCGTGGTGGCGCTCATCTGGATCAACGTAGGATTCTACACCGTGATTTTATTGGCAGGTGTGTCCAAAGTCCCCCAACACATCATCGATGCTGCCCACGTAGATGGAGCCAGCAACTTAAACGTTTTTATGCGGATAGTGATTCCGATGATTGGGGATGTGCTTTCCGTAGCAGTGGCCCTTTGGGTTGTCACCTCAGTAAAGACGTTCGACTTCTTGTTTGCCTTCGCTGGAGCGGGACAGGTCCCGACCCAATTGTGGACTCTGGGAATCTACCAATACGTCCTGTCATTTGGAACCCGGGACCTGCCAATAAGCAATTTGGGCTATGCGGAAGCTGTGGCAGTGCTCATGGTAGCCGTCGTTGGGGTTGGCTTCGGCCTTGTCAATCTTGTCTTCCGACGCAAACAAAGGATGGAATATTAGATGAGTATCCAACACGAAGTAAACGTCAAAGCAAAAAGTTCGCGTGCACTCTTAAGTCCAGGGAACCTGCTGGATCGAGCTGTGCACATACTAGGTTGGATTATGCTTGTATTCTGGCTCTTGTTTACGATTGTGACTATGCTCTGGCTAATCGCGTCATCCTTGAAAAGCAACCAACAGTTTTTCGGAAGCCCATTTCACCTGCCCTCTCCTTTTAAGCCCGGCAACTATGCACGAGCGTGGTCGGACAGCAATATGAGTGACTATTTCATACGGTCGGTCGCAGTCGATGTGCTGGCCACGGCTGCATCAGTTGTAATTTCGATTCCTGCCGCTTACGTATTGTCACGGAGCACCTTAAGGATAAGCCGGTGGATCGTAAACGGGTTCGCCGTCGGAATTGGTATCCCGATACAGATTGCCTTGGTTCCTTTATATGTGGCACTTTCTTGGACCCATCTACTCGACAGCATGACCGGCCTTGGACTCGTATACGTGGGCATGACAATACCGTTGACCGTGTTCTTGCTGACGGGGTTCTTATCCACCATTCCGACCGATCTTGAAGAGGCAGCTCGGGTCGACGGTGCTTCGTTTTTAGGTACCTTATTCAAGATTATCGTACCCACGGCTCGAAACGGAATAGCTACCGCGTTCATTGTGGGGATCGTGGGCTTGTGGAACGAGTTCATCGTGGCCTATACCGTTCTGACCACGCAAACTAAGTTCACGCTTCCTGTAGGGATCTATTCCTTATATGGCTCCCTACAGTACACGTCCGATTGGACAGGATTGATGGCGGCATTTGTCATTACCACCGTTCCAATACTTATCGCCTTTGCCGTCTTGTCGCGGCAAATTATCAGCGGACTCACCTTGGGAGTCGATCGCTAAATACAAGGAGGTCACAGACATGGCAAGAGACAAGACGCTCGTTGCATATTTGGCACAGGGAAATGCGTGGAGGGAAGCCCTCGAATCCAACCGACAGCTTCAGCCGACAGATTTCGGTGGAGCTTTGTTGATTGGCAGTGGTACTTCGTACTATTTGGCTCAAGCGGTGTCCTGGATTGGACAACAACAGGGGCTGGGAACATCTGCAGCTCCATCATGCGAGGTAATGTTGTATCCTGACCACTACTTGTCGGGAATTTCCCGACTGGTTATGTTCTCCCGTTCGGCTCGCACGACTGAAGCCGGGAAGGCTGCGGAAGCAGCGCGAGCACGTGGCATTCCAACAACTCTCATTACATGCAACCCCAGCACGAATGATTTTCTTTATAAGTTCGCCGATGAGGTCATACTCTCCCCTTCCGGCGATGACGGTGGTGTTGTCATGTTGCGTTCCTTCACCAGCATGCTAATACTAGCTCTCGCGGCCTTACATCCAGAGCAACGTGAAACATTGCTCAAGGCAAGTTATGACATTGATAAATTTGCGGCCGATGCCCTCACCTTCTTCCGCGGAGTGATATCGGAAAACGTCCCTGAACGCGTAGTGTTTCTGGGTGGAGGACCACTGTACGGAATCGCGCGCGAAGCTGCTCTAAAGATGACTGAGATGGCGCTTACCGTGGCGGAATCGTTTCACCCACTGGAATATCGCCATGGGCCCATCGCAACGTTAGACCCTGGTGATGTAATGGTGCTGTTTGCGCAGTCGGAAACATGGGAAGACGAACATTCCCTGATAGACGAAGCTAAAAGCTTTGGCGCCAAAGCGATCTCCGTACCAGGATCTGATCTCAGCGATAGCTTGATGCTTCCTGATTCGTTGGTATCTATCGCTATGCCTGCGGCACTTGCTGTGGTGGCCCAGGGATTTTCCCTCGCTGTCGCCGAAGCTAAGGGAATTGAATGTGATCGTCCACAACACCTACGGGGTGTGGTCGAATTACCAAGTAAGTAAATAGCAAATAAAGGAGGAACTACAATGCAGGACCTACGACTTAGTGAATTTAACCCTGAACCCGCACTGGTGACTGAAACCCACATGCCGGAGCGTCCACGATGGCCTGTGCTGGATATGCACAACCACACGCAGTGGGCAACACAGTGGCACTACGACGACATTGGGGCGCTTGTTGATTCAATGGACAATGCCGGTGTGGCAGCGTATGTCGATTTAGATGGTGGCACTGGAGCTCGCCTCGCTCGTCACATAGAGCGACTGCGCGAGCCATATCCTGACCGCTTTATTGTATATACCAGATTAAACTGGCAATGGGCGGTTGAAGAATCTCGGGACTTTGGCACCTTATTGGCCCAACAAGTTCGCGATTCTGTGGCAGCAGGAGCAGAAGGGCTGAAAGTGTGGAAGGATGTAGGATTGCGCATACGAGATTTGAATGGCAAGCGCCTAACTGTCAGTGATGAGAGGCTCGACCCTCTTTGGGAAACTGTGGGGGAACTCGGGATACCGGTCACTATTCACATTGCAGACCCACTAGCCTTTTTCAAGCCCGCAGACACCCGTAACGAGCGCATTGAGGAGTTGAGTAATCACCCAGACTGGCACTTTTACGGACCTGAATTCCCCTCGTTCAAACAAGTTTTGGAAGAATTTGAGACTATGCTCGATCGACACCCAAAGGTGACTTTTATCGGCGCACACTTGGCTTCATCTGCGGAAAACCTGAGATATCTCAGTAACATGCTTGATTCGCACTCTAACCTTATGATTGACATCTCTGAAAGAATTGGGGAGCTTGGACGCCAGCCGTATTCGGCTCGCGATTTCCTGATGAAATATAGCGAACGAGTGCTCTTTGGACTTGACATTAGTCCAGCACGAGCGATAGATTATCGAATCTACTATCGATTTTTAGAAACTCAAGACGAGTACTTTCCATATGGGGACCCATCGAAGGACGGTCCAGGGCGTCAGGGGCGCTGGCGTATCTACGGCATTAATCTGCCCGATGATGTGCTTGCTCGCATATACTATCAGAACGCGCTGAAAGTGATCCCGCGCCTTCAGAGATCGGTTGACGCCATGGCGGCCAAGCTCAATGGTTAAGCAAGAAGATGGCCGTGTTTGGTTGGCAATCGATATCGGCGGCACTCGCGCGCGTGTTGCAGCTCTTACCTCATTCGGAACGATTTTCGAGAGGGCGGAGGTCTCAACCAGGCAGCGTGACCCTGCCAAGATCGTCGACGAACTGTTTGAACAGCTCACCAGTATGCGCGAAAGTTGGGACGCACAGGCGCTCGGTATTTCGAATGTTGGTCTCATAGGACAGCAACGCGGACGAAATTTCAGCATCAACTTTCCAGGTTGGCAACAAAAACACGTAGACAACCTCGTCCAAGCGCTTTCGCTCCCTTTCGTGGTCATCAATGACGTCAAAGCTGCTGCTCTTGCAGAGTGCCGGCTGGGTGTCACGCATGGCGCGGAGCCCGGCCTCTATGTGAACATGGGCACGGGGATTGCAGTCTCGATGACTTGTCACGGTCACGTATTCCATGGCGCCACCGGCATGTCAGGGGAAGTCGGTCATTGGGTGCCGTTACGAGGGGCCTTGGTGCCTGCACAGGATGATATTATCGAGCGTCGCATTGGCGGTGCCGCTCTCGACCATATGGCAGACTTAATAGGTCTCACGGGCGGAGCCCAAGACTTATCCCGAGCCATGTCGAGCAACCCCGCCGCTCACGAATTATGGAAACAGGCCGTATTCGAAATGGCTCGGGTGGTGGCCAATTGCGTCATCATGGCGGACCCTGCCGTCGTTGCACTTGGAGGGAGTGTGGCACGCAACCCCGATGTGGTCAGCGCAATCGAAAACGCGGTCGAGTTATTCTGCTTGTCAGTTCCGAACATCGCTGTGAGCGAATTGGGAGACGACGCAGGGTTGATCGGAGCTGCCATTCACGCCCATGATCATTTTGCTACGACGTCTGGAAGAACCCGCGGGTTCCATCCCCAATAAGGAACCCTATGCTCATCTCTTAGCCCGTCTGCACTGGTGATGCAGACGGGTTTAATTCGCCTTTCAACGATAAGCGCATCTACTAAGTACTCATGTGCTGTTGTTTCTTGTTTATCCTCATCGTACAAAATTGGTTCTGATGTGTACCCATCAATGTTCATCTCAAAGTTTGCCTTTTGCACAACCATGTCTTCTTCTAACCCTAACAGAAAAATTATCGACATCTTGTTCAACTCCTCAAATCGCTGGTACAGCCAATATATGCAAACCAGATGATGACTAATGCCTTGTGCTAGTGAAACCTAGTGTGTCATTCCTAATTGAGCTCTGTGTGTTATCTGAGAGCAACATCTTTTGCCACCGGGATGGGGACACATCAATCTGACCAGTGACTACACATGGCAACACAACAACTAGGTGGAGCAGGGTGAGTTTAGACCGTTACGCTTAATTGATAATGCTTAGCGTACGATCTTTTCCGTTTCGTGACGTGGCCCCTATCTATACGAAAAGGGAGTGCAGCGCTCAACCGCATGCCGCTTAATGGGTGGCAAAAGCCAGCGGTTTCGCTGTCCGGGACCTCATATTGAGAACTGAGTGCAGAGCCACTTCTTCTAAATCCCCCACACATCTCACGGCAGCGAGTGACGTGCACTCCCTGCATTTTCATATGGTCGACTGAAGCACAGGTATGCACATTGCGGGTGGTTCCTGTGTGCCATATACCCACAGCATATAGCAGCAGTCAATTTACTCAGGCTGGAACCAGAAGAGATGTAGCCGCCATGTGGCATACATTCTAATGGTTACCGCAAGCCATCTCTTGATGGCATCGCATTATGGCTAATGAAATTATCTTCATCGTACACGCAACAGAAGGCGTGTCAAACAGTCGAAATTATTATCACGTTACAAATCGCTTTGGTGTGCACGGGTCGTTGGTGCTTTGAAACCAGACGGGGGGGCTGTGCACGTGGTTTTTCCATTGATAAGCATTCATTTTTGGTTGATACCCCTTCAGTGTTTTTTCAGCTGATCATCATGGGTATACCCGCATGAGAACGTAAAGGTAAGGGGCAACGATAAATACTTTTCGACATTATGATGTAAGTAAGAAATAACAAGGACCTGATCCTGAATCCTGGACCAGATGCTTGTTATGTGGACAACATTCCCGCTAGATTGTACGACGTGATCGTGGAGGATTGCATGAAGCTTTGAAGAACGCGATTGAATCACATAATTTAACTTTTATCCGAAAATGGCCCCTCTCATCCACAACCAGATATTCCTCGACGTAAATCTCCTGCGATGTGAGGCATAACGCGGGCAGAGTCATTGCCTGCATGCGTGAGATTGAGTTGGAGGATTGACGCCACAAGGAAGAAGGATGTCAGGCTAGCCTAGCCCCTATTCTTGTTGGCTACAATAATGGTAGGCCAGTAAATCAATATTGGGGTTTCCATGGAGGGGACTATGAGTCTAAACGGTCGAAGGTCAAAACAACTGAATTTGCTACTGCCGGAATCGAGCGACATTCAGAGGTTGACGGAGGAGAACCGTAAGCTAAAGATTGAAAATGAGCGGTTACGGATTCAAAATGCAGCATTATCCGAAGAACTGGCTAGACTCCGACAATCAGTTGTCGTAGATGCCACGACCGGATATCCTCATAAGGTAGCAAAAGAGACCGTACCTGTTGATAGACCCGCCAACCCATCCCGTCTACCCAACCTAGTGACCAAAAAATCTGCGATTCATGACAAGGTGTTGCTCTTTCGCAGTTACTTTAGAGGCAGAGATGACGTCGATGCAGTCAGGGGAAGAGAACGGGACGGTAAAGCACCGTATTACCCGAAACGTCAGTATCGGCGAACCGAATCCGGAGAGACGGTTTTGGGTGACACAATACCGCTCACGGATGATGCAATTCGCGCTCATCTGCAAGACGAGAGGAATCCAGTGACAATCGGACTCTATCCGTTGTTGCTTGATGAGACCTGCTGGCTGTTGGCGATAGATTTTGACAAGTCAACTTGGAGAGATGACTCATCCGCATTTATGCAAACGTGTGAAGAGTTCGGCGTTCCAGCTGCACTCGAACGTTCACGGTCGGGCAACGGCGGCCACGTCTGGATCTTCTTTGAGGAAGCGATACCTGCTCGGACTGCCCGCAGGTTAGGCTCGGCCCTACTTACGCATACGCTCACTAAGCGGCACCAGGTCGGATTGGATTCATATGACAGAATGTTTCCGAATCAGGATACGCTACCACGGGCGTTATACCGGCCGCTAGCATAAAAATTTGCAGTGTAGCCAGACCCAGGTTCGCAACCAGCGCCAAGGGCTTTACATGCTTCTTCTACGCCATATCCTGTTTCAGTCCTTTGCGCTATCCCAATTTCAAAATAGCATCCGAGAACGTCTGAAAATCTGAAAGATGGTGGTCAATAACGGATTGGAGGATACTTGTGTCCAATGATTGATAGTTGTGCACAGCAATGTTTCGAAATCCCACCATGGCTTTCATGCGTGCCGCGAGGTCGTCGGGAATTAAATGATCCTTCTGTAATAACTGGAATGCATCCCGACTGCTTTGAGGGAGACCGAGATTCTTTTCGGACACAAGGTACATCGCCACATCGATACAGGCTTCACAAGCTCGCTGGACGTTGAGAACGATGGAATCTTGCTTGGTATAGTTCTCCAGATTTGCGGGATCGCCGTTGTATTCTTCCTCGATTCGCTGTACACAGCGCTTGATTATGGCGAGTTTGTTGAGAATGACGTCATCAGGCATACAAACTCCCCCTGTCACGAATGCTTTGTAAAATCGGGGCGCGTTCTTCATTCAGCAACGCATATTCCTTGAGGGTTCGGATGTGAAACGATGCGACTCGCTGTTTGTCACGGTTTACAAGCACTCTGCTGTGAGTGATAATTTGAGCGCAAAATACCGTTTCAACGTTGCGAAGATTAACGAGATCGACCTCTCGGTGTATTAATTCTGCCGCTTCTTGCGAGATAAGATACTGCTCGTAAGGGGGCACCGTCCTGTCAGTGAGATACGCCAAGTCGATATCACTATCTTCTCGCAGTTGGCTACGGGCAGCGGATCCAAAGAGGTACACCGCGACCGGATGTATGCGTTCGTCCAGGAGTTTTAAAACACGCCTAAGGTTCAGTGCGTCGTCGTCACTCTCGAACACGTAGCTGCACCTCCTCATCAACTTGACGCTGTCTATCTCTATCATACACACACTTGCACCACTTCACACGGCCCAATCTTGATGCAGTGTGTTAAAGACATCGGCGGCACGTTTGCGGATAACGGCCAAAGCGTGTGGGATATTTCCACGACCGGACTTGGTGCGCCAGGCAACGTCCAAGTGAAGGGAACCACCGTCAGTTGGAATCCTGTGCAGGGGGCAACTGGTTACTGGGTCAGCCTGGCGAGCACCACATCCCAAGCCTATTTTTCGGTGAACACCGTGACCACAGCACTGGACATGTCGCTTGAGGGAATTCCGAGCGGCACCTATACCGTCGTCGTTGGCGCCTATAACAATCAAGGGGCAAATTCACCAGGGACAAGTGCCGCAAATAACCTTCAGATTCAAAGTCAGGGGACCTTGGCGACACCAGGGGCAATTACGCAAACTGGCACCGTGCTGAGTTGGGACCCTGTTCCGCATGCAACCGGCTATTTCTTCAACCTGACGGACGGATCGAATATCACTACCACATTCCCAATAACGTCACCTTCCGTCGCCCTCAGCTCGCCAGATTACCAATGGCTTGGCGCAGGGACGTATGATTTCACCGTACAGGCGACCGGAGTAGGGACGAACTTTGCCAATTCAAATCTGTCTGCGAAGCAGTCCGTTACCCTCACAGCTCTGGCGCAGCCTACCCTTACGAGCGTCAAAGGGACGACGGTTAGTTGGAACGCGGTCACAAACGCCACCTCGTACATGGTAACGGTTTACGACGCGACGACAGGCAAACAAGTTTCCGGTTTCTCCACGTCAGACACTTCGGCAGACCTCGCAAAGCAAGGGTTGCAAAGCGGTAGCTATTTTGTCACCGTAACCGCACAGGATGGCTCTGGCGCCTATCGAAATTCGCCCGAATCCACCTCTACAAAGACTCAGTTTGGCGCATCAGGGGTCATTGCCATCACCAGCAATGGGGCGTTGCAGAGCCCGACGATTAGCCAGAGCGGGCTGCAGGTCAGTTGGAGTGCTGTGCCAAATGCAACCGAGTACACGGTCGCCATACAAGGCACCGGCAGCGCCTCGTGGGTCAATTGGACAATGTCTAGCAGCACACCGGGATTTGACCTTGGTTCAGTGGGGCTCGCATCAGGAACGTATAACATCACCGTTACGGCCGGAGCTCCGGACAGCAACTACACGCAGTCGCCCGCGTCGAATCGCGTAGCCGTGATCGTTACTGGACCTGCGACGCCAAACCCGACCTTGTCTGGCAGCACCCTGTCCTGGCAACCCGTCAGCGGCGCAACGAGTTATCAGGTGCAGATTGATGAATTGAACGGAAACTACGTCAAGAACTTCAGCTACCAAGCCAGTGTGACCTCCGTTGACCTGTCGAAACTGGGTCTTCCGAGCGGAGAGTTTGTTGCGCAGGTGACTGCCGGTGAGAGTACACCCGGCAGTGCGGGCAATGCCTCGTCGTACATGTCTTCGCAGCCATCTCCGTACACACAAGAGTTTACCGTGGCGAGTGCGGGCGTACTAAGCCCCGCGGCGAATGTGAAGGTTGTGGGGAGTACCGTAAGCTGGAATGCGGTACAAGGCGTGACAGACTATACCGTAGACATCTTCAGGGGCGGACAACTGTACTGGGAAATCTCCCCCATCGCTTGGAGTTCGTACGACCTCTCCCCACTGGGTCTGACTTCTGGCACCACCTACGGGGTGACGGTAAAGGCACTCGGGGCTGGAACCCAGTATACGGATTCACAGCCGAGCGCAGCAGTCTCATTTACCGCGCAGTAGTCAGCCAGGCTGTTATTAGGCAGTAGTTATGCGTAGTAGTAATCCGTACGGCAGCGCTCAGTGACGTTGGTACGGCGGTGTATGTGCCGAAAAGAGGTTGCAGAATTGGCCCCTGTGTCACAGGGGCCAATTTGGAAATTTGCCAAAATTGAAGGTGAGTTGGAAGTACTGCAACGCTTATACTTGGATCAAGCTACGAGCATCCATTCCCAAAGAACAGCAAGCACTCATCACCGCTAGGGTGTTTGAGTGGTATGGCACCATTCCTTCCTGAACATGGTTATGTTTGTTTTGCGAATGCTGCGTCGTGGGGGTATGCGGGTTATCGAGGAGTTTGATGCCTCAGTGGACCCAATGGCATTAGCGGGTATCATTAATGTTTTTCATAACGGACGACTCAATTGGACCGGTGCAGAACTCATATTCGATACCCACAACCCGATATTCCTTTACTCCAATCTCTCCGACGTGACGAAGTCAAGTTTGTCGAGCGCGACTAACGGGGCATGGAAGTAATGTGCAATATTTACCGAAACTCGAGACTTCCAGAAAGGCAAGTGTGAGAACTCGTGAAGACTATATGAGGAATGATTTCATGAGCAAGTATGTAGCCACCATGGACGCTGACCGGCCTTGCACTGGTGATTGAGCAACCGATGATTCACAACGAATGACGTGCAGAAACGAGGTCTGACGGGGTTTGGAGAGAACGAAAAAGTAATGTTTTCACCTCGAGGGAGAGATGGAAAAGTGTTATCTGGACTGGCTTGAAGATGTCATTAGCGGTTAACCGACGACCACGTTCAGTGCTGATCCACACGTGAAGTTCTATCATTCTTCGAATGGCGGGTTTTTTTTGGGAGCCGTGTTTACATCTGAGACAAGCTGATAATCCAATTTCTGCACATAAGCAAGGCGTCTAAGTCATCACGGACACGGGCTGAAATTTAGGTTACCGACAGAACATGAGCATATGATTTCGAAGTATGGGATACTGGCTATGGTGTAATTCGCCAAACGTAAAATCCCCTATGTCGCGCGGGTTTTGTTGTTAAATTGCGCGTTTAAGTGAACAGCCCACGACCGTAAGCTTTTCAATTTAACACTAGGAACTATCAGAGATGCGCAGATCACAGTCGCAGTGCTAAAATTTTGAAAAGTCAGTCCACATCGGAGTAGGAGGTAAAGTGTAGGGGGTAAAGTCTAGGCAGCAAGAAATTGCTGGTTTAATTTTGGATTGTTAAAAGCCTGAGCCTGCATGGGAATTTCTGATTTGGAGTTCAGTGATGCACCGCTTTACAAGTAGCTGATTTGCTAATGATTTGGAAATGGGTCGACTGAAGCAGATAAAGTATCCCCAGACAAGGGCAATTGCTAATTTTAATGTAATTCCTCCATTGTCCCTCTTTGCGGGATGATCAGGAACCATCAGTTGGTGAGTTCTATGCAGAGGAACCATGTGGTCCCAAGGATTATAGAGACTTTAACGGCGACACACTTGCGCAGTTCTAACGACTGGTGCAAATGCTGGACTTTGCGATGGCACAGATACTGATATATAGGGTTATAGAGCTGTTAAAGGGGGCTGTAAAAGCACCTGAGGACGCCGTGAGAAGGGAACAAATCTGAGCAGATGCTGATGGTACTTGGGTTTTCCATCGTAGGCTGTGATAGCGTGAATAAAGAATTCCCTTTGGCATGGTCTGGGTATCCAAGAAGTGTATATACACATTAGAGGTATTGAAGAAAATACAGATTTTAAATGTTTTTTAAGGAAATTGTATTATCGTACAATGAAAGAAGAAATATGTTATGGTACGAACGGGAAACACGTTACCGCAGAGGGGAACACATGGTCACTGCTTAAATTGAATACTTTTAGAAGAAGACTCTTAATGACTGTCTTTCTATAGCTGGTTAATGCTCTGACCATACATAAGGATGTGTCCCACAAATGGAACCAAGGTGCGATGAAACGGTCCTTTTCTTAACTAGTAGGCTACCGTTTCCTCCAGCAGATGGAAGGAAAATATCCCTAAATAACTACTGCAAGTTTATTGCTAAGGATATGGGTTTCAAGCTGATTCTTGTTACATTCGGAAATAAATATCCCCCAAAAGAAGATATACCATTGTACGTAAGCGACATTATCTTGATCCCTGTCCCTCCGATGGCGGGGGCAGTTATTAGGTGGATAATAGGCAGAATATTTAACGCGTCAACCCCTCTCCAGTCAGAGTTATTTTGGAGTCGAAAGAATCAAAAAAAGATAGAGCGTATTTTAGATGAGCATAGGGTAACCACCGTGATTGCTGATATGGTCAGAACCGGAGAGTATCTCCTTAGGAGCCCAAATGTGTGTAAAAAGGTTGCTGATCTCGATGATTTGTTGTCGGTTAGATACTCGCGTCAACTATCTAGCGCATCCCACTCAAGTCCCATTGGGACGGCTGGAGCTGTTGGGAAAATTGGCTTCTTCAACAGAATATTAACGAGAACAGGACTGATAAAACTCTTAGTTAGTGCAGAGGCTAAACTACTTGAGAGTTACGAGCAAAAACTAGCTTTATCTAGCGATTCAGTCGTATTGGTATCGCCTGTAGAGGCGGAACTTCTTCAGCATAGATGTCCTGAGTCACGTATTCATACGATTCCGGTATCCGTTGATGAAGCTCTGCTAGACTTAGCAATTACTCAGAACCCTAAGCACGTGATTACTTTTCTAGGCGCGTTAAATGTTCCCCATAACTCCGAAGGCCTCATAAGATTTATTCATGAGATTTGGCCAATTATTAAAAAGAGAGATGCGGAGGTCACTCTTCAAATTGTTGGTCGTGGAGAAAATAGCGATTTGTCTTATCTCGCACATGCAGATCCTCGAATCAGATTGATAGGTGAAGTCAATGATTTTGTGCCATACCTACAGAAAAGTAAAGCCCTAATTGCTCCTATGTGGTTCGGCAGTGGAATTAAGACTAAAATTCTGGAATCCATGGCCGTAGGCATTCCCGTCATCACAACACCAATCGGTGCAGAGGGGATTGGGGGAATCCCAGGTACACATTATTTCGTGGCGGAAACTGTAGAGCAATTTTCGGACAGCGTCATGCTGGTTTTAAATAATTCATCAATTCGTGCTGACGTTTCACGTAACGGCCGCGCCCTGGTAGGTGAGAAATTCACATACAATAGGGTTATGCAAACTTGGTATGATGTCCTGGGGGGGAAATGATGGTTACCGCACCAGACCTGAAACTATGATCCTACGAGGTGGAGGTATGAAATGTATTCAGTCGGCACGAGGAGAGATGAATGAGTGTTTTGGACCGGTTTTGTTCTTTTGATTTCGCTGTCACCGCTTGTGGACTTACTGTTACCTCACAGAATATTGGGTTTGCACATAAGCACGACTGTGGAGATCGCTTGTGTCGTTTTGCTGTTGTACCTTGGTGCACTTCGTTCAGTTGTGCGTAGATCAGTATATCGTATAGGGGCTATAGTGACCTTCCTACTCATCGTGTTTGATATATATGCGAGAGGTCACTTATATCACGCCTCTGGTGGCATGACCAAATGGTTGCAATACGAACAGAATTTTATACTTCTACCACTCGTTGTCGCTGCATGCTTTGTAGTTACTCCTACTATGCGAAACATAGAACTGGCGTTATCTGTATCGACTTTGGTCGTATTTCCCTTAGGAGTGTTCTCGTTTTTCGCTTCAAACTATTTTGGGTTAACGTCGCCGATAATTCTTCGTGTATATCAATTAACAGCATCTCATAGTAGGGCAATGTTTCTCTATTCCAATCCTAACGTCGCAGGATATTACTTCTTAGTTGTATTTGTCTTTCTAGCCGGCACCGTTGGAGACATCGGTAACATATTCAAATTGTCAAGGCGTTCAGTGGTTCTGTGGTTCTCAATTTTCGGTGTTGTGCTGACCGTTAGCAAATCGGCGATTTTGGTGCTGTTTATTCTGTTGACTATAAAAATCGCACTTGATGGTAGAACTAAAAGTCGTCGTGCGTTAGGGCTATTCACTGCATTTTCTGTTGTCCTAGTTAGTGTTGTGATTTTCAAATATCTAGAAAGCTCATTGTGGGTGTTTCAGTCTAAGTACATTTTAAACAATATTCGTTGGGAAAAATGGCTTGTAGGACTTCATCAACTTAGGATGTATTGGGCCATAGGACAACCTCCAGTTCCAGAGGTGACTGCCGCTACGAATATATACGCGACTACATCAACCTTCTCTGATAATGAGTTTATACAAATAGTTCTCCAGTTTGGAATTGTTGGTATTTCATTCTTGCTATATTCGATCGGTTGGTTAATAAGGACTTATGTCGGTGCCCAGAGGATAAGATTCGTTCAATATCGCATGATGCGTGATTACCTACTGTTGCTTGTCGTTGGTTGTATGTTTAATGACTTCATAAACTTTTATCCGGACAATATAATAGTTGCTATTATCTTTTTTCGGCTTTGGTTTGACTATAGAGAGATTACCAGGAAACAAAGCTTTTCAGAAAAAATCACGCCAACTCTGGGACATCAACCCGTGGTGTGGGAGAGGTGACGAAGGAGACTATGAAAGCGGTATTTCTTGATAGAGATGGGACCATAAATCAGGATGATGGCTACACCCACAAGATCCAGGACTTTAGGTTTTTGGATTTTGCAATTAAGGGTATGCAACGTTTCTATAACGCGGGTTATGGGATTTTCATCATAACCAATCAATCTGGCATAGCGCGGGGCTACTACAATATGCACGACATCAACGTTCTTCACTCTTATGTTAGTGAGTACCTTAGAGGTTGGGGTATTCAAATAGAGGAATTTCTGGTGTGCCCGCATCATCCGGATTACACAGGTCCGTGCAACTGTAGAAAACCAGGGAATGAACTGCTAGAACGTGCGATAGATAAGTATAACGTCCAGCGGGCCGGGTCTTGGCTGATTGGGGATAGGTTGTCTGATCAGTTAGCCGCAACGAAATCCGGACTGGAATTCATCAGAATCCTGGGTTCAAAAGATGACTTCCCTGACGAAACTATCGAAGCTAGAGATATTTTGGAAGCATATAATATTATCCAAAGATACTCTACTAATGTGGGTGATATTCATGAGTGAATTACTTTTGGAGCATCTATTAAATCGTTATCCGAACCTTAATGAATGCTCGACGTCCTTGAAAACGGCGCACCGCTTATTGGTCGGTACGGTTGTGAACGATGGCTTGATAATGACCTGTGGAAACGGTGGTAGTGCAGCAGACAGTGAACACATCGTAGGTGAGCTTATGAAGGGATTCGAGAAAAAGAGGTCTCTTACAGGCCCAAGCACGGAGCTTTTTGCAGATTACGGGGTTGATGGAGGATACATAGCAGAAAACCTTCAAGGGGGGATCCGTGCAATTTCTCTGGTCAGTCAAACTGCCTTGATGACTGCCTATATGAATGATGCAAAACCTGATTTAATTTTTGCGCAACAGGTATGGGCGTATGGCAGAGCGGGGGATGCCTTAATATGTATCAGTACATCAGGGAACTCAAAAAACGTTTTGTATGCAGCTAAAACGGCACGAGCTAAAGGAGTGAGGGTAATTGCTCTGACAGGAAAAAGTGGTGGAGCGCTTCAGGATGTGTCAGATGTGGCGATTAAAGTTCCAGCAAGCCTCACCCTAGAGGTGCAGGAACTACATCTTCCCGTCTACCACTATCTCTGTTTAGCTCTTGAACAGGCCTTTTATTTGGATTGAACGGGGGAATATGATGGAGGCTATTATTTTAGCGGGTGGATTAGGTACGCGACTCGCGTCGGTATTAGGATCCAAGTACCCTAAGCCGTTGGCTCCGATCAATGATAAACCTTTCTTATATTACTTGGTGTCAAACCTTAAGAATCAAGGCGTAGACAGGTTAGTGCTAGCTTGCGGGTATCTCTCTGAAATGATTGAATATGAGGTTTGCGAAGGGGAAACATCCAGATTAGGTATTGAGACTTGTATTGTAAAAGAGGATCCCCACACGTTACTCGGCACGGCTGGGGCAGTTCGAAACGCAATAAAATCTGTGGCTTCACCTGACGTATTCCTGTGCAATGGTGACACATACAGTGATATCGATCTAAAGTCTATGCTAGAGTACCATCAGGAAAAGGCGGCGGATATTACCATAGCTCTCACTGGGGCATCTGAATCAGACAGGTATGGCTCTATCGTTCTAGGGGCAAATGGGCGCGTAAAGGATTTTGTGTCAAATCAGAATAGTGGTCCGGCACTGATAAACTCTGGTACATACATTATTCGAAGAACTCTAATTTCAGAAGTAATAGAAGAAGGCAAAGCAATGTCTTTGGAACATGAGTTTTTACCACATATAATCGGGAACGGTGTCGCTGAGGTATATGGGTTTGTGTGGAAGGGCTATTTTAGAGATATTGGGGTTCCGGTTGATTACAAAGCTTTTGTGAATGACGTTGCAGAAAATAAGATATCCTTTCAATAAGGTAGGGGGAATGTGAGTTGGAAATTGTAAGAGCAAAAGCGCCAGCGAGGGTCTCGTTTGCCGGGGGAGGTACTGATACTGAACCGTATATGTCCATGTATGGAGGGTGCGTGATCAGTTGTACTATTAACAAGTACTCATATGTTACGTTGCGTCCAAATAACACTGGCCATATAAATATCGAGTCCCTGGATCTAGGGTCTTCGGTACGGTATTCGATGGATAGTCCTCCTCCTTTTGATGGAAAGCTTGATTTAGCAAAGGTCTCAATATCCAAACTTATGGATGTAACAGAGAGGACCGGTATAGACGTAGTTACTTCTTCAGAAGTCCCTCCTGGCAGCGGGTTGGGCACGTCTTCCACTATGATGGTTGCATTGATAGCCGCAATCAAAGAATACACTGGCATGAAGTTAAGTAAATATGAAATTGCTCATTTGGCATATAAATTTGAACGGGAAGATCTAGGCCTGAGAGGAGGACACCAAGACCAGTACGCGGCTGCATTTGGTGGATTTAACTTCATTGAATTCTCAAAGGGTGGTGTACTGGTCACGCCCCTGAGATTGCCTGACGATGTTCTAAATGAACTTCAACTTAACCTTTTGCTGTGTTACACCGGTGAAAATCATATTTCTGCGAACATAATTGAGGATCAGTCCCTGAATGTGAGCAACGGGAGAATTGACACAATCGATGGCATGCATATGCAGGTTGAACTTGCCACTGAGATGAAAAATCACTTAATGAAAGGGTTTGTAGAGGAATTCGGACGTATGCTAGGAGTAGCTTGGAACTACAAAAAAAAGATGTCGTCTAAGATTAGCAATGACAACATTGACGCTATGTATGAACTCGCAGTACGTAATGGTGCGCTTGGAGGAAAGTTGCTAGGTGCTGGCGCTGGAGGGTATCTTCTGTTGTTTGTTCCACCGGAACGTCAAGGGGCCGTAAAGTGGGCTCTGACCGCTGCTGGGGGTCAATTTTCAGACCTGAAGTTTGATTTTGGAGGCTGCCAGTCATGGAGTGTTGGAGCCTCGGAAGTTTACCGCCAACTAGTATCCTTATCATAATAGACAGTGCCCCAGGTTATTTTGAATCTGAACGGGTCCAGTTGAACGTGGCAGCTACTGTATAGTGTGTGTTCTCACAGTGGGTAATAGCCCTTGTAAAGACGAATTCCGTATTCAGGAGCTACGCTGTCCGCGTAATTTATGAGGTGGCTGATCGTGAGGTTGTTACTAATTAGTGAATATGACGGGGTAGGAGGGGGCGAATCCTTCTTACTGAACACAGCTCGTGGTCTTGCTTTTCAAGGACATGACGTTACGGTACTTGTTCCAGAGCCAGGTGACTTATCCCGTAGGCTAAGTGAGAACAATATTGATGTAGTGTTTTTGAAAATCCGCTTACGTAATGTGTATCGATTTTGGTCAGTCTTAAAAGAACATTGTTTTGATAGCGTTGTATTCAATGGAACTTATTCCTTGTATCGGTTTGGGTTTGTTACACGCATGTTGCATAATGTATCCAAAAATATATGGGTCTGTCATGGCCCGTGGGTTGTAGTGAATTTTTTGCGCCGATGGTTGCTGAAGTATTTAGCCGACAAGGTGTTGGTTCCGAACAGTGAAGTCAAAGATTTTTTGTTGGACAACGATGTATCATTAAGTATCGAGGTGATAAATCTACCCATCATAATAAATGACTTTGCATATAAATTGCGCAACGGGCCGAGAACTATAACGGTAGCCATGTTAGCAAGGTTTCAAAGAGTTAAGGGGCATGATGTCTTTGTACGAGCTATCCATGAGCTAGGCGAGACGGATGATTTTACGTTCATCGTGGCGGGCGATGACCCGTTTAAGACAGAAGAGGCACAGCAATTCAAAGACTACGTTCACAAGTTGGCGAATGAATTACGCGTTACGAGTAAGGTGAATTTTATAGGAGAGGTCAAGGACGTAGCAGGCTTTTTGAGAAAAGTTGATATTTTAGTTGTGCCTTCAAGGTACGAGTCTTATGGCATGGTCATTCTTGAGGGAATGGCTGCCGGCTGCACCATTATTGCTGCTGATACAGATGGACCAAGAAAATTGGTAAACAACGGAAAATATGGTTTATTGTTTCCTGTGGAAGATCATAAAGGACTTGCACGCCTGATTGATTTTTCTAGGTCAAACACGCAAGAATTGGAACAAGTACGTGATAGAGCCCTCAAACACGTTACGGACAACTTTAATTCAGAAAACTATCCGTGGACATCCATATTAGCGGTTCCGGAAATTACTTCGAGGTGATACTTTGAAGATCCTTTTTATAAGTGGGGAATTGGCTTACCCACCGCATAAAAATGGCGGAGTTCATACGGTGCACAGCCTAATACGTGAATGGACTCATCAAGGACACTGCGTAGACTATCTGTACATTGGGTATAGTTTAGTCTCGTCGGAAATGGAAGGCATAGCACAGATAGTTGACCACGTCATTCATTTTCCAATTCTACAAAAACGATCTATGGTCCGCTCCATGCTAAATTTATTGTGGGGTAGGCCAGAAATCTTATCCGTAACTCCAATGAGAAAGAGGCAGTACGAGCCAGCGGGCGATTATGATTTATACCTATGGGATCGTATAACTTCGCACTCGCTTAGCATTTACAATGCTCCCAAACGAGTCATGTTCGCACATGACTGCTTCAGCAAGCTTTATGAAAGCCAGCTAGGTTCATTACATGGTTGGAGGAAGATCTACAAACGGATACAGAAGAGGCTAATTAGTCGCCACGAAAAGACAATCTTTGGTCAGTACAATACAGTCATGTTTGTCTCAAAGACTGATATGAAGTACTCCAATGAGTTATTGCTTGCAAAGAATGCGAATTATATTAACTTGGGGGTACGCCTGGAACCCTATACCCCAGGCGTGAACGTGCTCTTCGTGGGGAATTATAGCTATCCTCCGAATGTTGAGGCAGCCATGTTTTTTGCCAACACGGTTATGCCCCTGGTAGTGAAGCAGGCACCCGAGACGAAATTTATAATTGCTGGTAAAAATCCCCCAAGAGAAATTTTGTCGCTAATTGACGAGAATTATATTGAGGTTACAGGATTTCTGGAAAATATAAGTGAGGCATATATGAGGTCGGACATAGTCGTGTCTCCACTTCTCTCAGGTTCCGGTATGAAGAACAAAGTACTTGAGGCTATGGACTTTGGAAAACCCATGGTTATAAGTCCGCTAAGCCGGGAAGGAATAGACGAACTGGTTGATAGAGAGAATTGTCTAATTGCTGACGATATAGAGGATTGGGTTCGTAACATTGTGGAACTTGTCAAGAAGCAAAGTTACCGGGAGTCACTAGGTCGCGCGGCGAAAGGAGTTTTAGAATTGAAATACAACTGGGAGACCAATAGTAAGGTTTTTATTGAAAAGGTCATGGTGTAAAACTCAAAACAGCGAGAAGGGGCTCTACCAGGTGACTGCTCAATGATAAATATTCTTTGTTTAAATGAGGAATTACGCAGAGGTGGAGGGGAGGAGTATTTCGTCCAACTAATAAACAACCTACACAACGTTGACATTAATGTTCACGGAATGACGGGGCGCGGACCTCTGTCCACAAAGATAAATAAGGAGCGCGTGGAATATTTTGAGCATAGCTATCTGAGGAAAGTGATACAGATTAGACGCGCAGTGAAGTCGACTTATTACCAGAGTATACACGTAAACTCGTTCCGTATCTTACTGTTATTGGTTATGGCGTGCTTGATGAGAATCGACACACCGATCATCTATACGAAGCATAATTACAATAAATTAGAGTCTAGTTGGGCGGGGCGACTTCTTTACTCATTCATTTTAAAAAAATATGTTACCAAAATCATCGTTCTAAGCAGGATGGAGCAACAGAAACTTGTGGAAATATGTAAATTACTACCGGAATCAGTTGACGTGATTCATAATGGTGTGGCTGACATTCCCGCACCCCGTAACACAGAACCAAAGAAATGGCAGGTCGGATTCTTAGGGAGAATCTCCTCTGAAAAAGATCCCTTTCTCTTCATTGATATTTTAACTCATTTGATAAAGATACGTCCGACGATACGTGCTGTTGTGGCTGGGGACGGCCCACTTTTAGATGACGTGAGGGAGTATGCACAAACTCAGGGAGTTTACCAGAATGTTGACTTTCTTGGATGGGTAACCAACCCCTTCAATATACTTTCTGATATCGAGCTTCTGGCTGTCACGTCCCATAGAGAGCAGCTTCCCATTTCAGTATTACAGAGCATGGCTGTCGGCACTCCGGTGATGAGTGTGAACGTAGGTGCCCTAAACGAAGTTATTCGCTATGGAATTGATGGCCTTGTGTTAAGTCATAGGAATCCTGGAGAATTTGCTATGGAGATTGCCAAGGTGCTGGAGGATAAACACTTGTTGAAAACAATGGGGAGGAATTGCCGTAATAGGGTGGAACAGGCATTTACCGAGGAACATATGTTGGACAAGTTTCGAGAACTAGTTTGTCTGGTCATAGACGAGTAACATTGCCACTATGACTTATGGTTTGATGAGTTGAAGGTGGGGAGAGCTTAGTTTTGTTGACGGAATTGAGGGCCCGGAGCGGCGTCCATAGCCGGTCATGGCTTTAATTTTACACACTACACAATGTTACTAGGGGCTTTGAAGGTTGAAGAGACCGGGTGTACTCGCAATGTATTTAGAGTTCAGAAGAAACATGTTTGGGACGTGGCACATCAGGACTCAAGATGGAGTTCTTAAGGGTATCCGAATAACATTGACCAATTCGATTGCTGTGAAAGCTATTGACTTTGTGACCCTTTGGATCATTGTTAGAGCTCTATCAAAAGTTCAGTATGGGAATTATGCCTTTATAGTTTCACTGTTTGCAATTATTTCTGCTCTGCAGGATATGGGAATTAATAATTCCTATATTAAGTTTTTTAACACAGAGCCGGTGCGCATTCGCTACATGATTAATTTCGTCAGTTGGAAGCTCATTAGTTCAATCGTCATCAATGTTGTTAGCGTCGCCGTTTTCTTCATATCAACGAGTATAGTCAAAGTAGATATATCTTTCGTCTTAATAATGTCTATCGGAGCCGTATTCTATACACTGTATGAATTTGTAGACACTCATCTGCAATCGACTCAGCAATTCCGAGAGAGAGCAATCTATGTCGGTGCCAACTATCTGGTACGGCTCCTGTTCATTGTGATTTTTATAGTTCTATTTAAAAGTCGAGATATTCGTACTGTGCTCTATCTGTACTTTGGCAGTACTTCCATTGTGGGAACAGTGATAATTTCGGCATGGGTAGTTCGTCACAGGAGTAGTGTTGTCGAGACTCTCAGCGACGTAAGAACCGTGTTCTACCCATTGTACATGTGGAAACGATTCTATAGGTATTCCCTGTGGATATTTATCTCAACAATTGCCACCGTGTTAATATCACGTATTGATTCATTGATGATTTATAATATGCAAGGAGCATCGCAAAATGCGGATTATGCCCTAGGTGTTCAAGTTACCGGCATAGTCGCCCTACTCACGCAATCTATAACAACTGTTTTAAGGCCATATCTTTTTTCAGGAGATAGATGGCACAATATTAGGAGTTACATTCGAACGGTCTCAAAGCTCACCTTGCCAATTGTCGTGTTGTTGCTTGGTTCAACCTTCATAAGCGGTCCGTTGTTAATAATTTTTTTTGGTCATAGATATGATCTAACGGTCCCTATCGTAAACATCCTGATATGTACGTTTGCCCTTGACCTGTTTGGAAATCAACTCAATCTGCTCTTTTATCACTATGAAAAGCATTACTTCCTGACAATCACAAACTACATCCAACTGATCTTAGACGTAATTATGAATTTGGTTCTAATCCCTCATTACGGTATAGTGGCGGCCGCATACAATCATCTGTTAATCAGAATTGTTGGATACATACTGCAGTGGACATATCTGGGAAAGCTGTCTAGGATAATGGCAGAGACAGTCGATTAACTGCTCGCAGATTTCCTCTTCGTCATTTTTGAGGAAATTTGAACATGGGATGAATGAGTCGTCTGCAAAGGGGGTGCCAGAACCCCTTGAAGCACCTAAAGTAGGCTTAAAAATGGATCCTAGGAGGTCTCTCGAAGAAAACCTCGTCATCGCTGGAGTGGAAATTGCGTATTTAAGGTACGAGCTTTTCTCATGAAAGTCAAATCGGCTGACTCATAGTAGTTAATCGACAGTCTCTGGCAGCGAACTAGGAACACTTGCTTACGTTAGAGGGGTGGTCACTAATGGCGTTTAGAGAAGGACGTATACTATCAGTGATGAGAGAACAAAGGTTTCTCGTATTACTAGAACAGCGTATATACTGTGAGTCGAATCGCAGCGGATGGAGGCATGCAATGAAGAAAATTCCCCTCCTCTATTATATTGTACGTCGCCTGAAAGGGGCGCCAGAATTTCTTGGCTTCAAAAGGAAGGGGAAATATGTATGGATAGGTCTCGACGGCCAAATCGGGAATCCTGAGAACATTGAAATTGGGGAATATGTTTATATCGGGCCCGGATACTACATCTGGGCTCGGGGTGGTCTCGTAATAGGGAATAACGTTTCGTTTGGCCCACGAGTGACAATCCATACCACGAATCATCGTTATGATGGTGCGGAAGAAATTCCATATGACTCTTATTCGGTAGCACGTCCTGTAGTCATTGAAGATAATGTATGGATCGGCGGCCACTCAATCATTCTCCCCGGGGTTACGGTGCATGAAGGCGCTGTGGTGGCAGCAGGGTCGGTGGTAACGAAAGACGTACCATATTGTGCAGTTGTCGGGGGGAATCCGGCCAAGGTCATAAAATATCGAGATGTTGAGAGATTCGAGACTCTAAAGCGAGACAATAAGCTGCTTAATCAGCGACTGTTTACTAAAGGGGTGGAGTACACGTACATAAATACTACGGAGAGGACTGAATGATCTCGGTACATCAACGGACCGTTTTGCGGCAGAACTGGGCACACCGAAACCGGTTCGTCGGGAAACAGGGGCGCAATACTAACGGATCACACAACAAAAATCTTGCGATTCACGCGGGCCTTTTTGGATTGGGTTGCGCGGTCCGAATCGTGAAAGCTGATCCGCAAAAATGCCACAAACCTCGACAGGGCTGGGAATGTACGAAAAAATTGGCCCTTTGCATGATTGAGGGCATTCTATTGTGACTCACCCCGCCTATCATTTGTATTCTGGTAAAATAAACAAGGGGACTCAGAAACGTTATTTTGAATAGATGACGTGGGGTGTAAAGATTGAAAAAGGTGTTGGTAACCGGCGGGGCCGGATTCATAGCTTCTCACATCGTAGATGCTCTTTTAGAATCAAGCTACGATGTTGTAATTGTTGACAACTTATCAACGGGCAGGAGGAAAAATCTACACTCTGATGCAAGGCTCTACGAACTTGATATTAGAAGTGAGCAACTTCATTCCGTATTTCGGTCTGAAAGACCAGATTTTGTGATTCATCAGGCAGCTCAAGCAAGTGTTGTAAGGTCGATCGCAAAACCTGTAGAAGATGGATCGAGCAATATTGATGGTACGATCAATGTTCTACAAAATTGTGTTGCTCATGGAGTTGGGAAGGTTGTCTATGCGTCGACTGCGGCCGTTTACGGAGATCCCAAAGCTCTTCCTATAGATGAAAATTACCCATTTAATCCAATGTCACCTTATGCCCTGTCAAAACTAACGGCGGAACGCTACATCAAAATCTTCGCTGATCTATATGGTCTTAATTATACAATTCTCCGTTACGCCAATGTGTACGGTCCTCGCCAGACTACACATGGTGAGGCAGGTGTGATTTCAATATTTATAGATAGGCTTCTCGGTGATCAGGGCATCGATATATTTGGGAGCGGACTGCAAACGAGGGACTTTGTACACGTCACCGATGTCGCAACTGCAAACCTAGCAGCCCTCTCCGCTGGAGATAATCTAATAGCGAATGTCAGCACTGGTACTAAGACCACGATTAATGAGCTCGTTAGCCTAATAGAACATGTAGTGGGAAAACATGCGACTCGTCAATATCAACCAGGCCGGATTGGAGACATTTTAGATAGTTGTCTCGATAATACTGCTGCGAAATATGGCCTTAACTGGAATCCTAGTATCACTCTCGAGGTCGGTTTAAGACAGACCGTTGAGTTCTTTCGGAACCAGCATTAGTAAGAACAATCATTGATAGTATGTCTTTTTTCAATGAGTTGTCTTTTCTGGATTTCAGATGGTAAACCCTGAAGGTGACTGGTTTTCCAGTCGGAATGACTGGCCGGGATGGACCGGAACACCTGGCCGATCTCTATAGCAGTGGGTGGCTGGTTTTTTTCGGATGTAGTGGACTCTGATTTTCAGAATGCCAGACAGGTATTTTTTTGGAATCCGCGGGCGCATTGCTCCGGAATCCGCAACTGACACGAAAGAAGTGCTGAAAAGGATGGCTAGGTATGCAATGACCGTCGGTACGTACCTAGCTCGGTTCAAGGAATGTTTCTGGACAAACTCAAGCCGCGCTACTCCTCCGCGCGGCTTGAGTTCGCTTGCTTCTGAGACAATGTTTTGCACTTCAACCCTGTGTCCGCTCCAGAATGGCATCCAGGGCCTGGTCAATCTCTGATTCGAGGGAAAAGAAATGCGGTGCCAAGCGGATGACATCTCCACGAGCTGAGGCAATGATGTTTCTCTCCGCCAGATAGACTTCGACTGCATGGGAGTCGTCAACTCGAATTGCAGTGTTCGCTCCCTTTCGTGAGACGTCGTCCGGACTAGCCAGATTGAGTCCACGCGATTTCACACCTTCGATGGTGTGCTCCGAGAGCTCGCGAATGCGGGCCTCAATGGCATCGAGTCCGACTTCATGTAGCAGATCCATACCGCCACGAGCGGCGAACGCAGCCAAGACTGGCGGAGTGCCGGTATTGAATCTCCTTGCCCCATTCCCAAAGTCGAGGTGTGTACTGTCAAAATTAAACGGGTTGTGCCGGCCAAACCACCCTGTCATTGCCGGGTGCAGTTGCTCGGCCAATTCTTTTCGGACGTAGAGGAATGCGACGCCTGGGAGCCCAAGAAGGTACTTTAGATTGCCGGACGCCAAGACGTCGATGCCCTGCTCTTTCACGTTGAGGTTGCAGGTGCCAAGCGACTGGTAGGCGTCCACAAACAGGTACGTTCCGTTTGCATGCACAAACTCGGCCAGTTGCTTTAAATTCTGCTTCGCTCCGTTGTAGTAACCGACATGGTGCACGGACAACAGTGCAGTAGTCGGTCGCATCAGAGGTTCAAACACTGCCGGGGTGTACACCTTGTCGTCTGAACGGGCAAAATCGAGTTCAATGTGACCTCGGTGTTGGTGCGCGTGCCAGACGTGACCAACCGTCGGAAATTCATCAACCGTCGTGATGACATGATTGCGCTCCTCAAACGTCAGCGTACTTGCAACCATGGACGTCGCGTCGGACACGGATGAGAGGATTGCAATTTCATCCTCGTCTGCATGGATGAGACGGGCAAACGAAGCCTTTGCTCTTTCTACACCTGTCATCCAGAAGTCCCAGTCCATGCCGACTGTACGCCAGTTCTCAAGATATTGGTTCATCGCTCGCATCACCGGTATTGACTGTGGCGACTGAGAGCAGTTGCCGAGGTGGACTTTTTCTCCAAGTATTGGAAACATCTTGCGGTATTTCTGCAATGACATGATTCTCCTCCTCAGTTCATATTTGTCGAAGTGGCTTCGGACACGGGTGCTTTCTTTCTCCCCCAGACAAAGTAGTATACGATGCCGCAGATGACAATGAACGGTGCGCCGTAATACCAAGCCGAAACCCAGTCTGGCGACGTCGCCATCGTAATGAGGATTGCAATGAGCAACACGGCTCCGACGATGGGCACGACAGGGAACAAGGGGGCTCGAAACGACAAAGACCAGCCCTTTGTCTGCGGTCTAAAGCGCATGAAGGTGATGAAAATCATCAGCCAGACGAAAATACCGCCAAAGATAGCGATACCAAACAGGTCATTGAACGCGGTGGGTGTGAACACGTTCAAGATGATGGCAATCAGCAGACCCGCACTCGAGACGAGTAGAGCTCGGACGGGAACACCTGTCTTGCTGATATGTCCAAGCGATTTCGGGGCATATCCGCCGCGTGAAAGGGAAAAAATCATGCGGGTGCAGAGGTAAAGGTGGTATTCATGCTAGACAGTGCAGCAGTCAGCACAACGAAGTTCATAATACCGGCCGCAGCTGGGATGCCAAGCTTCGCAAAAACCAGGACGAATGGACTTTCGCTGACCACCTTCGCTCCGGTTTGCGTCCAGGGAATGACACTGAGCATGATGAACAGAGAGAGCAGGTAGAACAGAATCAACCGAACAACCATGGCGCGCATGGAGCGCGGAATGGCCTTATCGGGATCCTTCGCCTCCCCTGATGTGACCGCCACCACCTCGACTGCATATTCCGGGGCTTTTGGACACTGAATCCGGAAAGTCGTGGACAGTCGTTCCGAAAAGTCTTGGACAGTGAGTCCAGAAACTCTTGGACACTTTCCGTTCGTCCATGTGGGATTACTTTGAATTAAACAAATTTCTTAGTTCGTTACAACAGTTTTGTCTCCCTCAGGAGCGTTTTTTACCCCACTCAGTAGCTTTCGCATCGACTCCCCTTTCAGTTGAATCTTGTATGCGTCGTGGACTAGGCGGTCCAGCACAGCGTCTGCTAGAGTCGAGTCAGAAAATTGTTCGTACCACAGTTCTACTGGTATTTGACTAACCACACAGGTTGAATGTTGGCGTACTCTGTCATCGAGAATGTCCAGTAGTTCTCGAGCCTCTGGTGCTGAGAGGTTGGCCAGGCCCCAGTCATCTAAGATGAGTAGGTCTATCTTTGCAAGTGCTTTGGAAACGCGGCCATATGAACCATCTCCTTTGGCCATCATCATCTGGTGAAGGAGACGAGAGAGCCGATGGTACTGTACCTTAAAGCCAAGCCTACATGCGCCCGTGGCCAAGGCACAGGCTAGAAAGGTTTTGCCCGCTCCGGTACGACACAGCACATGATAAGTACATTTCGCAAGAGAAAGTTATTATGAGCTTCCTAGGACACCCTTTACACGGAAACGAGTTTCTTTTACTAGGTAAACAACAATGTAAGGACGGGCCGTACTACAAGGTACAATTAGCCGACGAATCGATTGGCTGTCTGCCGGCGAGGTGGTTCGATTCCCAATCTGGTCAAAATGTAACATCAGATGAGTCGGCCCTGCTTGCATCTATTGAGGCTATACGCAAGTTTCTGTTGCTTGTTGATCATCTTGAAAATAGAACTCCTCCGAACGTAGAGTGAATTTGCGCGAACAAATCTCACAATCGTTAGGAGGAGCTTGCATGAGACAGGTTAGTTTGTTTGAGGACGAAAATCAAGTAGATTTATCCGCACCGGAATGGGCCTCCCTCCCTGAAGAATGTCGCATCAAGGTAATCCGAGCCATTGCTGCCCTACTGTGTCGAATAGAGCACGTCAGAGAGGGGCGTAACATCCTTGAATAACGCCCATTCTAAAATCACGCACAGGCAATTGGAACGAAAGGCATGTGTATATGTTCGTCAATCTACAATGTCGCAGGTTCTTGGCCATTTAGAAAGCCAGCAAAGACAATATGAGTTAGTTGAACGTGCTAAGACCTTAGGCTGGGTAGCACCACAGATTCTAGTTATAGACCAGGACCTAGGGCAGAGTGGTGCGGACGGAGGACGTGCCGGATTCAAGCAGCTCGTTGCAGACGTCGGACTCGGTGATGTTGGTATCATTCTTGGACTCGAAGTCTCTCGTCTTGCCCGGAACAATGCGGATTGGTACCACTTGTTGGACCTATGTGCAATGTGTAATACACTGATCGCTGATTCGGATGGAGTCTACGATCCTTCGTCGTACAATGATCGGTTGCTACTAGGGTTAAAGGGAACGATGAGTGAGGCTGAACTGCATCTCATTCGCAGTCGGATGCAAGGTGGTTTATTGCATAAAGCTCAGAAGGGGGAACTCAAAACTTGGCTGCCGGCTGGCTATGAGTATGATGACGATGACAAAGTGGTGGTTGCGCGTAATGAAGCGATTGTGACAGCCATCCAACTGGTCTTTCAACAATTTCTTGTACTGAAAACGGCCAGACGGGTGCTCACCTGGTTTCGGGCCGAAGAAATTCAAGTTCCTGTCATGCACCCAAGTAAGGGCCTAACATGGAAACTCCCCACTTATAAAACGATCCACGGGATCCTGACCAATCCTATATACGCTGGCACTTTTGTGTTCGGTAGAACTAAATATGAAAAGTCTATAGGGCCAGACGGTCGGCTTCAGGTGAAAGCCAGGCAGGTGGCCCGCGAGGAATGGCCCATTGTAATTCACGATCATCATGAGCCCTATATTTCTTGGGATACCTTTGTTACCAACCAGGAACTCCTACGTCGGAACTTTAAAGGCCCCCGGAACTCAGGTTCCCCCCAGCAGGGAGCGGCCTTACTTCAGGGGCTGCTAGTTTGCGGAAAGTGTGGCCGCAGGATGTTGGTTTCTTATGGCGGTAAAGGTGGCAACGTGCAGAGATATATTTGTGGCCAAGCACAAAGAATGCAAGGGGCCGAGCATGTCTGTCAAGGACTTGGCGGAAAGCGCTTGGACCAGCACGTTGCTCGCCTTTTTCTTGACACCGTAACACCCGCCAGATTAGCAATTATTGGTGAAGCAATGGAGCAGGCCGAAATGAGACATGTTGCTGAGGAAAAACTTCTTGAGAAGCAACTTGAAAAGGCTCTTTACGATGCTGAACGTGCCAAACGGCAATACGATCGAGTTGAGCCGGAAAACAGACTGGTTGCTCGTACGATGGAAAAAGCTTGGGAGCGAGGGTTGCGTGAAGTGCAACGCGTACAAAAGCTGCTTGAGGAGCGTCGGGACCGCAAACATAATCCCTTAACTGCCGAAGAAAAGAGTCGGATACATGCTCTGGGAAGGGGGCTGAAAAGGGTCTGGAATTCACCACAAACTACCAATAGGGATCGAAAGGAACTCCTTAGAACACTCATTAGGAGCATCGTAGTTCTTGTTGATCAAGAGCAGCGTGTGGCCCGTTGCACGGTTCAATGGGAGGGCGGTGCTGTCACGCATTTTACCAGCCCACTCAATAAGGTCGGGCATCACGGAAATTCTACAGAAGAGGAGACGGTCGACCTTGTTCGACGTTTAGCGCTTCATTACCCTGATGATGTGATTGCACGGATTTTGGTACGTCAACACATTCGCACTGGAAAGGGTAACAATTTCAACGCGGGCCGAGTCTGTTCACTCAGAAATCACTATAACATTCCCGTCTTCTCCGGCCATTCAAACACGTCCGAGACTGAAAACATGTATACCGTAGCCCAGGCTGCTGACGAACTAAGCGTGAGTACTGCTACCGTGCTGAGATGGTTGCGAGAGGGTTTCATTCAAGGGCAGCAAGTTGCCCAGGGGGCTCCTTGGCAGATTGAAATTACCGACCATCTACGGGAACGGCTGGTGAACGAGCCATCTGTGGATTGGGTTGAGTTAAGAGTAGCTGCGGATCGTCTGAACTGTACGAGACAGACCGTATTGAATCGCATGCGCAGTGGACTGTTGCCCGCTGTCTATGTTCAAAATGGTAAGCGAAGGGGATACCGATTTCATGTTCCGCTAGCGCCGACAGAAGTGCCCTTTCTCTGAACAGGAATAGGACAAATATTGCAAATTCGAACGATCTAAGATTTGATGTAGATAAGCGATTCTAGTGAACAAGGGTATTAGCCAATTGAGTAGGTTTTTGGCTGAGCACTTTCAACCCCATTTGCAAAAGGTCTAATTCTTCTGGTGACAGCACTAACTTACACGAAGACGGTGAAATTTAGCTGCAATTCACTGGGGATTAGACCTTTCGAGTGGCCAAATAGCGAGGAGGAGTACCATGACACAGGACCTGTGGGGCCGGAGATCAGTAAATTGTGTCGTTCTGTCAGCCACTGGCCTGTGAGCAATTGTTGGATGAGTGAGCGGTCTAAGCCCCTGGGTACTTGGTAGTCAATCTCTTCCGGCGCCGCCTGAACCCTGAGATGAGCGGCTTGGAGCAGCCGAGATAACTGGCGGTTCTGACGGAGCGTCCATTCATGGTCGACCAGGAGTCCAAGGCGGTCGTCAAAGGTCAGTTCTGCGGCGTGAGCATCCTTGAGTTGGCGAGAGTAGGCGTCTGCCATGCCGTTGAGTCGAAGTTGGCGAAGTGTGTTAATCGTTTGGTTACTGAGCATTGATAGATTCCCCCTAAGAGATTTTAATGGGGTTGACCGGTGTCCGTTGCACCCGAACACCGGCACCCGTTCATACTCGAACTAGTTTGGCTTCCCGGTTGAAAAACTGGAGCTATAGTACGCAGCCCCACGAACGTTTTCATGAATCGGCGTGGGTTTATCGGTGTCGAGGTCTAACGTCACCTGATCAATGCCGGCTTCGAGAATGGATTTCACGCTACGATACGTACACGCATTGATGGAAACCGCATGTGCACAAGCTGACTCGATTCGTTCTCTGCTATATTTTTTTGCGAGAGCCTGTAGCCCTAGACAGGAGCGGTAGGCCTGTTGAGGATGCGCTTTTCGATGCAAAATCTGTTCTGTCACTGTGGCTGTGTATGGTCCGAAAGTTTTGCCCCAGTTGATAAACTTTTCTGGCGTCCATTCCATGTGCGCCAGATGGGACTTTGGCATATGGGCTGGTTCAGTGATGTGCCTGTATTTGCTATGTGTTTCTCGAACGTGGCTCGTAACCCGTTTTCCACGCAAAAACACCTCAACAATCTTTTCGCTGATGCGTACATCCACGTACTCTCGCACCAGTGAATAGGGCACACTGTAGTAGTTCTTGTCGACCTCGATATGATAGTCTGGAGCCACACGGGCCTGAACCCAACGAGCAAACTCGTAGGGGATGGCCGGTAGCGCTCGGAGGGCCGGCTTATCCACGGCGGCAAACAGGGATGCGCGCGTGCCCTTCAGCTTTTGAAACGGCTTATTGTTGAGCGTTTCCAAGGCGTCATGAATCGCAGTATTCAACTCCCCAAGACTAAAGAACCTTCGATTTCTCAGGGCTGCGAGAATCCACTGCTCGACGATCTTGACGCCCGCCTCGACCTTCGGCTTGTCTTTCGGTCGGTAGGGCCGTGCTGGCATGACGGCACAGCCATAATGTCGCGCCATTTCAGCGTAGGTTCGGTTTGTAGAGGGTTCATAACGGTCTGACTTCTTAACTGCCGATTTCAAATTGTCCGGAACGATGAGTTGGGGTACGCCGCCAAAGTACTGAAAGGCATTCACGTGTCCACCAATGAAATCTCCGAGGCTCTGCGACCATTGTCCTTCCGCGTACGTGTAATTACTGGCTCCAAGCACAGCAACGAAGATCTCCGCCTCCCGGATCTCCCCAGTGTCTGGGGCGATGATTGATACCGTTTGTCCTGCGTAATCCACAAACATCTTTTCACCACCGCGGTGCTGCTGATGCATGGATATATCTAGCTTCTTTTTCCATTGGCGATAATGTTCGCAGAATTGGCTGTACTGGTATCCATCCTGATGCTCCTGTTTGTACTCGATCCACAACAACTGTAAGGTGACGCCTTTCCTACGTAGTTCCTGGTGCACGTAATTCCAGTCTGGCTCTTCAATTTTTCGCGGTCGACCCGTGACAGCGGGGTACAACGTGGATTCCAGGTTGGACTCGTCCTCCAACTCGGAAGGTAACGGCCAACCAACGCCAACTGTCTCAGCACGAGTTAGAACATTGGTGACGGTACTACGTGAGATATCTAAACTGGCGGCGATAGCTCGACGACTCATTCCTCCTTCATGGTACAGACGTAAGATTTCCTTGAGCTTTGGCATGGGCAACCTCCATTCAGCCAAGACAGTGCCTCCTTTCGCGGATACAACAAGATCCGACAAAAGGGGTAATTTCCCTGCTTGATTTGGTAGCCCACACAGACGATTTGGAGGAGCGAAGTGGGAAGGCCTTGAACGAGGAGATTATCTGTCCAAGACTTTTCGGAATGGGTGTCCAAGAGTTATTGGAATAGAGGGCCGAGAGTTTTCGGAATTAACGTCCAAGACTTAACGGAATCCCTGTCCAAGAGATTCCGGAATATGCACCTCGACACCGTAAAAACTGAAAATCGCCATCAGCACGGCCATCCATACCCCGTGGAACCCGTTTGGCATGAACCCGTGGTGGCTGGTCAAATTGGAAAAGCCGCTTGCAGTCGCTCCGATGCCAAAAATCACAGCGACACCGAGGATGATGAAGAGGACGATAGCCACGACCTTAACCATTGCAAACCAGTATTCAAACCTGCCAAAGTTCCCAACGCTTCTTGCATTGACGTAAACGAGGGCGACGGCGAACCCTGCAATCCAAATCCATTTCGGAATCCCAGGGAACCAGTAGTTCATGTAAATAGCGACCGCAGTGGCTTCACCACCGATGGCTATCACTTGCGCTGCCCAATAGGTGTACCGAACGACAAACCCTGCCCAACTCCCTAGGTATTTCTCGGCATACACACCAAATGAACCGGCTGTGGGATGTGCTACTGCCATTTCTGACAGACTTAGCATCATAAAAAAGGCAATCACAGCGGCAATCGCAAAGCTAATCAGGACTGCGGGGCCGGCGTACCCGATTGCGATACCGGACCCCATAAACAGACCGGTGCCAATCGCCCCGCCAATCGCGATCATCGTTAGCTGACCGGTAGAAAGTTGCCGTTGTAGGCCGCTTTCGCGTTCAAAGACAGCATCATCATTCATGGCCATATTCTTGTCTCCCCTGTTTTATAAATTGCTAGAAAGTTCGGTATAATAATGACGTAAAGCAGACACTCGCGACGCATCCAAAGAGGTGGGTTTGATGTCCGTTGAACCATTCTCCCGCGTGTCGACTTGGGTCGAATCTGTGAGATTTGACTGGGCTCCATACAAAAAGTACGGAGTACCGCTTCACGTGAGGAAGGACCAGCACGTCCTGCATGCAGGCACTGAGCTTGAATCCATCTACGTGGTGGAAACAGGGCGCGTTCGTCTTTCCCAATTGAGTTCTACCGGTGAGGAAAAGACGGTACTGGTCGTTGGAACCAACAGCATGTTCGATGAGTTTGGTGCCTTACAGGCGAGTCGCTGTTCCGTGACCAACGCGATAGCATCGAGTGACGCACGACTCATGCGCATCTCGATGGATGTGTTTCATCACCTCTTTCAAACAGATGCTTCGTTTGCACAATTCGTCTGCCAAAGTATGAGTCATAAATACCAACTGCTGCTCGACCAATTGACGTCCCTCTCCTACACATCAGCACAATACCGAATTGCGAACTACCTCCTAGAACTCGCTGAAACCTACGGAGAGCCACGTGCTGAACGATACGATGGCACTCTTGGTGGTAAACGCTTTCATGATGCCGGTGTCCCTGGTAACAGTATTCAGAGTGAGGACTTGAGCAACAGACCGGAACCCGACGCAGTCCGTATCTCCATTCCATTTACTCACCAAGAAATGGCCAATTTAGCTGGCACCACACGAGTCACTGTGGCTCAAGTGTTTCGCCGACTTGAAGCGCTTGGCGTTCTCCGGAAAGAAGGCGCCTATTTTTACATTTCGTCTATTGCAGAGTTTCGGCGGCTTGTGGAAGACCCTAAAGCCTCGCATACATCATAACCAAATGCCTCAACGGCCTGCAGTAAAGTACTTTACATGCGGACATCATTAGTTGGGGTAGCGGGGGAGATGGTCAGAAAGAATGGTCACCATTGAAGTGTGAAGAGACGAAGGGTAAAAGCTCCCGAAACCCAAGCAAAGAAAGGCTCTGCGAAAGCAGGCACGTGGCCAATTGAGGGCTTGATACTTTGCTGCTAGGTATCGAACGCCTTCACACCAAGACTTTATGACCTGTGACTCCAAAGTCTAGTAAGCATGTCAAATGCGAGTAAGATAGAAAACACGGCGAAACAGGTGGTTAGCCATATTTCTCCTGGGTCACGAAAACTCGCAACGGCAATGACACCTAGAAGGACCACAATTGCAAATACGGAGCCGTAGACCCATAAAGAGGCTCCGCGGGTCGTTACACCCTTCGCGAGGATGAGTAGACTGGTAATGATGGTTACGAGCCCAAGAGCAAACCCAGGATGTGCGGATTTCTGGCCTATAACAACAGGGATAATCACAGACAGTGCTAGGAGATAGGCTGGGTAATAGGGTGCAAACCGGGTCAACCTGCGATTGCGTCGATGCATGCGACGTTCCCCTTGGTGTTAGTTGTGGTTAGTATATCACCGTCTAAAGAACTGATAAAAGGCTCATCGGTATGCCTTAGATGAATACACCAATATACGGAGTAGTTAAGTTCTAACATTGTAAACTGAGCCTATTAAGAGGGCCCCCTTATAGGTGTAAGTTTTTGGGCTTTACCTCATCTTTGACAGTTTAACTGTGGAAAACTCGGCCCTGTAGGACCCGGAACCGCGCTGCTGCGCGGTTTTCTGTTGATAAGTCCTGTTTTTAGCTCGAAAATGTAGGTCAAAAATTGTTTGGACAGTGGATAACTTTATTGTTGATATATTTATATTTTTGTACTATATTCGTAGGTAATAATAGTTGTGGTGGTGAGCCCTGTGTTCGCACAAATTGTATCCACAAAACGCCCCGATGGTCGCACCTACAGGTACATGCATATTGTTGAATCCTACCGCGAGGGAAAGGCAGTTAAAAAGCGCCGGATTGCTAGCCTTGGTAACGTTGATGGCTACTCTGAGGAAGAAATTCAACAGTTTATTCGCACTCTGGAATCGCTCCTACAAAACCGTGCCTCTGGTTCGATCGAGGACTTCGACCCGAAGTCGACCCTCTCTTTCGGCGTTCCCTACGTGGTTCAATTTTTGTGGGACCAGTTGGGGCTAACCAAAGCTGTACAAAACGAATTGAAAGATCGCCAGGTCACATTTGATGTGGCCCGCTATGTGAAGGCGATGGTCTGTAACCGTTTGATGAACCCGTCCAGCAAGCTGGACCTGTTCCACACCATTGAAGACATGTATCTGCCAGAGTCAGGTGATGAACCGTGGCAGCTCCAACATTTTTACCGTGCCTTGGATCACCTCATGGACATGAAGCCACAGCTTGAGAAGCTCATCTACCAGCGACTCACGGACCTTCTGAGCTTTCGCCTGTCGCTGGTACTCTATGACCTAACCAGTACGCATCTCAGTGGCCACCACTGTCCGATTGGCGAACACGGATACTCCCGAACCCACCGACCAGACCTAGAGCAGGTTGAACTCGGCCTACTTGTCACACCGGACGGCCTGCCAATCACTCATGAAGTCTTTGCAGGAAACACACCGGACAAGAAGACCGTCAAAGAGATTCTAGAACGTTTGAAGAAAGACTTCTCGGTAGAACAGTGTGTCTTCGTCGGGGACCGTGGCATGGTCACCAAAAAGAACACCGAGCTATTGGCAGAACTCCAATATCCCTTTATTGTGGGCTACCACAAACGTGGTCGTGTGGTCAGCGACACCTTGTTAACAAAGTACAATGACATCTCAGTCTATACCGAACTACGTGGTAACCTCAGCTACCTTGAGGTGCCTGCATCTGCCGTCGAGGATGATGAAAAAGGGCAAGATGCTCGCTATATTCTCTGCCACAACCCACTCAAGGCAAAGACAGACGAAGCCTTCCGTGTGTCCGCGTTAGAGGAAGCAGAACAAGCCCTGGTCGAATACGGGACGTGGTTGGAGAAACCTCACCGCGGTCGGAAAACAAGCACACAGTCCGTGATGCTCAAGGTCAGCGACATCCTCACGAAAAAAGGTGTACAAGCGTTTCTTGAAGTGGAGTTCAATGACGAGAAGCTCTCCTACAAACGTAACGAGGGGGCCCTAGCCAAGGAAGCGCTCCGAGACGGAAAGTTTGTGATTAAAACCAACACCAATCTACCAGCCGAACAGGTTGTCACCTCCTACAAAACATTGATGAACGTGGAACGGGCGTTTCGCGAGATTAAGAACTTCCTCGATGTCGGCCCGGTTTACCACTGGAATGAGAAGCGTGTTCGTGGCCACATCTTCGTCTGTGTACTGGCATATCTGTTCGAGCAAGAGGTTCAAGTGATGTACCGCCGCTGGTGGGAACAGCGTGAGCGCGAAGCTCAGCAGATGGACAACGCTGCAGGGCGTGAGCAACGGCTGGAGGAACTGGGCGCGCGCTGGTACACCGGCGAACGAATCATGAAGGAACTAAAGCGATGGCACGTAATGAAGACTGAATTCCTTGGGAAAGAGTTTCTGAGCGTGCCACCTCCGCCGCAGGACCTGCGTGAGGTGCTCAAGGCACTGAACATTCCACTTCCTGCGAAAGCCATCCATCTGCGTCAGACGTCGTCCGGCACGCTCGTTTAGTCTGAATTCACATCCGGAGGCCCCAACCAGTTTGGGGCTCTTTGCGTTGTAGGGCAAAATACCACCTACAATCCCTTACTGGGCCAAGGGCACTGTCAAAGATGAGCTTTACAGCTAACGTTTCAAGGACCGCTGACAATGTTCGTCATATTTGCTACCATAAGCATGGTATTTACATAGTTTACTAGGCGCGCGACTTTAGCATGGGGGGTGTTGAAAGGACGGGATTGACATGAGCTAGGCTGAAACTATTACTTTCCGACGTATTCGATGTGGCGACTCCGTTGCAGGTTGAACAAATATCGCCACAATATAATGTTTTTTCTATTATTGTCATACTGCCGTAGGTATTTGGCGATGGTTGTCGAAACATGAGAGTGGACATGTATAACATAGAATTCAGAATTTGGGGTTTGGGTGAGAACAGTGGAGACATTGAGCATAAACCAGCGGAGAGTTGCACTCCTCACGGATATCATTGTTGTTTTCTTTAGTTTTTACTTAACGTTTCAAGGGACAAAGGTAGTCATTCGCAAGCCGCTCTTCCCAGCCTATCATACGATGTACTACGAGACCCTCTTGTACACGGTGATATCTTGGGTGATTGCGCTCCTGTTGGCCGGCGAATACCCGGTGCGGCGATTAACTGTCTTTGCGAAGGAAATTTGGGTCGTGCTACAGGTGAGCAGCTTAGGCGTTTTTGTTTTTACATCGCTGTCATTCCTCCTCAAAATGCAGGGTTTTAGTCGTCTTTTTATCGCGTCCTACTGTGTTGTTACCACCATCCTCATGGTTCTCGTCCGACTCGGAGTTCGGACTGGTCTGGGTCTCGTTCGACGGACCGGTGCGGACATAAAAACACGTCTGGTAGTCGGGATTCAGGATTCATCGGCAAGGTACATCCGCGGAGTAATCGACCATCCGGAAACCGGCATTCGCGTCACTGGATTTATCGGTGACAGGCTCTTGACTGGGCCGGTACCATACCTCGGGGAAATCGAGGACTTTATGAGTATCCTGCGTCGCCACCCGGTTGATGGGGTCGTTGTTACCCTTCCGCTTTCCGACCCGCGTACGGAGGCCGTCATTCGTGCTTGCGAGACGCTTGGCATGCCTGTGGAGCTTGTGCTCGATTCGCTGAGCAGTCGATTAGCCAACAGTCAAATTGTTCACAGCATGGGCGTGGCTCGTATGGTCGTCTCTCAGGTTCCGCATTCCCCGAGAGATGTAGTTTGGAAACGCGTGACCGATATTCTTCTGAGTTCTGCCATGCTCATCGTGCTGTCTCCAGTTCTTCTTCTGATTGTCCTAGCGATTAAGCTGGATGATGGCGGTCCCGTTATATTCTCGCAACTTCGGTCCGGAATTCACGGAAAGACGTTCCGGATGTACAAGTTTCGCAGCATGAGTGTGAACGCGGAGCAGATGAAGGCAGAACTGAGCCACCTGAACCAAATGTCTGGTCCTGTGTTCAAAATTATGAATGACCCCCGGGTTACTCGGGTAGGCAGCGTCCTGCGTAAGACGAGTCTTGATGAACTGCCTCAATTATTCAACGTGCTCAGAGGGGATATGAGTCTTGTTGGGCCAAGGCCGCCTCTTCCATCCGAGGTAGACCAGTACAATCCGCACCACATACGGCGCCTCAGCGTGCAGCCTGGAATTACGTGTCTGTGGCAGGTTGGGGGACGGAACGACATCGATTTTGATGATTGGATGAAACTCGACCTTCAATACATTGACACATGGTCATATTGGTCGGATTTAAAGATTCTCTTTCGCACTATCCCTGCCGTGTTGAAGCGTAAGGGTGCAAGTTAATCCCACCATCCTTGAGGGGCAGTCCTTGGGATGTATCGCAAGGTACATTCATGGCAGATGCCCTGTGACGTTCAACGGCGCTCTGTTCGGTATCATATTAAGGACCCGGGAGGATATTCTTCCCGGGTCCGTGACGTTGGTATCGCTTTTCTGGCACCTTCTGAGTTCTCACCAACATTTAATTACTATCCACCACAATGACCTCGTCAAACGCATCTTGGAGCGCTGTTAGCATCTGCATGATGTTCGCGTCCGTTTTCATGCCTTCATCGCAGCACAAGTCCACCCGCAAAGTGAGGCCGCTCGCTACTGCGGAACCTACAGCGGATGGTCTCGCGGGGGAGGATACCGACTACGAAGGTGCCTAGTCGGACATGGATTGACGACTATCTCTTCTCTGGCTCCGAAAGCTTCAACGTCTGTTGCGAATTCGGGAACGGGCTTGAATTGTCTCTCAGATAGATATTAAATTGACCTGTTCGCGAAAGTTATCAAGGACATAGCGGGTCGCTCCACTGTAACACCCGTCTGGCCCAAGTTCAGATGTGACCATTCTCGGTTTGACAATCGGCAAGGTCTCAACGCGAGCCGTCAGCTTGTCGATAAATCCCTCGATTCTAGACGTCATCTCGCCGCCGAGGACAATCAACTCGGGGTCCAAAACGGAAACGACGTTGGCTACGCCATACGCAATGTGACTTAAAATCCTCATCTCATGGGCCTGCTCATCTTCCAACGATTCCTTTGAGAGCAGCGCCTCAAGCCCAAAATTGCGTTCAAAAGGTCCAGCAGTGACACCCGCTTCGTCGTCATGTGTCCGATTCGTGAGCGTATCTGGACTCACAATCATGCTGCCAATTTCCCCAGCAGCAAAGTGACTCCCTGGGTACACCTGGCCGTCGATTAGGATACCGGCGCCTATTCCTCTATCCAAGTGGAGATAGACCATGGTACCTTTCGAGAACCCCCGGGCCCATGCTTCACCCAGGGTAGCCAACTTGACATCGTTTTGTACCAGTACGTCCGAATCCAATAAGGCACCTAATTGCTCCCCGAGAGGGACACCCTCCCACCCAAGTTCCGGAGCGTTCGACACCGTACCCTTCAGGTCGACGACTCCTGGTACCGAGACACAGACGCCAAGTATCTTATCCCATGGGATGCGCGCTTGGTGAAGCATGTGCAGGATAGACCGTGAAATCACCTGGCTCATCTGTGAGGAATCGTACGACGTCTGTTCATGTATCTCAGTATGTAAAACCTCATTAGCTAGATTGGAGATGCGCGTTTCGATGGACGTGGCAGTGATGCGCACGGCAGCGACAACCCTCGCATCAACATTGAATCCAATCATGTTCGGTGGCTTCCCGCCAACAGACGGGCCGGACCCCAGTTCAGAAACCCAGCCCTCGTCTGTGAGTTCCCGGATTACCGCAGATACCGTTGGCGGGCTCAGCCCCGACAAAGTCGCTAATTCAGCGCGTGACGTGACACGCTGCTGCTCCAACAAATGCAAAATGGTGTTCCGGTTTACCATCCGCAATAAATTTGGTTTGCCTACAACTCTTCGGCCTGCCACTTACTATGCCTCCCAGCGGAGGTTCGTCTGTACCTACTCAATGACGACCTCTTTGGCGTTTCGTAGTTTCAAGATTCTCGCAGCGTTGCCGCCAAAGACTAGCTTCATATCGTCTCTCGACATACCAATATTGTGACACGCAGCCTCCTGGATGTCCAAATATCGCTTTGCGAACCCTCTCGGAAAATCGCTGGAGTCAGAACCGAAGACGATACGACTGGGTCCAATTGTCTCGTAGGCTTTCCGAAACAGGCTCTCGACCGTCAGCGGGTAGGGCATCCAGCGGATCCAGTCGTTCGATCCGGACCCGTCCACATGCACGTTCGGCGCAGACCACGCCAAGTGCAGCAGCTCTTGCCAGTACCCAGCCCCGAAATGAGGAAAGACAAAGGGAATGTCAGTGTAGGTTTGAGCGACGTTGGTGATGGTCAGAGGGTTAATGTAGGGATGATACACAACCCCACCCGGTCCGCCGAGAACGCCGAAGTGAATCAGACAAGGCAGCTTGTGATCCGCCATATACGTCCAAAAAGGTTTCAGTTCTGGCGCGTCAAATGGTTTTCTCATTCTCGGTCCAAACCACTTGTATCCGTGCAACCCAAGCTCTTCGACGGCATATTGCAGCTTCTCAAACGCTCCATCATCAGACAAGTCGTGGTGAGCAAAGCCCGTAAACTTATCAGGATGCCTTTTTACAAGTGCGGATAAGTTCTCATTGCCGCCGCCTGTAACAAAATTAATGTGTTGAATCTGATGCATGTCGAGTTGTTCAAGCCAGCGCTCCTCCTGGATTTCGTCGCCTGGGTGAACGGTCTCAGGGTCGCCGAATTTGAACTGTTCTCTCCACTTCACCCGAAGCTCTTTTTGGTAGGCAATCACGTCTGGGTGAACGTCGCGATGGGGACGCGGCTGATTCGCCGGAAAGTGCACGTGAATATCAATGAGGTTTTTAATCATAATCGTTCCATCTCCTCTTATTTAATTCCAGTGAGTGCAATGCCCTCAACAATCTGCCGCTGAAAAATGAAATACACCAGAACAATGGGGATAACAGCCAGTGTGCTCATGCCCATAATCAGATTCCACTGTAACCCGCCGCCGTTATCTGCTGTGGAAAACAGAGAGATGCCCACCGGCAGCGTACGCATTCCCTGCGTACTAATGATGATGACCGGCCACAGATATGCATTCCAATTGCCGAGAAATGTAAGAATCCCAAGTGCAGATAATGAGGATTTGACCTGTGGTAATGCAACGCGCAGAAAGATGTTGAACTCCGTCATGCCATCAATGCGGGCAGCATCCAAAAGGTCGTCTGGAATGCCAAGCATAAATTGCCGCATGAGAAAGACGCCAAATGCCTCAATCATACCGGGAAACATGATGCCCCAAAAACTATTTGTCCAGTGAAGCCAGGCGCTCATGACGTACCACGGTATCACGAGCAATTCCGTCGGCACCATCATCGTGCTTAAGATGAGGACGAATATTGCTCCCCGTCCACGGAACCTGAACTTAGCCAAGGTATACCCTACGAGAGATGCAAAAAACAGTTCACTGGCGGTGACAATCACACCGACAATGATGCTGTTGCCATACCACCGGAGATACTGGGTTTGCTGAAAAATATACGTGTATGCGCTGAAATCCCATTTCTTTGGCAGAAAGTCGAAAGAGTAAAACTCCGGCAGGGACTTGAGCGACGAGAGTATCATCCACAGAAAAGGTATGGCAACAACGACAATCCCGAGCCACAAGACGATGTGAATCACAATGGCGGTTACGTTGGTCCGACTCTTCATCTACCCGCCCCCTTTAATATTCAAATGACCGATTCAGGATTCTCAACTGAACGACCGTGACAAGCAAAATCAGAACAAACAGAACAACGGTAACGGCAGAAGCGAAGGGTAGGTTGAAATTTGAAAAACCCTGGTTGTAGGTGTACACAACCATGCTAATGGTACTGTGTAACGGGCCGCCAGCCTGTGAACCGCTGCTGCCTGTCAGATTTTCAATCTGCGTAAATGTCTGCAGTGCGCCAATAACCCCCGTGACGGTCAGGAACACCAGCGTAGGGTTCAACAATGGCCAGGTGACACGCCAAAAAATCTGCCACGGTGAAGCTCCATCTATCCTCGCTGCTTCAAAATACATCTTTGGAATTGCCTCTAGTCCGGCAATAAAAATCAGCATTGCAAAGCCGGATGCCTGCCAAATAATCACGACGCTGACAGACATCAATGACTCATTCGTGCTCTGTAAGAATGATTGTGCCGGGATTCCCATCCAACCTAAAAATGCATTGATAACCCCGTTGGAAGGGTCGTACATTAAGCGCCAAACCCAGCTGATGGCAACCTGAGAAGTGATGTAAGGGAGGAAGTACACCATCCTGTAAAATCCTTTCAATCGTTTGACGCGTCCAATCATCAAAGCCAGACCCACGCCAATCGCCAACTGACAAGGCACTGTAATCACGACATAGAGCAACGTGTTCAGTAATGACCGCCAAAACGTGTGTGACGTGAACATTTGTTGGTAGTTCTGCAAGGTGAAGCCTGTACCGCCGTTCTTAAAAAACGACATCAGAAATGCGTAGATGGTCGGAGCAATGCGGATACCCAGAAAAAACAACAACGGAACAGCTAGAAAAATATAAGCAGTGGTCGCACGTCGACTTTGGAGTGACATTCGTGGAGATTTTGGCACTGGATTCGTTCCATTCCGTGCTAATGTGACGGGTGTGCCTGGCATATCCTTCCCACCTTGCTTCTTAGAGTTCAGCGCCTGCAAACGAGTTTTCGCTGTGTGGTTTACGCTCAATCAGAGTCGCGCGTTTGTTTGACCACCCTCCTATCATCATTGAGAGGGGGAGAGCAGCCTGGTTGGGGTTGTCATCTGTGTCTGACATGACAGGAGCTTGCTCTCCCACTCTTGTGACTTAGTTCGATTGACTACTGTAATACTTATCTCTGATGGCCTGTTCTTTTTGAGTCAATTCATTAAAGACCTGGCTGACAGGTGCGTTTTGCAGGAAAATCTTGTTCGTTTCATCAATGAATGCTTGCCGTTCTGTGGTCTCATTGACGAAGAAGGTGGCGTGAGCGTATTTCAAACCTTGTTCAAATGGCCCATAGATGGGGTCGTTCAAGATAGACTGGTCGCTGGCTAACGATGCAGCGGCAGGAAGTTCTCCCACCGTATTCAACCAGTCCTTTTCTGTAGCCGTTGAATCGAGGAACTGAATGAACTTTTCCGAGGCCTGTAACTGGGCGCCGGACACTCCTTTAGCAATTCCGTTGACCCAATAACTGCCAAAGTTCTCTTGCTTCCCGCCTGGCGTCTTTGTAGGGATGGGTGCGACACCCCAATTGAACGAAGCGGATTTCTTCATAGTACCAATCGCGAACGATCCGTCCACTATCATCCCTGCCTTCCCAGCTTGGAAGGCTGTAGCAGCACCCTGGTCGAAGTTCATATCGCCAATCTTGTCTTTTTTGAACATGTCCATCCAGTACTGGAATGCTTGCAGGCCTGCTGGGGTGTCCCAGGTGACCTTCTTGTTGTCCGCACTAAATGGTTTTCCGCCCCACTGTCGCAGTAGGATTTCTTGAAACAAATGATAGCCCTGACCAGACACATCTGGGCCGAAACCTTCTTGAACCAGTTTGCCATTCTGATAGACGGTCATCTTCTGGGCGTCTGAAATGAGTTCATTCCATGTCTGCGGCGGGCCGGAGATACCAGCCTTTTGGAACATATCCTTGTTGTAGAAAATTGCGAGAGAACGAACTGCAATGGGTAACGCGTAGTATTTGCCGTTATACATCGAGTCCTTCACCATCGGAATATAGTAATTGTTAATCTGCGAAGTAGACATGAAGGTGGATGGGATGGGCTGCAGATACCCCTGCTGGACGTACTGAGGAATCCAGCCATAGTAGAGATTCAAAATATCTGGCCCCTGATTGGCATGCATTGCTGCGGCGACCTTTTGGTTGTACTGGTCATACGGAAAATCTTGTTCGACCACTTTGATGTTTGGATTCTGTTTCTGGAATTGTTGGATTAATTTCTTCATTTCGGTCACTTTTGACGGGTAGGTGTACTGCCAGTACGTGATTGTAACCGTTTTCCCGGAACTGCCTGATGCATTGCTTGAACCACCACATCCTGAAAGCATGCCCGTCATCATCAAAACCGAAAAACCAATCGCAGTGACCTTCACTGCTCTTTTCATAGGAACCCCCCTGAGTTCTGCAAGCTAAGGCCAGTATGTATGGAGCTTCAGCAAGTGCGATCCGTCGCCTGCGACAAAATTAAATTAACTTTCTAAACAATGCCTTGTAGCTAATATAATATCCACAATAATATTCAGTCAATGTTGAATATGTTGAAAATTCGTATTCTAAATTCTATAATGAACCCAGAAAAACTTGCTTAATAAGATTAACTAACTTTTCTTGGCAGATAAGTAACAGCGTTAAATGGGGGTGGCCGTGCGTTAATGTCGGTCCGCCCATGGTCTGAACACAGATGACGATTTTCCGGAGGTATGTCAATTGGATATTAAAGAGCAAATCTTTCAGACAGAAGGCACGCAGTTCCCCGGGGTCTCGTACGCAAAAACGGTGCTATCTCCTGCTTATGACAACGCGAAGACCCGACTGATTCACCCCATGCTTTCGATTCACAAGGCCCATTTAGTCATGCTCGTTGAACAATCCATTGTGCCCATTGAATCTGCATCGAGAATCATGAGGGCCATCGACAACGTAAATGTTGAGGCTTTCCAGTCGTCGCACTACACAGGGGCGTACGAAGACTTGTTCTTTGCAATTGAGGACCAGATTCTTCAAGAGGCTGGCGAACTTTCGGGTAACCTGCACATTGCGCGCAGCAGAAACGATATGGGTGTAGCCATGTATCGAATGAGTCTGCGGGAGTCGATGATGGATGTGTTACATAGCATTGGTGAGTTGCAATCGACACTCTTGACGGTCGCTGAAAGTCACGCCGAAACCATCACGTTGGGCTACACGCATACGCAGCAAGCGCAACCGATGACGCTTGGGCATTACCTCCTTGCCGTGCATGACTCTCTAAGTCGGGATTATAAGCGCCTTTTTGCCGCTTTCCATGCTTGCAACCACAGTCCGCTTGGTGCTGCTGCCATTACTACCACCGGGTTTCCCATCAATCGACATCGCGTCGCAGAATTGCTCGGCTTTGATGGACTTGTAGAAAACTCGTACGATGCTATCGGTGGTGCAGACTATCTCCAAGAAATCACCTGCGCACTCGAAATTGCACTCATTGATTTAGGACGTTACACGCAAGATTTTCTCCTCTGGAGTACACGCGAGTTTGGCGCCGTTCTCGTTGCAGCACCGTATGTACAAATCAGCTCCATCATGCCTCAGAAACGAAATCCCGTATCTTTCGAACACATTCGAGCACTCGCGTCGAGCGGTGTTGGTGAATGCCAGGTCGTACTGCAGATGCTTCATAACACGCCATTTGGAGACATTGTTGACAGCGAAGATGACCTGCAACCCCATCTCTGGAGAGCCATGGCTCTCGCTGCTGATTTATTTCACCTGTTTGGATGTGTTGTTGGAACACTCGACGTGGACAAGGAGAAATTGGTCAATCGGGCCCGTGAAAGCTATGCGTCCATTACGGAACTCGCGGACACTCTGGTGCGCGCGCACCAGATGGGATTTCGAACTGCTCATGCTGTCGCCAGTCAGGTCGTGAAGCTCGCGATGCAAGCAAACATTCCAGCCTACGAAATTTCCGCTTCCATCGTAAAAAATGCAGCGGAGGTGGTCTTAGGACATGATATCGACATCTCAGACCAAGAAGTGGCAGCTGCCATGGATCCAGTTCACTTTGTAGAAATTCGAAGCCTTCCTGGTGGTCCGGCGCCGGAGGAAGTGAGGAGGATGATAACGGCCCGTCGTTTGTCACTGCAAAGCCGCCACACGGAGCTCGACCATGCTGCACAGTACATCCATACAAAACTACGAGAGTTAGACCAGACTGCAGCTACATGGAGCCGCGAGTATGACTCATGATGGCCTAGTCCTTGGGTTCGATGGTGGTGGAACGGGATCGCGAGCGATATTATCCGACAGCGCGGGTCGACTGATAGGATATTGCAACGGCCCCGCGTGTAATTATCAAAACTCAAATCCGAAAGAAGTAGAAGTCGCCGTATCGCAGCTCCTCGGACAACTGGTTGACCTGTCGAGCACTACACATCTTCTGGTCGATTGTGCAGTATTTTCGCTCGCAGGGCTCGATACGGTCGAAGATGCCCGAATTCTCGAGGAGGTGGTCCACAACGCGCTCTTAGACAGTCGAATCACAGCGAAACACGTCACTGTAGAGAACGACGGCATCGTCACCCTGCGTGGGCTGGTCGGTGAAGGGCCAGGGGCAATCCTGTTGTCAGGGACAGGGTCGATTGCGTGGGGCATTGCGCCCGGTAGAGAGCCAGTACGGAGTGGCGGGTGGGGGCATCATCTTGGCGATGAGGGCAGTGGTTATGCCATTGGGATGGCTGCATTGTCGGCGATATTTCACGGCTTTGATGGGCGGGGGGCTGTCACTGGCATGGAAACGGACCTGCTCTCTGCACTCGGCTGTGATTCGATTGACGCTGTCGCAGAATGGGCATATTCCGGGCAGTACAGCGTTTCGGCGATTGCCAGTTTAGCTCCGGTGGTTCTTGCGTTGTATGACACGGGGAATCCCACAGCCAAGCAGATTATTGAGGGTGCAGCCGCCGACCTGGAAAAACTTGTTTCAGCCGTAGCAACCCGCTTGCCTCTCACACAGGATTTCGACCTGGCACTCTGTGGAGGCATTTTAGAGAACAGTCAGGTTCTACGCGACCTGGTCACCTGTCGCATTGCAGCACGTCATCCGCACTGCAAAATATCAAACACAGCATTTCCATCGGCCTTGGGTGCGACTGCTTATGCTCTGCGTCTTTGTTCCGATTCCGGTCATACGGCGATTGACCGACTCTCTCACGACTATCAAAAAGCCATCAATGAATCCTAGGTACGGTGAATCCTAGGTACGGTGAACCAACGGAGATGGGACGAACCGTCTAAAGTTGAAAGGAGAAAGTGACATGAAATCAATCGATTGCACAGAAGTACAGCGATACCTGGAGTCATTCGTCGAGACGGATGTGTACATGCATCTCGAAACCACTAACGGGAGCTATGCTGCACTGCGCGATGACAATGCCATGTCGGTATGCGTATTTATCCGTAACGATACCGTGAACTTTAGTCGAGCCTCCATCAAGGGCACAGGCCCTTACCGTGTTGGGCTGAAACTGGACAAGGGCTGGGTGTATGCGACGGGATTGACTGATTTTGAGGTGACCGGTAGAGGTGAACTGCTGCTAGCGGGTCATGATTCCGAAGGGAGACTCGCTGTTGGTCTGGAGCTAAGCCACCAGCCATTCGTTGATTAAGGCTTACATAGCCTGTAGGTGAGTTCTACATGACAAAACTGGCGAGCTCTCCATGAAAAATCGGGTGAGTTCTACATCACAAAACGAAGGAGCCAATAACATGAACGAACGGGTTGTTGCAATTTATCCCCATCCGGATGATGAGACCTTTGGTAAGGGGGGTATGCTCGCCCTGCACGTCAAGCAAGGAGACAGCGTCAGTGTCGTTTGCGCGACACTAGGGCAAATGGGGCGAAACATGGGAAAGCCGTTTTTTGCGAACCGTGAGTCCCTCTCGAAAATCCGTGCCAAAGAACTGCGAGCCGCGTGTGATGCGCTCGGCATTTCAGACCTCAGGTTACTGGGTCTTCATGACAAGACCGTTGAATTTGAAGACCCTGAACATGTTGCGAGCCTGCTTCTCGACATAATACGTGAGTTGCGCCCCACTCGGATCTACAGTTACTACCCTGGTCATGGAGTGCATCCAGATCATGATGCCCTTGCCGAGGCGACCATGTTGGCTGTCTCCAAGCTTCCAGAAGGAGAGCGTCCCGTTATCTATGCATCCGCGATTACCAAGAACAGGCTTGAAGTCATCGGATCTCCAGACGTAGAGGTGGATGTTAGCGCAGGATATGAGGAAAAACTCAATGCCATGAGAGCACATCGCTCGCAGTCCGAAGCACAACTGAAGAGGATGGAACAAGAGATTGAGAAATCCCCGGAGCGAAGGAATGAAATTGAGGCTTCCTTGAAAAAGGAACATTATTGGATACTTACCGTTTGAAACCGCTTTATTCTGGTACTTAAGTTTGAGCACGAACGGTTACGAGGTTGGGAGAGCAGGCAGGAGCTACAGGGGCAGTGTATCAAGTTCTGCATTCGAATCGATTTTTCGGTGGGTCGAAAGGTACTGAAATACAGAATAGGGATAGGGAGAAGTGATGGAAATGCGATGGAATGTCAATAAAAGTGCGGCTAAGGTATCGATGGCAGTGATTACAGGGACAATGCTGGTCACGGTGACTGCTTGTGGGTCAACAGGTTCCAATGGGAACCAAGGTTCATCCAATCAACAAAGCAACTCCGGCTCGTCCAACTCCTCAGGTCAGACATCCACGGCTCCCGAAAATCTGGTTATCTATACCGCAAGAAACTCGACAGTCATCAATGCTGTCATCCCTCAATTCGAAAAAGAGTATCCGAACATCAAGGTTCAGGCATTAAATCTACCCCCACAGCAGATCCTGCAACGCGTGCAAAATGAGAAGGCGAATCCGCAAGCGGATTTCTGGTGGGGAGGAACGCAAGCTCAGTTCCAAACTGCGGCTAATGAGGGTTTGTTGCAGTCTGAGTCTCCGTCCTTTGCAAGCCAAATTCCAGCCAACTACAAAGATTCACAAGGCAGATGGTTCGGTGAAGTTTTGTTCCCGGCGGTGATAGCTTATAACTCCAGCGCAATCAGTGCGTCTCAAGTCCCACAAGACTGGAGTGACCTCATTAAGCCCCAATACAAAGGAAAGTTAATATTTAGCGATGTCATGTCCTCAGGGACTTTACGAACGGTTTTCTCAGCCATGATATACCAAAACGGGGCAAGCACTCCGCAAAAGGGATACGCATTTTTGAAGAGCCTCGATGCGAATACAAAGGAGTACGCTATCAGCCCTACGGATCTTTATATCAAGATGGCACGGCAGGAAGGGGTTATTACGGTGTGGGACCTTCCTGATGTCTTAGTCCAGAAGTATCAAAAGAACATGCCTTTCAATTTTGTGGTGCCAAAAAGCGGATCGCCAACAGTTGTAGACTGCGTTGGGGTCATTAAGGGCGCAAAAGACCAAAAGGCTGCAGAAACATTTATGAACTTCCTCTACTCTCCAAGTGAGGTTGCCTTCCTGGCAAAGAACGAATACGAGTTGCCAACCATTCAAGGTACACTGCAAAACATGCCGTCCTGGTACAACGGATTGAACCTGCACGCGATGAACCTCGATTGGAATGTCATCGACTCCAATCAGCAAACGTGGATGAATTACTGGGATCAAAATATTAAAGGCAAGGGGAACAGTTGACAACGGGCGGAGTCACTCCCGCCCTTTAGAATTTCATAGAAGGGGGCCATGTCACGTGGTACCGGTCCACCTAGATTCTGTAACGAAACAATTTGAAACTGGTGTCGGCGTCCATAGTGTAAGTACTAGCATCGAACCGGGCGAATTCTTTACACTTCTCGGCCCGAGCGGTTGTGGCAAAACAACGACTCTACGAATGATTGCTGGATTTAACTTTCCGACATCTGGACGGATATTGTTTGGTGATACGGATGTGACCTTCTTGCCGCCTCATAAACGGGGAACTGGAATGGTCTTTCAAAACTACGCTCTCTTTCCGCATATGACGGTCTTTGAAAATGTTGCCTTTGGGTTAAAGGTTCGAAGGGTCCCTTCTACAGATATCCGAGCAAGAGTCGAAAGAGCCTTGCAACAAGTACGCCTTGAAGGACTTGGGGGCCGAAAAATCGGACAACTATCTGGAGGGCAACAGCAACGTGTTGCGCTGGCCAGGGCAATTGTGATTGAACCGAAGATTTTGTTGCTGGATGAACCTCTATCCAATCTCGATGCAAAGCTGAGGGAGGAGACCCGCGTACAGATAAGGGAGTTGCAAATGTCCCTCGGTTTAACAACCATCTATGTGACCCACGACCAAGGGGAGGCGATGATGGTATCCGACAGAATCATGGTTATGAATGCAGGAGAAATTCAACAAATCGCCAAACCTCAGGACCTTTACACACGCCCAGCCAACAGGTTTGTTGCAACATTTGTCGGTGAAACAAATTTGCTTAGGGCGTCCATAGAAAGCTTCGATGCCGTCAGCGTTGCACTTCGTGTCGGCACGCAATTCACATTGATGGCCTCCCGAGATTTCGCAAATACAGGTGTGGAATTTCGTCAGGGCGGCACAGTGCACATCTCCATTCGTCCCGAAGCGGTTCAGATGAACGTCAATAAGGACAGCGCAAACAATGTCACGCAGGGTAGAGTCCGCTCGGTCGACTTTGGAGGCATCTATACCATTTACACTGTACAGGCTGGTGAAGTCACCTTAAGAGTTGCTTCAAACAGTGTTCTCGCCGGCGTTTTGGCTGTCGGTGATGAAGTGAGCCTATATATCTCGACGCAATCCATATATGTCGTTGAATAGGAGGGTGACGGATGAGTAGGGTACTCCAAATGAAAATGCGTTTCTCCTCCTCACCTTATTCTGTGTACATTGTTGTAGCGCCCTTGCTGCTGGTCCTCATTGGTTACGTATTCTATCCGCTGCTCAGCACTTTCATGACGAGTGTCAAGTCAACCAGTGGCATCAGCCTGGGAAACTACATCAAATTCTTCAAGGACATTCACGGGGCCAGTCTTGAGTCCTTAGGGACGAGCGTTTATATTTCGGTACTATCGGTCATTTGCTGTGGCGTAGTAGGTATAGGCATGGCCATACTGCTAACGAGGTACGAATTTCCAGGCAGACGCATACTCGCAATGCTCGCATTGGTTCCAATGGCATTGCCGGCACTAATTGGCGTTATGTCATTCGAGTTTCTATTTGGGGACAGCGGTGTTCTACCAAGAGCATTACAACTTATGTTTCATCTTAGTTCTGCACCAGCTTTGCATGGAATCGGCGGCGTTGTCGTCGTACATACCTTTACGATGTATACCTACGTCTACCTCGTGGTATCAGGTGCTCTTTCGACCTTTGATTCCTCGGTTGAAGAAGCAGCTTATAATCTTGGTGCAAGCAGAATCCATGTGTGGTCTCGCGTGTTGTTACCCATGCTCACTCCATCCATTGTTGCCTCGTCTCTCTTGGTTTTCATGCTGTCAATGGCCTCGTATACGGCCCCACTTGTATTCGGTATTGACCATACGATGACGATGCAAATATACCTGTCCACTTTGAATGGCAACTTGGGATTGGGAGCGACACAAGCGAGTGTTTTGTCAATCGTCTCGATTCTCTTCCTTGTCACGATGCGATGGTATCAGGGACAACGGAGTTACCGGAACTTAAACAAGGGGGTTACGGAGAACAGGAACACGATTCTAAATCCGGCATCCCGGTACTGGGTGATGGCCCTTGCAGTCGTTTTGATGGTTATCCTGCTGTCCCCTGTACTTATGATTGTTCTTCTATCGCTATCTGTAGATGGTACCTGGACCACACAGATACTACCGCCCAAATACACTTTGCACAATTTCGGTGCGTTGTTTGCCAATGTACAGACGTTCGCGCCTATCCGTAACAGCCTCGAAATGAGTCTACTGGCCACGTTAGCAGACTTGGTGATTGGTCTTGTAGCCGCGTACCTCATTACGAGAAAACAGTTTAAAGGCAAGATGCTCATCGACGTACTCATTATGTTGCCATGGGCGTTGCCGGGCACCGTTGTTGGCGTAAATCTCATCTCGGCATTCAACAAACCGTCTCTTCTGACTGCCGGTTCAGTCCTTGTCGGCACATTTTGGATTTTGCCGCTGGCTTATTTTGTACGGCATTTACCGCTTACTTTTCGTGCTGCTCTAGCGGCCTTTGAACAATTTGACACATCTGCTGAGGATGCGGCCAGAAACCTTGGCGCAAGCTGGTGGTACAGCTTCAGAAGGGTTGTTTTGCCAATGGTTATCGGTGGAGTCCTATCCGGGGCTCTGTTGGCTTTCGTAGAAGGTGTCGGCGAATTTGTCACTTCTATCTTGTTGTATACCCTAAACTCCATGCCGATATCTGTACAGATATGGCAAAAACTATTTAATTTTCAATTCGGAAGTGCCTGTGCTTATGGTGTGCTTCAAATCGTGCTTATCGTGCTCGTGTTACTGTTCACATCCCGAATGTCCGGTCGTTCTGCCAGCATCACACTGTAAACCATTTGTTCAGGGAGGGGATTGTAATGATTACAGACATGAAATCGATTCAAGGTCGTAACCTGCAATCGGTTGTAGAAAATAGTGACTTTGCGGTGCTTCCGTTGGGGAGCGTGGAATATCATGGCCCGCATGCGCCATATGGGACCGATTTAATCCTTGCTGAAGGGTTTGGACAGCTGCTGAGTGGTCAGTTTTCGGCTGTGGTTTATCCCGGGATTGCTTACTCAGCATGTCCTGGAAAGACCGTCCATTACCCGGGGACGATTTCGATTGGCACAGATACCTTTATTCAGTACTTGCGCGATGTACTGACTGGGATCTTAGCCACGGGTTTTTCGAAGATTTTGTTACTAAATGCGCACGACGCCAACATGAGTGTAGCCAGAGCCGCCGCTGAGTGGGTGACCGGAGATTTTGACCCAAGCAGTGTACTTATCCTCAATTGGTTCCAGATGTTAACGACGGATGAGACGAATGAATGGGGAACTTTTGACGGAACCGGTCGTGGACACGGGGGTCCGTACGAAATATCCGCAGTTCAGGCCATGTGTCCCGATTGCGTTGAGGTGAAGCCAGAGGACGCGGAGCTAGTTACGCCGCAGCCTCTCACAAAATTGCCATATGTGTTGGTGGAACGCTCCCCGAAGGGATGGAACGGATACACTGGAAAAATCCACGAGACTTCGCTGGCAACAGGAAAGCGAATTGTTGATGGTGTGACGAAAAATATAAATGCAATTCTTGAGCAATGGGCAACTGATTGAGGACCAGATGAAGACAGTGAGGCAGAGCGTCATGACAGGGGAGTCCAGTTTATTATCTTCCATCTTGAGTGTGTCGTTCAGTCCTTGGCAAAGGTTCTTCGTGAGCTCCAGCGGTATGACAAAATCAAGCATGTCCGAGAAGTGCTCAGCAGAGGTCACGCCAGGACAATGTTTGAATTAATCGCCCGCATGGAGGATGGGGATGTTTTTCGGGGGACGATAAAGTGTCCCCCTCCATTAGGTCCAGTTATCTGCCATTCACACTATGTAGGAAGACACCCAGAGAGAGTGTCTTCAGAAGGGTCGAACCTGCAAAGACTCCATCCCCGATACGAGGAACGGGGATAAAGCCATACCCTTTCACGGATTAATACGCGCCGACGGCGCCACCCGCGCAACTGCCACCACCAATCGGACCATACGGGACAAGCAGGATAAACAACACGAAGATAATCAGGAACACAACAGCCCAACGAGTGTATCCACCAAATACTCCGTACATGATATCACCCCCTTACACAGGCCACTGTATGTGAAGGGAGCTTGTAATGCATGGGCGAATGCTCTCACACATGACCCAAGTCACTTCCATTCAGGGACATGCGCCATCTTTTTATTGATGATTGGCTTGACAGCTTTATGTTTGTAGTTTATACAATAATTATTATATCTTTTGTAATAAGTTAAGAAATAACTAGGATACGAAGTACGAACCAGAAGGGGAATACACCATGACAACATCGACAGGGGTCAATACTGGCGCTGTGAAGCAGATGAATAAAAAGGTCGTCTTTGAGTGCTTGCGAGACAACGCCTCACTCACCAAGGTGGCCATTACGGCCATGACAGGTTTGAGTTTTGCCACCGTCACAAACCTGTTGACTGAGATGATGGCACAGGAGTTGGTTGTGGAACTGGGCATGGCGGATTCGAGCGGCGGACGCAAGGCGGTGCTCTACGGCATCAATCCGCGAGCTCATGTCTTTCTCGGTGTCGATGTTCGCGTGAATGAAATTCTGTGCGTCATGGCTGACCTCACAGGGAAGGTTGTCCATGAGTATTCTGAGGAATTTGACGCTAAGGAAGGACCGCACGCGGCAGTCTTGAGCATCGAGGCCATCGTTCACAAAATCCTGGAGCTCACGGGAACATCTTTTGAACGGATCGCAGGGGTAGGAATTTCGACACCAGGACCCATCGACGACGAACATGGTGTCATCACATCGCCGCCAAACCTGACCGGATGGAAGAATGTGCCCTTTTTGAGCATGGTCTCGCAGTCTCTCGGTGTTCCCTGCTACCTGGAGAAAGACGCAAACGCTGCTGCGCTTGGTGAGAGTTGGTTTGGAGCCGGTCAGGATGTCAACAACCTGGTTTACATCATGGCGGATGTCGGCATCGGCGGTGGGCTGATAATTCACGGGGAGGTCTTCAAGGGATTCCTGAATGGCGCTGGCGAGATTGGTCAGATGATTGTGGAGTATCAACCTTCGACCAAAGAAGCTGGGAGTTCATGTCACCTCGTGGACATTGCCTCAGGGCGGGCCATTGAACAAAGAATTTTTGAAACAGACGGGGACGCTCCGAGATTAAAAAGCATTCTACAATCCCCTGGCGATGAAACCTATGCTGAGTACCTCGCAGAAGCAGGCAACTATCTTGGCATCGCAATTGGCAGTGTGTGTAACCTGCTCAACCCAGCCATGGTCATTGTGGGAGGTGGTCTCGCGGAAAACGACCTGTATTTTGAAACGGCGGTCCGGTACGCCAGGCAGTACATGATTTCGGACTACGCCTATCGAATTCGTATCGAGCGCGCTACGCTCGGGGAATTTGCATCGGCAACAGGTGCAGCCATGATTGCGTTTAACCACTGGCTTTACAAGTAATTTCCTACCTATAAATTACAGAATTTTCATAAGAGAGAGGGATCAAACATGCGTAGAGGCAAAATCATTCTCGCCATTCTCGCAGGAACGAGTCTGGTCGCCGGTTGCGGCCAAACTTCTGCATCGGGAAGCAAGACACTCACCATTGCTTATTGGGCGTTTGGGCCACGGGGCAAGTCTTACGCCGCCTGGTTTAATCAAGTGAAACCTGCATTTGAGAAGCAACATCCCGGAGTTACGATTGTGCTCGAACCAATTGCGGCTGCTGAAAACGATTTCTATACCAAACTTGACCTGATGATGAAATCGCCTTCAACGGCTCCGGATGTCGTGACAGAGGACACGTTCTTAATCAATGCCGATGCTTCCGCAGGCCTCATTCAGCCGCTAAACTCGTACGTCAGCAGTTGGAAGAATTGGTCTCAGTTCGAACCGGCGGCAAAGCAGGCGGTCACGAATAAAGTGGGGAACATCTATGGCGTGCCTTATGATTCAGACTCCCGCGGCCTCTGGTACAACGTGAACCTGTTCAAAAAAGCTGGACTTCCGGTGCCATGGCATCCACACAACTGGAACGACATTATCGCCGCGGCGACGACCCTTAAGGCAAAAGACCCCGGTGTCATTCCGTTCTGGAGTTATGTCGGCAAAGCGACCGGCGAGGCCACGACGATGCAGGACTTTGAGATGTTGCTCTACGGTACAGGCAACAGCTTGTACGATTCATCTACCAACAAGTGGATTGTCTCCAGCCCCGGCTTTTTGAGCTCTCTGCAATTCATTCAGAACGTGTATTCACATGGGCTTGGACCGCAGTTGTCTCAAATCCTGAACGGTCAGGCCAACAACACGGAAACGACACAGCTCATGCCAGAACAAAAGATTGGCATCGCACTCGACGTCAACGTCATTACGGCAAACTGGCTGCCACAAGGTCCCGCCCCTTGGCCAAGCGCCACGAAAACCTATGATTTGACAGCAATGCCGACCGAAAACGGACAGTCGCCGGGGTACACCTCGATGTCTGGTGGGTTTGCTTTGTCGATGTCAGCGCACACGAAAAACAAGGACTTGGCCTGGCAGTTTATCCAGATGGCGACGAGCGAGAAAAACATGCGCACGATTGACATTGGTCTGAGCGGTTTGCCGACCCGCACCGACGTCATTGCGGACCCGAGTTACGCAAACGCCCCTGGTCAGGTATTTAAACAAGCGACGAGTTTCTTGCAATACACCCATTACCGCCCTGCGAACGCTCAGTATCCGGAAGTGTCGACAGCCATCCAAACCGCTGTGGAGAGTGTGGCCACAGGCAGCTTGTCTCCGCAACAGGCGATGGCACAATACGCGCAAAGTGTGACCCGGATGGTTGGAGCGAGCGGCGTGGAGCATCAATAGCGCGAACATCAATCGCTCATGTATGGGTAGCAGCCAAAGTTGGTGGCGCTCTTCAGGGAAACAATTTTCAGATGAAAGGGATACGACAGGATGGATGGAGCCTTTGTCCGCAAGTCAGCGATTCCTGAACCGAAGATGTCGAAGAGAAAGGGACGCTCGGTGTCTTACAGTCCATGGCGAGCGATTCTGTTTCTCTTACCTACGTGGGCTCTGATGCTTGTGTTTTTTGTCCTGCCTGTCCTGCTCACTTTCTACTACTCGTTTACCAACTTGTCTTTGACAGGGCCGAATTCCGTCGACACGCACTTCGTCGGCTTTACCAACTTTGTCACAATGTTTGCCGATCCGGCCTTCCGCACAAGTGTGCTGATGACGCTCATATTCCTTGTGTTTTCAGCGATTGTTGGTCAGCAGGTGTTAGGCCTCATCATCGCCTTGTTGCTGCAGCAAAAGCCACGCGCGTTCCGCTCCATTATTGGCGTCCTCGTGATTGTGGGCTGGGTGACTCCGGAAATCGTGGTGGCTTTCATCTGGTTCGCATTCTTCAGTGACCATGGGACTGCGAACTCTGTTGCAGGTGTACTCGGGTTTAAGCCGATTGCCTGGTTGGTGCATTTCCCGATGCTCTGCGTTGTCGTGGCAAACATCTGGCATGGCACGGCGTTTTCCATGTTGGTTTATCAGGCAGCACTTGGCGATGTGCCGAGTGAAGTGAAAGAGGCCGCGATGATTGACGGCGCCACCGGGTGGCGCAGGCTCGTCGGGGTGACCTTGCCCATCATCAAGGGATCCGTCGCGACCAACATGATTTTGATTACCCTGCAGACACTTGGCCTCTTCACTCTGATTTATGCGCTGACAGGCGGAGGGCCCGGTACCTCGACGGAAACCTTGCCGATTTACATGTACGAGCAGGCGTTCTCCAACTACCAGCTAGGGTATGGCACCGCCATTTCGCTCGTGCTGCTGCTCATCGGCATCATCGCCAGTTTTGCCTACCTGAAAATTCTCAAGGTGAAAATATAACGCAGCGCGTCTGGACCCATTCATGGTCAGGGGGGAATTTGATGGCAGTCGCATCACGATACACGCGTCGCTCGAATCGCCGACGCTTTGGCAAAGCCTCGCCGTATCTCATTCTTGTGCTCATAGGAATTGTCTTTTTGACGCCGCTCCTGTGGATGCTGTTTGCCTCCGTGGACGTGCACTCGACGCTTGCCGTGCGCGTGCCAAGGGCCCTTACGATGAGTAACTTCGTGGCGGTTCTCTCAGACCCGGGGAATCAGAGAGCCTTTCTCAACGGCCTCGTTCTGTCCTTGGGCCAGTCGGCCGTGGTCGTGGTGGTTGCGGGTCTCGCCGCGTATCCACTGTCGAGATATGAACTCAGCTATAAACGCCCGTTCCTCTACTCCATCATTTTTGCGAGTTCGCTCCCGATTACCGTGGTGATGGTACCGGTGTATGAGCTGTTCATCTTTCTCAACTTTAATGATTCCATCTTCTGGACCACGCTGTTTTTGGCGGCGAGTTCGTTGCCATACGCCATTTGGATCATGAAAAACTTTATGGATTCCGTACCTGTTGCACTTGAGGAGGCCGCCTGGGTAGACGGTGCCTCGGTCTGGATGGGCCTCGGTCGCGTGATAGCTCCGATGATGATGCCGGGCATCTTTACACTCGCCATCTTTACCTTCTCGCGAAGTTGGGAGAACTTCTTTGTTCCCTTCATTTTGATTCAGAGCCCGCAAAAACTGCCTGCATCCGTATCCATTTTTCAGTTTTTTGGCCAGTACGGCATGGTGGACTACGGCAAACTCGCTGCGTTCTCCATGCTCTACACCATCCCATCCGTCCTCTTGTACGTCTTGGGACAGAAGTATATGTCCACTGGATTCAGTTTTGGCGGCGCCACCAAAGGATGACCTCAAGCTCCGGACCATATTGTCCGAAACCTTGCGCGGCTGTGAATGACAGATAACTTTAGGCTTCCATTGGAGGAACAGCACATGTTTTGGACTGAATCAAAACTCGCCGCCCGGATTGAAGAACTTGCTCGCCATCGATATAAAAACGCTGTTTCCGTCACTTCGTTGGAGTATCAAATCGACAGCGACGGGACCCCGGGAACGAGACCCCCTGCAGACGGCGAATGGCTTTCCTTTGATCCCGGTGCCAAGTGGTCCGGCAGAGATGTGTATTACTGGGTGCGAACCGCATTAGAACTGCCGCTACGACCACCTGCAGGGTACAGGGTTGTTGGCCTGTTTGATTTTGGCCGATCCGGTCCCGGCCTCAAACACGGCTTCGAAGCGCTTTTGTACCTGAACGGTCAACCCTTTCAAGGCGTCGATTCGAATCACGAGGAAGTCTTTTTCCCGGAGGATCTGCTTGGCAGCTCGGTTGACCTTTCTTTTCGACTCTGGACCGGCCTCGAGGGAGGAGGTCAACCTGCCGTCCAGCACCACGTCTTTCGCAAGGCGGAAATCGCCTGGCTGAGCGAAGCAGCAGATGACCTGTATTTCACGGCGAGAAGTGTCCTTGAAACCGTACAGGTGCTCGAAGACAGCCGACCGGAGCGGCATTCCTTGCTGAACACCGTCAATCAGGCCTTTCAGTTGGTAGATTGGGCTCGCCCCGGGTCCGCTCCGTTTTACGACTCTGTTCGTGAAGCGAGAGAAGCGTTGCAAGAGGGACTCGCAGAGATTCCGCATCATCACGGCGTCACCATGACCGCCGTTGGCCACACCCACATTGACGTAGCGTGGTTGTGGAGGCTGAAGCATACCAGGGAGAAGGCAGCGAGATCGTTCTCGACTGTCCTTCGCCTCATGGAGCGGTACCCGGAATACATCTTCTTGCAAACCCAACCACAGCTCTATGACTACGTAAAGACCGACTACCCCGAAATCTACGCGCAAATCCGCGAGCGAGTGGAAGAGGGGAGATGGGAAGCGACCGGAGGAATGTGGCTCGAAGCCGATTGCAACCTGGTCTGCGGCGAAGCGCTTGTGCGCCAGATTTTGCTCGGAACAAGGTTTTTGAAGCGCGAGTTCGGGACGGAATGTACATACTTGTGGTTACCCGATGCGTTCGGGTACAACTGGGCGCTGCCGCAAATCTTGAAGCAATCCGGCATTGAGACGTTGATGACGACAAAAATGAGCTGGAACCAGTACAACAGATTGCCTCACGATACCTTCATGTGGAGGGGAATCGACGGCTCAGAAGTGTTGGCACACTTCATCTCAAACCCGGACAGCAACAATGCGGACAAGTGGTCTTATACCTACAACGGCCAGATGTTGCCTTCGACGGTGAAACGAACATGGGAGTTGTACCAGGACCAGGGCCTCAACCAGGAACTGCTGTTGTCGTACGGTTACGGCGACGGCGGCGGTGGAGTCAATCGGGAGATGCTCGAGATGCGCAGAAGACTTGCAGATATGCCCGGGCTGCCGAAGGTGCAAACGGGCCGGGCAGACGCATACTTCGCGAGATTGCAAGAGCAGCTGAAGTCCTCCTCCGCCTACGTACATACATGGGATGGCGAACTCTATCTCGAGTATCACCGCGGGACGTACACAAGCCAGGCCCTCCATAAACGCAAGAACCGGGAACTGGAGCTGCGTTATCGTGAGATTGAATGGCTGGCTTGCGTCAACAGCCTATTAAACGGCAATGGCAACGGTAATGGCAACGGCAACGGCAACGGCAACGGAGACGGAGACGGAGACTGGTCTACCTATCCATCCGAGCTGATTGAGCAGGGTTGGAAAATCATCCTGCGCAATCAATTCCACGACATTCTCACGGGGTGCTCCATCTCTGAGGTGTATGAGGACAGTCTCCTTGAATACCGGCAGGCGGAGGAGATTGCATGGCAGGTGTGGGAGCGTTCAGTCAGCGCCTTGACAGCGAAATCGGAATCGGGTGTGTACCGCGTCTTCAATTCCGCGTCTTGGCTGCGAACCGGGTTGGTGACGGTCGTAACCCCAACCTCGCAGCCGGGTGCGTGGTATGACCAAGATGGGCAAGTGCTGCGGAGCCAACAATCGGCTGATGGATGGCTCATCGAGGTTGTAGACTTGCCGCCCATGGGATGGAAGACCATTCACTTTGAGCCCACTGTCTCGGCGGATACGCCAAACCAAGTCCCGACAGCGCAGATGGCCCAGACGGATCGGACGCATGAGATAGCGCAGACAATCGAGACGGCCCAGACGGATCGGACAGCCCAGATAGCCCAGATAGCCCAGATAGCCCAGACGGATCGGACGGATCGGACGGATCGGACGGATCGGACAGCCAAGGTCAAGTTCGACGGATTGAGTGGGACCGTTGTGACGCCGTTTTACGAGATTGCGTGGAATGAAGCGGGCCAGCTGACGCGTGTTTTTGACCGCGAGGCCGGACGGGAGGTGCTCGCGAAACAGCAGCGAGCCAACGTTTTACAGGTCTTTGAGGACAAACCGATGATGTTTGATGCTTGGGACATCGACCTCTATTATCAGGAAAAAATGCGGGAAGTGACCGCTCTGAAGTCGGTCGCGGTCAGAGAGAACGGTCCGCTGCAAACCGTCATTCGCTTTACTTGGGGCTACATAGAATCCACCATCGAGCAAGACATGATTGTGTACAGCCACAGTAGACGCATCGATTTTGACACCGTGGTCGACTGGCAGGAGTCGCAGCAATTGCTGAAGGTGGCCTTTCCGGTAGATATCCGAGCCACGGAGGCGACATACGACATCCAGTTTGGGAACATCAAGCGGCCTACGCATTGGAACACAAGCTGGGATTTCGCGCGGTTCGAAGCTGTCGGTCATCAGTGGGCAGACTTGTCCGAACACGGCTACGGAGTCAGTCTGCTGAACAACTGCAAGTACGGCTATGACATCAAAGACAACGTGTTGCGATTGTCCCTGATTAAGTCCGCTATTTTTCCGGATGTATCAGCAGACAGGGGTGTTCACCGCTTCACCTATTCACTGCTGCCTCATGTTTCCGACTGGCTGCAAGGTGGAACGGTTCGTGAGGCGTGGGGGCTGAACAACCCGTTGGTTGTGGCCATGGGCGAACCCATCCTGCCGACTTTCTCCCTCTTTTCCGTGTCATCGGACTCTGTGCTGATTGATGCGGTCAAAAAGGCGGAAGACGGAGACCTCCTAGTACTCCGCCTGCACGAGTTTGCCGGCGGGCGAGAGACAGTCCGAATCTCGAGTGAACTGGCGGTTCGAACATGGCAAGAGTGCGATTTGTTGGAGCGCCCAGTGACGGAACCAAAGCAAGGGAACAGGATTGAGTTTGACATCAAACCCTATGAGATTAAGACCTTTCTCGTTCAGTTTGAATAATACGGGTTTGGGGGAGAGAAACACATGTACACGATTGGCCTCGACCTTGGCGGAACGAAGATTGCCGCTGCGCTCGTCGACGAATCTGGAACCGTGATGAAGGCGACAGAAATCCTGACTGAAGCTGTGGAGGGCCCGGATGCAGTCATTCGGAGGATGGAATATCTCGCTCGTGAGCTGGCTAATCACGTTCCAAGTCGTGAATTGCAGGGAGTAGGCGTTGCGGCACCGGGTCCGCTCAACGTGAGGACAGGCATCGTTTACGGCCCGCCGAACTTGCCGGGCTGGGATGCCATCCCGCTGCAAGCCGAACTCCAGGACAGACTGGGGCTGCCGACGATTCTTGACAACGATGGGAACGCCGCTGCTCTTGCCGAAATGGAACTTGGAGCAGGCGTCGGAGTTCGGGATATGATTTACATCACGATAAGTACCGGGATTGGCGGCGGTGTCGTCCTCGACGGACAAATCAGGAGGGGTTCGTCAGGCTCCGCAGCCGAAATTGGGCATCAGGTCATTGACGTCAATGGACCCCTGTGTCCGTGTGGCAATCGCGGCTGTTTGGAGACACTCGCGTCCGGTACAGCCATTCGCAAAGTGGCCCGGGAGCGGATCGGCCAGGACATGGATGCAAGGGCCATCGCACAACTGGCTGTCGAGGGCAATCTTATCGCGAAAGGGTTGCTCGATGAGGTTTACGGGTACCTCGGCGTCGGGTTGGTGAATGTGGTTCAGATGTTTGACCCAACCGTGATTGTCATCGGTGGCGGCGTCTCGCAAATTGGAAAACCGCTTTTTGATAGGTTGCAATTCGCTGTGGACACCAATCCTTTTCGCAGTCCATCGCTTCCTTCGGTCAAAGTTCTTCCGGCCAAACTTGGAACCCGGGCTGGAGTCATTGGCGCAGCTCTCCTTCCGCGCAGCAGGTTTGCTTCGATGATGGCGGGGACGCGCTAAAAGGCCCTTATCCAACTTGTCCCGATGCCGGGCAAGGCGAACGTCTGAGTTCCTCTGGTAACAAGCAAAATAATTGCTTGAGTATTCATAATAGATGTAATAGACTCCGTATCAGTCTATGAATTGCCAGATTTGACCCGACGTGGTGAGGGAGAAATGTGAACGATGAATTCGCCAGGAACGAAAAGAACATTAACCAAACTTCTTTGGATTGCTTCAATCGCTTCCGTCGTGACCGCAGGCGGAATTTCCGTGGCTTTTGCCACGACTGGAACACCGACAACTGGAACGGCCCTAACGACAACCCAGAGTACATACGGAGTGAATAATACGGGCTCGGGAGTAAGCGCGACGAACCCACAGGATGTAGCTGCTGCCAAAAGTGACTTGTCTTCCTACTTAAACTCGGTGCAGTCACTCATCGCGAGCGACCCCGCACTTGCACAAACCGGTGCTGGAGCAAAGGTGAAAGAGCAGCAACAGGTTCTAAGCAGTATGTCTGATACGTCGCTGCAGGCCTTTTACGCCTTTGTGCAATCTCATCCAGGATGGAAGAACTGGGTCACGCAGGAGCAAACCGTTTTGCAGAATGTCCAAGCCCTTGAAAAGAAGGCAAGTATCCAAGTCGGGACGCCCTCTTCCGGGACCTCCAATAGCAGCACAGCGAGCACGAACACCCAGAACACCAACTCGTCCATACCAGCGTCAGGCACGGGTCATTTGTTACCGTCAAGTACGAGCTCTACCAGTACCACAGTTACCGCGACTTCATCAACGACGGACACGCTGACCGTAACGATTAACCCAACCATCAACCCGGTGAACACTTCACAAGGTAACTCGCAAACCATTTCAGACCCAACCGTGATTAACTACACAAATGTCCCAGCTTATCCTACTCCGAATCAAGCCTTCAGTGCTCAGTTGGCGGCAGATTTAATGGGCCTCGGGGCCAATATCGCGCAGTCCGCGGCTGGTGATGCGCCTGCGGAACTGATTGTGGTTGCTGTTGGTGAAGGTTCTGCTGTGCCCGATCCCGCTCGTATTGCCGCAGAGGCGGTGGCCATTGGGCTCTATTCGGCTCAGGAGGGCTTGCAAGAAACAGCCAATTACCTGAACATGCAAATGACAAATAACAATAATACCCAAGCAGGTGACTTGGCTAGCCTATCGACAAACATGTATAACAATTTACTCACGACGATGGCCAACGTCGCCACGGTGAATAATAACATCAACACCGTGAATCAAAACATTGCGACGTTGAACAGCAACGTGAGTGTCGTCGACAAACATGTCCAAACCCTTTCCTATCGGGACATTGAGCAAGACCTGGCGAACAATGTTGACCTCGTCAGTCTCTACTTACCTGTAAAAGACGGGGGTCACTTAGAAGACGTGGAAAACTTTGTTCAAACCCTGATTAATGAATCCTCTGCCGCCGGGTTAAAAACAAATCAGGCGCAGAAGTTCTTTACTGAAGGTCAAACCAATATCACTGCTGGCGCTTACAAGAAAGCTTACATGAATTTCGTTCAGGCTTATCAACAACTGCAAGCTGGAGCGAACCCGTAAACACACTCAAGCACCTTGTACGATAAAGCGCGTAATCTCACATCGTACAAATTTCTTCTCGCACACACTGAAGAGCGCTGAAGAGAAGCAAATTTCCGTTGCAAAATGGAGCGGTATTCAACAGGCAAAACCCTCAGTACGCGACCGAAGCGCGACTGAGGGTTTTGTGCGGATATGTGCAGTTTTCGCGAGTTGTTCAGACGCAAACGGCCCATATACGTTGTTGTTAGAGGTGGGCTTGTGTGCGAGGGCGCTTTAGCTTTCGAGAGCTGTGGAACAAACCAGGGCGTCTAAACAAGGCTTTCAGCCTTTCTCCAACAAAAGACTTGCCTAAACAACCAAACTACGCCAACCGTGAATGGTAATAAATCCGTCGTGAAAATGTAGATCATTTCACAGTATATGCCGTGTAAAAATTTAGGATGGTTGTCTCCAGACTGTGGTCTGACGTCAGCATCGTCATCTCTTCATGCCCAAAGAAGATATTTTGGTTTGTTCCACCGGGCTGCATATAAGCAATTCCATTCGTCTCATATCCCGCGGAAGGTGGATATAAGGCGTACGACATGCTGTTTTGGTTTATCTGATACTCTCCTTTGAAAGCAACGGGTGACTGTGTCGGGAACCCTTGCTGTGCAGCCCACTGCTGCATGTTTGGAAAATATGTTGCGATGTCGCTTATCGAACATCCGGCACATCCGCCGTCATCTGAAACCGTGAGTTTTTGCGTAACATCCGTTGGCGATTGAATTGTAAAGCTCTCGGACCCATCCGCTCCAATCAGTGCAGAGGTAGCTATCCACCCTCTTGGTCCCAAAAACAAAAATCCTTGGTTAGAGTCTGTTCCTTCGTTAACCCAGTAGGCGGCGAGTTGGCTCACCTGGGAACTTGGTATGTTGAAGTGAATCGGTGGGATTTGAGAAGTGGGGTTCACTGATGGATGGGTAGGGAAGGACACACCGTACTGTGATTTTATGCCAATCACAGGGAGAATTACGGTGGTCCCATTGTCCTCAACAAATGTGACCGTAGGCCCTGAGACCTTCGGCTTTGAAACAGCTTGCTCGGAAGGTACGTTTATGGTGCCAAGTGAAATGAACTGTTCAGGTTCATTCAGTGGTTGGAAGGCTAATTTGGCTGCAATTGAACCCGTGAGCAGATTTGAATCGTCAAACAATAACGTTATCTGCACCTTTGAATTGGCAGGTATTTGGCTAGGGATCTGTGATTTCGTGGTTGGCGAGAACGCGTGTTCCCCACTCGTGAAAGCAAACTGCGATGCTTCGAGTGGAACTGCCATGTTGCGGGTATTTGAGAGCAACACAGACACCGATACTGTGGTTCCGTTTATAGTGACTTTAGGATCAGTCATGACCGGTTTCATGGGCCTGGTTGTTGTGGGCGTCGAGTTCAACGACTTGTTCATTGGAGTGTGACTTAATTGTTGGGAAGTACACCCGGTCAGCAACACCGTAGATAGTGCTACAGTCGGAAATAACAACCGTCTGCTGTTCTCTCTTGTGATGAACATGTCCCCATCCCCCTGAGTCTTCGTTTACCATTGTTTCCCTCAACATAAATATATGCGATTTTGGGTCTCTGCCAGGCAGATTTGTTTTATTGATGGGTCTACTGGTTGCCAACTCGGCAGTCCTGGTTCATATACCGTAAACGTCGTGATTCTGATGATTTCAGACTGATGAAAGGTTACACGGCACTACGTCATGGGAGCAGGTTTGGACAAACGGGGGAATGTTTTCACCGCAACGCTGGGGATTTGCCTCTCAATTCTACGACGATGTCCGCGAACCAATGTAACGAATAGGGTCTGCTGCGACATTTCAGAGTGATTCGTATAAAATACTGTGTTGAGAAAGAGGAGGGGGAACATGGGGGATAAAGAGAAAGCAAAGGGTGTCGATTCTGAGAAGGATAGCATGGATGTCATCAGCATCCCTGGGGTGACTGGTGCAGAAGGGAAACCTAAGTCGATATTTCGCCGGTTTTGGTGGCTGGGTGCTTCTGTGGTCGTCGTGATCGGTGGTCTAATGGCATACCTTCTGTACGAGAGCCACCGCACGGCGGTGTATGAGTCGTACCTTCAGGGTGCCGAAAACGCGATGCAAAACGCGAATTACAGCCTTGCAATCACAGATTACAAAAAAGCGCTCACGTACAAGCAGACACCCGCCGTGCAGTCGGAGTTTGCCACGGCACAGAAGTTACAGCTTGAACACGAAGCCTACAAAGCAGGAATGAGCGCTCTCAACTCTGGTAAGTACGCGACGGCGATTTTGGAATTCGACAAGGTTGACGGCCACGACACGGCTGACTACAGTGCGGCCCAAAAGGGTATTGCGGGGGCGAAGGCAGCCATCGCTGCACAGAATGACAAGCGGATAGCAACCAAGCTGTACGGGGATACCCAGAACGTCGTGAGTGATGTCTCATCTATCACAACGTCCATCAATAGCATTGCAGACACAGAAAACAACCTTACATCCAACGACGTTATCGGATCGGGAAACTTTACGGATGACATGAGTGGACTCGCGAGTAGCCTAAGCACATTTGACAGTACGCTAACTACACTAGGTACCGATATCAGCACGTTTAACACGGACACCCCGGGAATCCATGACCAAAAGATTAACGGCATCATCGATAAGCTCAACACCGCGCTCAATGCAGAGGAGAATGACCTGTCGGACATGAATACCATCGCTCACGACGACTACACAGAGCTTCAAAACGAAAGCAACCTGTTTGGGACCCCGTACATTTATGCGGGCAGAACGAGTCAATGGAACGCGGACATCAAGGATTCGGGAAACCAGCAGAACGTGATTGCCAACCTTGCCGCTGAGTTGAAAGCGTACATCAACGCGACCCCGAGCAGTTCGTCAAATAACAGCCTGTAAAAACCGTCTTCGAAAATGGCATTGTCCGTAGATGGCAATCTCTGCAATGAACAAGGCGCTATGACACTCGCTCCAGACAACCCGTCTCCCACCCAAGGCCGGAGCGAATTCACGGTAAGTGGTGTCGTCTAGTTGGGAAAGTTGGTATTCCGGAATTACTCGGTGCGCAAATTGCTGTAATTCGGTATTGCAATCCCGAGCATGTTTGTGTAGCATTCCGAATAGAAGTAATTATCTGATCATTAAATGAAATGGCGTTTCACATAATGAAATGGATGCTCTATCTTAAAATGATTATCCGCACGGTAATATCATTTTCGTCAACAATGCCACATCACTAGGAAGACGGATTTCCTGGGCTTTAAAAATGAACCGGTATTTCACTATGTGAAAAGGTGGATGACCTTGAACCAAAGTGTAACAAAAGCACTCGGACTGTTGGAGTTCCTTGCCGAGCGTAAGGAATTGAGTCTAGGAGATATAGCGAGAATGGCTGCTATACCAAAACCGACGGCGTATCGTTTGTTAACGGCACTAGAGGACATGAAATTTGTTCGCAAAATCAGGTATTCGGATTTGGACATTCGGTATCAACTCGGGTTAAAACTGCTCGAGCTTGGCACTATGGTTGCTGAGGATATGGAGTTACGCAAGGTAGCACTGTCATACATGAAAGCGCTTTGTACAGAGGTCGAGGAAGTCATTCACTTGGTTATTCGAGACGGCACAGAGGCGGTCTACATTGAAAAGGTTGAGAGTCGACAGCCCATACGACTCCACACGAGGGTCGGTAAGCGCTCTCCCTTATACGTTGGTTCAGGTCCCAAGTTACTCCTGGCTTTTATGCCAGATGAGGAGCGCCACGCCTACATTGAGACCCAGAGCTTAGATGAAATAAACCCTAGAACCATCTCGAATCGTGATGAGCTGTCTGAAGAGGTCCGTCGCATTCGCCAAGAAGGTTTCGCGACCAGTGATGGAGAGCAAGATGAGGACACAATCGGCATTTCATTCCCCGTTCGCGACCATCGAGGTGAGGTTGTGGCAGCTCTCGGTGTCAGTGGACTGAAATACCGGTTTTCCGGAAGTCGATTCCTGACGATGAAAGAGAAAACTGGTCATATGGCTGAGTTGATATCTAAAGAACTGGGTTTTGTGCCTCTGAAGAACTTGTCGGTACGCGATACAGATGATGGTAGAGGAGGCGGTTGAAGATGGGGGATATCGTTGTTTCCACACCTATACCCGGACCAAGGTCTTTGGAACTGCTGACGAGACGGCAACAAGCGGTGGCAAGGGGCGTCAGCACCACAATACCTGTTTTTGTCGAGCACGGCAGCGGTGCGCTTGTAACCGACGTGGATGGGAACCGGTTTATTGACTTGGCGGGGGGCATTAGTTCCTTGAATGTAGGCCATACCCCACCCGCCATCGTAGAGGCCATACAGACACAAGCAAGCAAATACGTACACGCGGTATTCCATGTGAACTTCTACGAGCCGTATGTTGAATTTGCTGAGAAACTGAATCGCTTGGTCCCTGGAGCGTTTCAGAAAAAGACGGTGTTGTTCAACAGCGGCGCTGAGGCGGTTGAGAATGCCATCAAAATTGCAAAACGCTTTACAGGTCGCCGCGCCGTCGTGACTTTTGAACGTGGATTCCACGGTCGAACGTTGCTTGGGATGAGCCTCACAGGGAAGGTGAAATCCTTTAAAACGGGTTTTGGACCGATGGCGTCCGATGTTTTTAAACTCTCTTATCCCTATTCATATCGAAATTTTTTGACAGATAGGCAGCTGTTGGAACAGTTTCAAAACCTGTTTGAATTCCATGTGGATCCGGATGACGTTGCAGCGGTTGTCCTTGAGCCGGTTCAGGGAGACGGTGGAATCATCGTTCCTACACCCGAATTCATTCAAGGTGTGAGGAAAATCTGCAATCAACACGACATTCTTCTGATTGCTGACGAGGTTCAGACGGGCTTCGGGAGAACGGGCAAGTGGTTTGCTATGGAACACTTTGGGGTCTCTGCAGATTTAACAGCCATGTCAAAATCGATTGGCGGAGGGATTCCGCTTGCAGCGGTGACGGGCCGAGCAGATGTGATGGATGCTCCGGAACCAAAGGAAGTGGGAAGCACACTGGGCGGGAGCCCTCTCGGCTGTGTGGCGGGCCTCAAGGTCATTGAGATGATTGAGCAGCTAGGACTTTTGGACAGGGCTACAGCAATCGGGGAACGCATCCGATCCGCCTTCGACAGTTCTGAACATCTTGGCGAGGTTCGCGGACTTGGGGCAATGAATGGGCTCGAGTTCGTGGCGGGGTCGCGGGACAGACAGCCAGACGTCGATTTTGCAAAAAAAGTAGTGGAAGGATGTTACAAGCGAGGCGTACTGGTGCTGACTGCAGGGGCAGGAAACATCGTACGACTTTTGCCGCCGCTCGTCATCGAGGACGCGCAGGTTTTGGAAGCCCTTGATGTCATGAGGACTGTAATTTCAGAGCTAGAAAGGGGGGCGTAAAGTGGCTCGGATGACAGGCGGCAGAGCAGTCGTTGAAGTGTTGCAGCGAGAAGGGATATCAAAGGTGTTCTGCGTACCTGGAGAAAGCTACTTGGGCGTGCTCGATGCGTTTTATGACTATCAGGACATTGAGCTCATCTCGAGCCGTCACGAGGGTGGCGCGGCGTTTATGGCGGAAGGCTTCGCCAAAGCGTCTGGTGAGGTTGGTGTTTGCATGGCCACACGAGGGGTCGGGTCTGCAAACCTGTCTATTGGGGTGCACACGGCTTATCAAGATTCCACCCCCATGGTGGTCCTGATTGGGCAAGTGGAGCGTGACTTCGAGTACCGAGAAGCGTTTCAAGAAGTAGACTTGCTGACCTTTTTCAAACCTATCACCAAGTGGGCGGTTCATATCCGTGACGCCAGCCGAATTCCGGAGTTGCTTCATCGTGCATTTTACGTAGCGCGATGTGGCAGGCCCGGGCCGGTTGTCGTGACCTTGCCACATGACATGCTGGGTGACCAAATGAACATGCCAGACACGCCTAGTTTTGGCGCTGGCATACCGGGCCCGTATAAGCTCAGCCGTGTCGTGCCTGCTAAAGGAGACATTGAACAAGCACGGGAGATGCTGCTTCAAGCAAGAAAACCAATTTTGCTCGTAGGCGGAGGCGTCGTGCGATCCGGTGCCTCAGACGCACTTCAGGCGTTTGTCGAGAAGTTTCCCGTGCCAGTGGCCACGGCGTTTCGGCGCTTTGATGCGTTTCCGAATGAACACCCTCGTTACGCCGGATGGCTTGGTTTCGGTCCACACCGGGCGCTGCTGGACTACATAAAAGAAGCCGATGTCGCACTTGTCATCGGTACCCGTCTTTCTCAAGTGACGACGCAGGACTATACGTTGTTTAGCCCGCACACGCGACTCATCCATGTTGACGTATCCGAGGACATATTCGGTAAGTCGTACATGCCGGCACTGCCCATCGTCGCTGACGCGAATGAGTTTATCCATGCACTCATGTCAGCGATGGAGGGGTGCAAGCCAGGTGCAGCGGGGGACGATGTCGCCCAACTCCATGAGGCCTACATGGAATTCTCGACGGCGAGAAAGAGCGCATCTGATGAGTACATAGATGATGAGCACGTAGATGATGAGCACGTAGATGATGAGTACGTAGATATGGAAGGCGTCATGCACGATTTGCTCCACACCGTACCCAAAGACACCATCGTGACAAGTGACGCTGGCAATTTCTTTGGCTGGGTCAGCAAATACTACCGTTTCAACTCACCAGGGACCTACATTGGCCCAACTTCCGGGGCGATGGGGTACGGACTTCCCGCAGCCATCGGCGCCAAACTTGCCCACCCGAATCAAACGGTCATCTCGTTTTCAGGAGACGGCGGGTTCATGATGACCATTCAGGAGTTTGACACGGCTGTGCGCTACAACGTGCCCATTGTCTCTATCGTCGTGAATAACGCAATGTTTGGCACCATCCGGGCCCATCAGGAACACCATTTTCCGGGCCGGGTTGTCGGGACTCTTCTGTCCAATTCAGACTATGCAAGTGTAGCTTCCAGTTTTGGCGGACACGGAGAACGAGTAACTTGTAACCGCGACTTTCTGCCCGCTCTAAAGCGAGCGCTTAACTCAAACAAACCAGCACTCATCGAGATCATGACTGACCCCAATATACTTTCCGTGAGCAAGCGTCTTTAGTTCTTGATATGTATCACTGAATTTCGTGAAAAAGCAAAGGAGGATGTGCAGTGAGAATGACCAGAAATTACATTGACGGTGAATGGGTTGATTCGGCAAGCGGGAGATTCGTGGACAATATCAATCCTGCTACGGGGGAATCGGTTGGTCTTGTAACACAGTCTACGAAAGAGGATGTTGACAGAGCCGTTGCATCCGCAAGAAAGGCACAGTCCACATGGCGGCTTGTTCCTGCACCGCAAAGAGCAGAAATCCTCTATCGAGTTGGGCAACTATTAAGGGAACGAAAAGAGGAACTTGCACGCATTCTGACCACTGAAATGGGCAAGGTCATCGAAGAAGCGCGCGGCGAGGTTCAAGAAGCCATTGATATGGCGTTTTACATGGCGGGGGAAGGACGCCGACTGTTTGGACAAACGACTCCCTCGGAACTGCCATATAAATTCGCCATGAGCGTGAGAGCACCGATTGGGGTTGTCGGAATCATTACGCCGTGGAATTTCCCCATCGCGATTGCTTCATGGAAGTCACTCCCTGCCATTGTCGCTGGCAATAGCGTTGTGTGGAAGCCAGCTACCGAAACACCGTTTATGGCATCTGAGTTTGTGAAGATCTACGAGGATGCCGGATTGCCCAAAGGCGTGATGAATCTGGTATTCGGTGCTGGGAGTGTTGTGGGTGACGCGATAGTTGAACATCCGGATATCGACGTAATTTCGTTCACGGGTTCAAACGAAGTCGGACGCTCCATTGCGAGCAAGGCTGGGGCGATGTTGAAGCGTGTTTCACTCGAAATGGGTGGAAAAAATGCAGTTGTCGTTATGGACGATGCAAACCTGGGTCTGGCCGTGGACGCCATCTTGTGGGCAGCATACGGAACCGCAGGGCAACGGTGTACAGCCACAAGCCGGGTCATTGTTCACCGTGACATTAAAGAAGCCTTGGAGCGCGAGTTGGTAGCCAGAGCGACTGAGCTCTCAATCGGGGACGGACTCCATCCGGAGACAAAGTTGGGTCCCGTCATCAATCGCTCGAGTCTCGAAAAAATCCACAAGTATGTACAGATTGGCGAAGCAGAAGGCGCAAAACTGTTGACGGGCGGCCATATCGTAGAGCTTCCTGGTAACGGTGGGAATTACTATGCTCCAACCATATTCACGGACGCGAGCAATGACATGCGCATCGCACAGGAAGAGATTTTTGGGCCAGTTATCACTATCATCCCGGTTGACAGCTTTGAGGAAGCCATCGCGGCGAACAACAGTGTGGCGTTTGGACTTTCAAGCTCGATTTTCACCCAGGATGTAAACCGGGTATTTGCTGCTGCACGGGATTTGGATACTGGCATCGTGTATATCAACGCTGGAACCACCGGTGCAGAAATTCACCTGCCTTTTGGTGGAACGAAAGGTACCGGTAATGGACATCGAGACTCCGGTCAGGCGGCACTCGACGTATTTACAGAGTGGAAAACCATCTACGTTGACTATAGCGGTACACTCCAACGGGCGCAAATTGACACGAGGGCAGACTAACTAGATTAGAGTAGTGCCCGTCTGGTCAGAAGTGATTGGGAAGGCGGTAACCTCGCTATATGCCGCCAACCCTTCACATATTTGCATACATACATCAATGAGGGAACTCAGATAGCTCATCTATCACTGTAGATAGGAGGGTTGTAAATTATCGGTTTTTTCAAATGAAAGTAACAGGTCGAAACATTATGAATAAGAGGGGGAATTAACATGTCGAAGCTGCTCGTTAAATTGGCGCCAGTGCTTGTCGCATCTCTATTCGTTGTTTCAGGCTGTGGTGCCCAGACTGCAAGCAATAACAGCGGTGGGAGCGGTACCAGCGCGAATAGCAGCAATGCCAGCACCAATGGTAACAGTAGCACACCAGCAACTAGTACTTCTACCAGCGAGTTGGACAAAATCAAGCAAGCTGGAGTGATGAAAATTGGTATTGAGGGAACCTACCCGCCTTACGACTATTTAGGCTCAAACAATCAATACACGGGCTTTGATGTTGAGCTCGCCACAGATTTGGCCAAGAGCATTGGGGTGAAAACGGAATTTGTCGCCACTCAGTGGGACGGTCTCATCGGAGGACTAAAGGCAGACAAGTTTGACGCAATTGCCGCTGACATGAGTATCACTCCACAACGCGCGCAACAGGTGGATTTCACAAATCCGTATCTTATTTCTGGGGCAGTTATCGTTACGAAAAAGGGCTCACCAGAAATTCATTCCTTAGCCGGCTTAAAGGGTAAGAACGTTGGCGTCGGGGCAGGTACGACTTTCGCAACCTTAGCACAGCAAAGTGGCGCGAACGTACATCTATATAAGACCGCGAATGACTATATTCAAGACCTGCTGAATGGAAGACTCGATGCAATCATTAACGACCAAAATACGATGGCTTACATGATTTCCAAGAAACATATGCCGCTCGTCATTGATACATCTTTGCTAGACAGGGACAACATTGGCATGGCCATCAAGAAAGGCAACGAAGACCTAGTCACGGCTATGAACAATGCCCTATCTCAGATGGTTGCAGATGGGGAGTACGATAAATTGTACGAAAAGTACTTCCACGTGAAGCCTCCCGTCGAACCGAAATAAGTCTGTATTGTTACGTCCGCCACCGTGCCCGGTGGCGGATGTAACACAATGTTCCGGCGGATCGATGGGTGAGGTCCATGCCATGCCCTTCTCAACTTGACCTCATATTTCTGGAAACCATCATGAGATGTATGTAGAGAGATCTACAAAATCAGAGCAATGCCGAGGAAGTGTTGTTAGCCGATTATAGGGAGTGAAGCACAAAGATGATGGGCGTAATATCATCACTACCCTACCTCTTGCAGGGAGCGCTCGTAACCGTTATTTTAGCCGTCGTATCTATGGCAATCGGATTGGTCCTTGGCGTCTTCTCGGCGTTGGTAAGGATTTCACATATGAAGGGTCTGTCACAAATCTCTTCTTTCTATGTGTCTGTCATTCGCGGGACACCGCTCTTGGTACAGGTATATGTTGTGTACTACGGTCTTCCACAGGTTGGAATAGCGTTAAACCCACTTACTTCTGGAATTCTCGCCCTGAGTATCAACGTAGGAGCGTATTTGTCCGAGTCATTTAGGGGAGCCATTCAATCGGTTGACAAGGGGCAGACAGAAGCGGCTGTATCAATTGGACTGACGTACGGTCAAACCATGCGACGGATTATTCTGCCGCAGTGCATTCGTACCGCCATTCCCACGATAGGCAACACATATATTGGTCTGTTGAAGGATACATCTTTGGTGTCCGTCATCACCGTTACAGAGTTGCTCCAGGCATCATCTCTGATTATTGCAAAAACATATCAACCGCTGCTGTATTACATCGTAGCAGGCGTAATTTACTGGATACTGGCTTTCCTATTTGGTCTGCTGCAACAAGCCCTTGAGAAGAGAGTGTCTCGGCACGTCAGTGTGTAAAAGGGGGATCCGCTTTGGTTGAACTTTCCGGCATCACGAAGAGATTCGGGAACAACACCGTACTGAACAATTTGAGTCTAAGTATCAACAAAAGCGAGGTGGTTGTCATCTTGGGGCCGAGTGGCTCAGGCAAGTCTACCTTGTTACGATGCATTACCTTCTTGGAAGAACCCGACGCGGGCGTCGTTTCTGTCGGGACTCATCATATAGAAGCAGGTGTGCAAGACCCTAATCGGAAATCAAAAATTCGTAGTCTACGAACACATACCGGGTTTGTATTTCAGCATTTCAACCTGTTTCCGCATAAAACCGCAATTGAAAACGTCATGGAAGGCCCCCTCATCGCAAAGAAAATGCGGCCGAGGGAGGCGAGGGATATCGCGGTTGAATTGCTCGGAAAGGTTGGATTGGCAGACAAGCGAGACTGTTACCCCTCTCAGTTGTCAGGTGGACAGCAGCAGAGGGTGGCCATAGCTAGAGCCTTGGCAATGCAACCGTTGGTGATGTTGTTTGACGAGCCGACTTCTGCGCTAGACCCAGAACTTGTTCGAGAAGTTCTGCAGGTCATGAAGGACCTTGCGAAGGAAGGCATGACGATGATAGTCGTCACGCATGAGATGGCGTTCGCTAAGGAGGTTGCTGACAGAGTCATTTTCATGGATGGGGGAGTTATCGTCGAGACTGGAACAGCCGAGGATATTTTCGATGCACCGAAGGAAGAACGAACGAGAAAATTCTTATATAACATCTCCAACAATTGATGTTCGAGAATCAATCTATAAAACTCCGAGAGGCGGTTGAATGATGCAAATTGCAGTACTGGGAACCGGGATGATTGGGAATGCGATTGTACGAGAGTTGGCTCAAAGTCCGTACATAGACAGTGTAGTAGCTGTGGACGCTGTGGAAGAAAGTTTGAATCGGTGTCTGAGTTCTACAAACAGCTCGAAAGTCACAGGCCAGGTTGTGTCCCTGTCCGATATTGACAGTACAGTCAGGATTCTGGAGACCGTAGACCTGGCCATTGCCTGCTTGCCACACTCTTTAAGCATGCTTGCGACGAGGGCTGCAATTGCAGCAAAATGTCACTTGCTAGACCTTGTGGGCTCAGCATTTGAGGAGAAACTTGAATTACACGAACAAGCTGTGGATGCAAACGTCCTCATCGTCCCAGGCTGTGGTGTGGCCCCAGGCATTAGCAACGTTCTCGCTGGGCGTGGCGTTGAGTTGCTTGACACGGTCGATGAAGTTGTCATGGTATGTGGCGGACTACCGCGCCATCCGTTACCACCACTGTGGTATCAAGTTGTGTTTCGACTGGAAAGTCTCTTGGGACTCTGCACCAGACCCGCATTGGCGGTAGAAGATGGTAACTTTGTGAAGCTGCCTCCGTTAAGCGGCTTGACCCCTATCTCGTTCCCAGAACCGGTAGGTGAATGTGAGGCTGTCGTCACTGATGCACACAGTATTGCGTACACCCTGAGAGGAAAAGTGAAAAAGCTTTATGAAATGACCGCTCGATACAAAGGGCACTGGGACAAAATGACGACGCTGGCGGAACTCGGATTTTTGGATGCAGAGAAAGTGGAAGTAAATGGTGTGATGGTCAGCCCGGTTGAGTTGTCGAGCGTTGTGCTCAGACCCAAGATGCAAGGTGCCTCGAATGAGGATGTAACCGTCTTGCGGGTAACCGCACAGGGATATAAGGACAACAAACCAGTACATCTGGAATGGGAAATGGTTGATGTGTACGATAAAGAGCGTAATCTCACATCCATGGCTAAGACCACTGGGTTTCCACCAGTGATTGTGGCTGAATGGATGGCCCAAGGTCTGATTCAAGATAGAGGCATCGTTGCTCCCGAAAATCTGCTTGCCGGAGAGCTGTTTAACCCCTTCATCAGTGAACTTGGCAAGAGAGGCGTACACATTTCTGCTCGCACACACTGAAGAGGACTGAAGAGGACTGAAGAGGACTGAAGAGGACCGAAGAGCACTGAAGAGCACTGAAGAGCACTGAAGAGAAGCAAATTTCCGTTGCAAGATAGAGAAGTATTTAACAGGCAAAACCCTCGGCACGCGACTACAGCGTGACTGAGGGTTTTGTGCTGATATGTGCAGTCTTCGCGATTGGTTCATATACAGCCGCAGAGGTCATGATTCTGATCAGTAGCTAATTTGGATTACAGGTCTCACCGAGCTATCCCACGGTGTCCCGGCAATTCCAGCTTGTGATAGCGATACACTCGTTACTCCCTATCTGCCGAATAGATCACAACTAAAAATGGCAGACGCGGGATGCCGTGTATTTGTTCAACACGCTCACTTGCAACGACTCGACCGTGACGAGTTGAATGCCCATGGTATGTTACTGTACATTTGTAGCATCAAGTGTGTTCGAAATTGACTAGGTTTTCTATTCTCACAAAATGGAGATGCCCATGGATAAATACACCTCTCAGGACGGCTTTGTGTTGGACCCACAACGGTCTGTTCCTCTGTACCATCAATTGAAGGACTTTCTCAAATTCGAAGCAGAAAACGGTCGACTGGCGGATGCAACAGGAAAACTTCCAACAGAGGCGGAATTGGCTAAGCGATTTAAGGTGAGCAGAATCACCGTTCGCAGCGCGTTGCGATACCTGGAGGAGCAAGGATTGGTATCTCGCGAGCGAGGACGTGGTACATTTCTAAACACAAACGAAGTAGAGAACTGGAGAGGCCGTCTTCTAGGGTTTACAGAGGCTATCAAAGCTGCCGGATATGAGCCTGATTCTCGGATAATCCGAAAAGGGTTTACCAAGAACTTTCCGTCTAACGTTCGCGAGGCTCTTATGACCGACGAGGTATGGGAATTGAAGCGGCTACGCCTCGCCGACAAAAATCCAATCGCCATCGAACATGCTTATTTCCCGTCTCAAATTGGCCTCCTTTTGAACGACGAGGACGTCAATTCACTTCCTTTGTATCGATACATTGAAACGAATTTGAACATAATCTTGCACGAGGGAAAACAGATCATCAGTGCTCTGAGTGCAGGACAGGAAGAGTCTGAAATATTGGATGTAAATGAAGGAGAAGCCATGCTTAGTGTGGAGAGAGTTACCTTTTCTGTCGATGGGGAAGTGGTAGAATTCCTCGACGCAATTTACCGGCCAGATTACTTCCAGTACACAATTTGGTTAACGAGATGATTTCACGGTCTCCGACAGCCCTTTTAACCTCTAGAGTTTTCAAAAAAAAATAATCTGATGATTGACAAAATTAGAGTGAAATCATATCGTTGTGTTGACAAAATATTTGTTATAACAATATACCTTCAAGTCTTATGCGATGTTTAAATTCAACTGGGGGAGATTGTAATGAGCGATAGACCCAATGTTGTCTTGATTTTAAACGATGACATGGGGTACTCAGACATTCATTGCTACGGCGGTGAAGTTGATACCCCTAACCTTGATCGTCTTGCTGAGAACGGTATTCGCTTTACACAGTTCTATAATACCGCTAGGTGCAGCCCGTCCCGGGCATCACTCTTAACTGGATTGCATCCGCATCAAACAGGCGTGGGAGTCTTAACATATGACCAAGGACCAGAGGGGTATCCCGGTGACTTAAACAGAAACTGTGTAACCATTGCAGAGGTACTGAAACAAGAGGGCTACCATACTTACATGAGCGGTAAGTGGCACGTCGCACGTGACTTGGACCAGCCATCTGATAGCTGGCCTTTGCAGCGGGGCTTTGACAAGTTCTACGGGACTATCATTGGGGCTGGGAGCTACTATTATCCCAATACGTTGACACGGCAGAACGAAAATATCGAGCACGAAGCCTTTGAGCAAGACGACTTTTTCTATACGGACACAATCAGCCAACAGGCAGTTGATTATATCAACGAACATGAGAAAACATCTCCTTCCGACCCGTTCTTTCTTTATGTTGCCTACACCGCACCCCACTGGCCCCTCCATGCACACGAGTCTGACGTCCTAAAATACGAGAATCGCTTTAGGGAAGGTTGGGATCGACTTAGGCAAGAGCGGATGCAGCGTATGAAGCAGATGGGAATATTGGACCCATCCTGGGAGCTGTCGGAGCGTGATCCTACCCAACCCAAGTGGGAGAATGCAGAGAATAAGGAATGGTTGCTGCGATGTATGGAAACGTACGCAGCGCAGATTGACCGCATGGATCAAGGTATTGGTGCAATTCTGGACGCGTTACAACAAGCAGACCAACTGGATAATACGATTGTTATGTTTCTGTCAGATAACGGTGGATGTGCGGAACCAATACCACCAGACGTGTCAGCGGACGAGATGGTCCATGATCTTAGACTTGCACAGTCCCATACTCGCAAAGGAGACCCCGTTCAGTTCGGGAACAGCCCAGATATTGTGCCTGGGCCAGAAAATACGTATCAAAGCTACGGAGTGGCGTGGGCCAATCTGTCGAATACCCCTTTTAGGTATTACAAGCATTGGGTACACGAAGGAGGAATTTCAACTCCATTTATCGTTCACTGGCCCGAGGGGATACAGGACAGGGGGGTATTAAGACATACTCCGGCCTATCTGCCGGATGTTATGGCAACGATAGTGGACATTGCCGGTGCCGCCTATCCGGACAGGTTTCATGGTTACGAAATCTTACCATGTGAGGGCACAAGTATCCGAAGAGTTTTTGAATTTGACCAGATGAAACCACGCCCAATGTTTTGGGAACACGAGGGTAATGCGGCAGTTCGTATCGGGAATTGGAAGATGGTGAGGAGGTACCCCGGGTCCTGGGAATTGTACGACATGGCGGCGGATAGAACAGAGATGCATGATTTATCAGCTCAACACCCAGACAGGGTGAAAGAGATGAGTGAGATGTACGAGGAGTGGGCTCATCGCTGTCAGGTCATCCCGCGCGAGAAAATTCTCGAGATCATTCATAACAGTCCTGCCAAGGCGTTTTGGGACAAAGATGACCAAGGATGAACCTGTCGTGAGTGACCGTATCTTGGCGGTATGTGGGATTCGTCCGGTCGTATGAAAACAGTTCTTCCACGTTGTTGCAGCGTGACGGCCTAGATCTACACGAAAGCGTTTACTTTACTTATCGGCAGTTTTCACAATCCGGACTAGAGGTGCAAACAGGTACGTGAACGTGAACCGGGAGGGGGGCTCAACGCAATCTTGGTAAGGTCAGCAAGCGGCAGTATTCACGGAAAGTGGGGTCATCTAAGTGAGCGGTTATAACGGACGGGTAGGTCTTGTGATCGCAGCGAATTTGATGGAGTTTTATTTGATTTTGATGGAGGGGTGGCCGTGAAAATCGAGTATAGTCAAGGCTCCGACTGGGTGAAATATGCAAAGGTTGTTCTGTTTTGGAACTGGTTAGCATGGTTTTTCAACTTCATGGACCGAGGATTGATTGGACCGTTACTCCCGTTGATGCGTCCGTACTTTCACCTATCATTGACAGCAGCTGGGGGAGTTGTCTCCCTGTTTTTCGTCGGATATCTATCCACGTTTGTGGGCGGTTTCTTGTCGGACAGATTCGGTCGAAAGAAAGTGATTGCACCATCTGTGCTCGGCTTCGGTACAGTTACCATGTTGACATCACTAGCGCGGTCGACCCCTTGGCTGTCGCTTATACGCGTAATTACTGGAATATTCGAGGGATTCCAATACTCGCCTGGTGCTGCGTGGTTGAGTGAAACATATCCGCATGCAAAACGTGGCAAGGCTCTGGCTATCTGGGAGACAGGATATAGTCTAGGCACGCTTGGCGGAATGGTACTGGCTACTTTAGTGGGGGCTCATTGGGGATGGAGGGCACCATGGCCCATTGCCGGTGTGTTAAGTATTGTAGCAGGCCTTCTGATGATTGTATTCGTTAAGGAACGCCCCCAGCACTTAACACCAGCGTACGACGAACTGAAGGTTGTTGTGAAAACAGACGAATCACCGCGAATTCGAGATGTGTTTCGAATGCGCAACGTATGGGTTGTCTTCATACTACATGGACTCTACAATTTCACCTTCTGGATGGCAGGCGCGTGGATCACGACGTACATCATCAAAGTGAAACACTTGTCACTCATTAACGGTGGCCTCTTGTCAGCGATGCTCTTTGGCGGTGTTTCGATTGGACTGATTTTAAATGGAGCTATTGGCGACAGAATTGGTCGAGTTAAAACGGTCAGCTTGTTGACGTTCATTTCCGCGATTGTCATGTTTGCCTTCACTCAGGTTACCTCCCCTTTCATGCTTTATTTGACAATCATTCTCGTTGGACTCTTCGGGGCCTACATTTCTTCAGCCATTGCTCTGGTTACAGACACCTCAGGGCCTCAGGTCGCGGGAACCGCGTTTGGGATTTGCACATTTGGCGGAGAGATTGGGGCAGTGCTCGGACCCATCTTAGGTGGGTTTGTGGCGCAATATTTTGGATTTCAGACAGCGTTTTATATGTTGCCTGTATCGCTGCTTCTCGCGGGCATCATAGTCTGGGTCGCTCGGGATGTTCACAAAGATTTTCAATTTAGCACTTCTGATACATCTAGTGTGAATGCAGGCTGAACATCCGACCCTACCAAATAGCCACAGCGATGAGCACGTCGAGAAGATTCGTATGATTACAGGTAAAGGTGCAAGAGTGCACTGAAGGCCGGGATGGTATCCCAAACGTAGAACCGTCACGGTTCCGCTGGGATGCCATCCTTGAGACAATGGGAGGTAACGAAATGGATATGTGTTCTACCGTCAGTCGCTCCGCACCTCTCAGTATTATGTGGAAAACGGTTTCCGAGGATTGTAATTTAGCCTGCGACTATTGCTACTATAGTCGTACAGGTGGGAAAATTGGAAAGACCGTACGACGAATAGATGCCACTGTACTTGAAAAATTCATTGCTGAGTACATGAAGTTTTCGGGTGGTGTGGCATCCTTTGCGTGGCAAGGCGGTGAACCTCTTCTCGCGGGGCTCAATTTTTTCAAGACCGTGGTTTCTCTTCAGGCCAAATATGCTGCTTCAAACACAAGGATTGCAAATTCTGTACAGACGAATGCAACTTTACTCAACGAGGATTGGGCTCGATTTTTCAAAACATACAACTTTCTCTTGGGTGTCAGTATTGACGGTCCACGCCAGCTGCACGATCTACGACGTGTTACCCGCTCTGGGGTAGGAAGCTATGACAGAGTCATGAATGGCGTCGAATATCTTCGCAAATATGGTGTTGATTTTAACATTCTGACGGTGCTTCACGAGAACAATATCGGAAAGGCCAAGGAGTTATTTGAATTCTATGAGCGGGAAGGATTTCGGTACATTCAGTTCATACCAGGAATGGATTTTCGCGCCCAGGAAACCAATAAACCTCCTCGGTACTTAATCACTGCCAGAGAATACGGTGACTTTCTTTGCGACGCCTTCGATATCTGGTACAACGACGGTAGTCCGAAAACATCCATACGTTTTTTCGATAATATGCTGAGCGTCTATATGAACCATGAGGCGGAATTATGTGTACATCAGAGAACTTGTCCGACAACGCTCATTCTTGAGCAAAATGGTGATGCGTACCCTTGTGATTTCTATATCAGCGATGACTACAAGCTTGGTAATGTAGCTGAAGATAGCCTGCAAGATATTTTGGGTAATTATGTATACCAACGATTTCTAGAGAAGAAACCGACACTGCCGGAGAAATGCACAACATGTGAATTTCTTAGCCTATGTCACGGTGGGTGTCCCAGAAACCGCAACTGGAATTTAGGGGAAGACGTTGACGTTGACTACTTCTGTGAAAGTTATTTACAAATTTATCGGTATGCGGATGAAAGAATGAAGAATTTGGCCAGGGAGATAAAGATTCGCAAGTTAAGAGCGTATCTTTCGGCCGGTAATATTGAACCAAAGCGGAACGAACCCTGTATCTGCGACAGCGGGCTCAAATATAAAAAGTGCTGTGGGCCATTGCGAAGCGAAGTATACGCGGTCTCTAAGTAGCGATGTTTCGTAGGCCACTGTTACCCCAGTCGAGGGGTACTCGAACTTGAATTTGGTTGTAACTAGGTCATCCATCTGCGCGCTGCTGGAGTGCCGAGTTCAAAAGGATCGAGCTGGGACGGGTCAATATTAACGGTAGTGATGGTGGATCTCATGTTATTCCATTTGTCGATGGGAGTGGAGATATGAAGAACTATTGAGGGTATTAGAAAGGCCAACCCGAAGGCTGGCCCTTTCTTGCGATAGAGTTTATGCATGCGCTGGTGTCTTTTGCGACCGCTTCTTGTTTGCTGGTTTTTTTTTGCCGTGAAACACTTCAATTCCGTTCGTGGCCGGAGGGGGTGTAGTACCTCTGATGATCCAGGCGCCCGTTTTCTTGCCCTTTGGAGATACGGTGACTTTAAACTCTGGCATCACTCATCCTCCTCCTCTCCATCATATTGTAATACATAGTTTACGAGGTTGTCCATGAACCCCAGGGAGCGAATGATATAGGACACCTGAAGAAAGGTCTCGTCGTGTTCATCAATTTCTGCGTTTGGGTCTAGCACGGCCATCAGAAAACACATGCGGAACTTACCTGGATTGCGTACCATAATCATCTGACGAATATCTGAATCCGGGAATTCCTCCTGCACATCTCGCATCACGGATACTGTCTTTTTTCGTGCATACATACGAGCCATGGGTTCGGCGTCATTGGTGAGAATGTCATCAATTGGCCGTTGATGTTTTTCGGCCAACTGGAATTGGCGGCCTAGTCGAAATCCCGAAATCGCTGTGTCATCGCCCATGCCCACCACAAAGTAGGAACGATAGTATTTTGGTGGAACGCCAACTGCAGTTGCAACTGTCTCTGCAATGGAATACATCAGATTTTCGACCCGTTCCCTGACCTGTTCTTCTCCAATGTCAGTCGGATAATCAACAGCATGGGCTGCAGCAGCAACCTCATCCTCGTAAAGGATCTTCGGATAAATCAGGCCGCTGTTCTTATGACCCCACGCTTTCTGGACCAGGTTCCACACGAACCAAAACGTCCCAAGATAGACCGCTGCCAGCACAGCAAATTCGATCCAACGTAGCAACTCTGTTGTCGGATGCCATCTACCCAGCCATTCCAGCGGTTTACGGAGAACATCATTCAAGTCTATAAATGACTTTGCAAATCCATCAATGATACCTGCGATGAGCCAGGCAATAAACCCACTTGTATATCGATAAGTCTGTACAGTACGCTTTGCCTTACCAGCCATTCGTTTGAGTTCTCTCATTTTTCGCCGAGGTATTTTCGAACGACTCATATATATCCTCCGTTTTGTCCATGGTACACGTCATTTCTATGATAACGGAATCTAGGAAACAAAAAATCCCCAATAGATAATTGGGGACTCAACGTCTCTTTTTGCCACGAAAGGATTCTACCCCACTAGTGGCCGAAGGGAGCGGCTTGTTTAACGTTCCCTTGAAGTAGTCGGTCTGTCTTCCAGACCTCTGACTCACCGTTTTCTGGCGCGTGATTTTTAAACTATGGTCCGACTGGTGCTTCTTGGAGAGACCAAACACTTCTATCGCTCCTCTCATAGATACCAGTATGGACAAGCAATGTCCCACATAGACATAAGACTGTGAGTGCTAGTCGGAGGAAATCCGACAAGGTCCAGCTCGTTGGCAGCAAGACAGCGCCAGAAAAGAACTGATCAATATTGAGCAAAATGTCGATTCTGAATAGTAGATGGCGTCTTACGTATCCAATTTACCAATCCTTAGGGCAGCGGGTATTCCTCGAATTCCGCTGTATTGACGTCGTGTGAAATCATGTACATAAGAGATGGGCGAATTTTCGGACTGATACTTTCTCTCGAAATCGCAATTCCGGTCTATGTGATTTGGCTTCTGAGAGTGATCAAAATCCCGACTCCCGACCAATATTACATAAACACAAAAGGAGGGAGGGTATGGCAACGACGATACACATTGATAAAGGATTGATTTTGCAGGTAAAGCAGCGAGATGAAACAGCATTTTTAGAGCTGTACGACCGTACGAGCACTGATGTTGCGAGATTGGTGTCGTATCTTTTGGATGATCCGTCCGAGCTCGAAGACGTTATCCAAGAGATTTACGTGGCGATTTACAGGGCCTTATCGAAGTTCGACACCGACAAATCCTTCCGCGCGTGGATGATGGGCATTGTCGTCCGCCAGGTAAACGCGCATCGCCGGAGAAAATGGCGGTTCCACCGTAACGACACCGTCCTCGCCAAAAACTTTGGTTCGGTTCATGTCCGTGACATTGCGGACGATGTCGTGGATGACCTGCAAAGTCAGTTGCTGGTGCAATCCATTCGCGGCCTTCCCGCAAAGTTCAAAGCTGTCGTCGTGCTTTACTATGTGCACGAATATACACGCGACGAGATCGGCGAAATTCTTGGAATACCACCCGGCACCGTGGCCTCGAGATTGAGGTTGGCACTAGAAAGGCTTCGCCGTACATACCCGGATAAGCTATCGGAAAGTGAGGTCAATAACAATGGACTTTGAAGACCGCATTCGATGGGCTCTCAAGCAAGACGCCAAACAAATTCACGTCAGTCCAAATGCCAGAAGCCGGCTTGTGGAGCGGATCAAACATCCATCGAATTTTAAAAAATGGCCGATTGCCATCAGTGCGGCAGTTGTGCTTTTGTTTGGAGCGAACTCAATTGTCAGCGCCGCCACGGGGCAAAGCTTATTTCGTGTGATTGTACATTATACAAGTGCCGCAAAGGGAGGGGCATTCGGTTCGGGATTTGGCTTGGTTCCGCTAACAAGGACACCTTCAAACAGCACGGTGACGGCAGCGGCTGGCACCAGCCACCAGCCATCCGCGAATCTTGCCAATGCAACTGGCCAACCAAGCGCTGCGCCAGCCAACGCCATTAGTGAGGCGGTTGTAAGGGGCAACGGTTTTGAGGATATTCGATACGATGACCGTCTAGCTCGTTTTTTGGGCACATCGCAGTATCCTAGACTGAACATGAACAACTTACAGGTGAATCATGTTGGCGCGAATCTAATAAACAAGGCACAAAAAAAGTTCGATATCACCGCAGATGCTGTAATTTCAGGTACTCGGAACGAGAACGTGAGTCTGTTTCTTTATCACAATCAACGAGGGACGATAAGATTTGATGGTGGAACCACCGCAGAGAACAAACAAAGTGTCCGCGTGAATGGCGAAAACGCCGCTTACCTTGCGTTTACCAACGGATGGGACGTTGAGAACTATGTAACTTGGAACCGTGGACCGTGGATTGTCGTCTTGCGCGGAATGGACGTGCCAGAAGCAACGTTATTGCAGATTGCGAGTGGTGTTGACCAACAAGCACAGGTCGACGGGTAACTGGGTCTCTCTTCACCAAGTAGTCGAGAACCAAAGATACGAACGTTCCGAATGGCGACAATGTGTATTGTCGGAAATTGTGATAAAAGTGGTAATGATATCGAATTTCCTGGGGAATATCAGAGAATTACATCGGATTTTGGGTCGAGCTAGATGACCGTCTCGGATTGAAAACAGGGGTCGCAAACAGCGAGGATTTGGGAAACCAGCAGAACGTGATGATGGATGGCTGGCAGTACATTCCCTAATGCAGTTGCTCGAACGCATATGCCGCTCTGAGTACGGTTTCGTCTTCTCCGAAGCGTCCAATCAGCATCATCCCGATGGGCAGCCCGTGGGATGTGCCGCAAGGTACGTTCATAGCGGGGTGACCCGTGATGTTAAACGGCGCCGTGTTCGGTATCATCTCGAGGGCCCGTGCAAGATACTCCTCCTGGGTCGCGTCAGGTCCGGGAAGCTTGGTGGGCTTTAGCGGTGTGGTTGGCATCACGAGGATATCGACGACTCTAAAGGCTGAATCATATACACTCTTGAGTCCGCGAGCTAGATTCTGGGCAACCCCGTAATAGCGGCCTTCATAAGCGTCTTTCATGTACTGGCCGGTCAAGATGACAAGTTTGACCGTATCCGGCAAGTCCTTTGCACGTGTGTCAAGTCCTTTTGCATAAACGTCAAGCAACTGTGTTTGATAATACCCTTTCCAGTTGGTTCCTTGACTGTTCCCCTGAATCATGAGGGAGAGCGCACCTTCGGTGGAAATCACGTTCCACAGATGGATTCCGTCTCGGTGCATCGGGATCGAGACGGTATGTACACTGGCCCCGCACTTTGCAAACGCCAAGGCACTGTCTCGTACAATCTCGTCCACGTCGCTTTCAGACAACCCTTCCCAGCCAAAGCCCTCCTGCACAATCCCGATTCGGACGCCGCTCAGGTCTCTCGTTAGCAGCTGGCGGTAGGGTTTCGAAGGTAGCCCCGATTGGCGGGGGTCGAAGCCATCGGGTCCGGCAACGACTTCGAGTAAGAGGGCGACGTCTTCGACACATCGGGCGATGGGGCCCGTGTGGTCCAAAGTCTGCTCAATTGGAAACACGCCAGTGTAGGGTACGAGACCGTAGGACGGTTTGAGTCCATAGACGCCGCACCAAGAACTCGGTATCCGAATCGATCCGCCTTGATCACCCCCCATAGACATATCTGCTTCCCCAATGGCCACAAGGACGGCGCTGCCGCTGGAGGACCCTCCGGCCGATCGCGTTTCGTGATACGGGTTCAACACGGGTCCAGTGTCTGCGGTATGGCTGCCACCTGAAAAGGACAGGCTCTCGGAGACCGCTTTCCCGATGATTTCTCCGCCCTCGTCAAGAATACGCGTGACGATGGTCGCATCAATATCGGGAATAAACCCTTCGAGGACGACACTTCCATTCATCATCGGTGCGCCTGCCAGACTGATGGTGTCTTTCAGCACAATGCGCTTCCCCGCCAACTTTCCGTCAGCACTTCCTTTCACGGACGTCTTCCAATACCACGCATTGAACGGATTTTCTTTAAAAGAAGGTCGATACCCGGGGGTGCGTTTGTACTTGACCGGCAATTTTGGCTCCACCATCTGATTGACGCGCTCGTAGGATTGCAAAGAAGCATCCACCAGACCTGCGAATGACTGAAGTTCCTCCGATGTCAGTTCGAGATGATACCGTTTGGCGATACTTTCCAATTGCTGGAGCGATGGCCGCCTTATCACACAAATCCCCCCTCCTCTTTTCCTCGTCCTGTAAATGGACGGTCAAGTACGGCCTCTCGTTCGCACTGTCGAGCATCCGATTTCCTCGATGCACTACTCACTGATAGACGATACGAAAGATAGGCGGTGGTTATTCAGGCTGCAGTCGGTCATCAGGCGAGGATAGAACGTACATTGGTGACCACGTTCTGATAAAAAGTCGAGGTGGGCTCTACTTTGCCAATAACCACGGCGTGCCTCGCGGCTAGGTCTAAAGCTTTGGCTTGATCAGTTAGAACGACTCCGGTCAGTTCATCGAAGGGGACTCGGGGAGAGGGCGTTTCTATACCCGTGGGGACTGAAACCTCAAAAGGGTAATCCTTTACCTGAGTTGTTATGGGAACAATCATGGCAAATGTGGAGTTTTCCTTATCAATAAGCCCGTCTGATAGGACGATTGCACAGCGCCAACCGCTTTGCTCGTGCCCTCGCGTTGGGTGCATATTCAACCACACAACGCTTCCGCGTTCTACAGTTCCTGTAATCGTCATTAAACAATCTCATCCCCTGTTGTTTCGATAACAGTATCCTCGTGCACAGACATTCCTGGTCTGCATTTAGCTCGAAGCATTAAAAAATGTTTACGTAACGCTTCTTGGTCGTCAGCGGATGGGTATGCTGGGCGAAGTACCACCTGTTTGTCTTCGGTAACGTACAGTTCGATATCAACTCCATCCGCGAATTTGACTATCTCCGCAATTTCTTGCGGTATACGGACGGCCAGACTATTGCCCCATTTACGTACGGTTGCAGTTGTCACATAAACAGATCCCTTCGTAAGTTCTTGCTTCAAGTTTATCACAACCTTCCAAGTATGTATATACACAGTGTATACATGAAAGCGGTTTTTGATACCGTAATGGTTTCAAGCCTTTTGCACCATATCTTGCGCCGTAGACGAACGTACGTGGGACGTCTCCATCATGAACGAGAAAGAAACGCGGCGAACTTAAGGAGAAAAGTTCGATTTTTCACTCGTGGACCTAACTTTAGTTAGTGTTGCGATGACGTGGGGTCTGCTATGAATGGAATTGTTACTGCGGGGACGTTTTCATGTAGACCGGCAGGGATATGCTCATTCATCAAATGTTGTCGAATTGTGTCAAGTACAGGAGATGCCTTGGCTTGCATCATGAGTAGGACAACCAGAATAGAGGCTTACGAGAGACTATCGATTCACGCGCAATTGCATACTCATCTGGACGTGTAAGGGAGTGCGCGGTCCCGAAGAGCGTGGTCAAGCGGAAATAACGCTTCGAGAACGCGTTATCGGACGCTAACTGTCCGAGACGTCTCAAAAATAGCGCGCTCGCGACGCGTTAACTCTGTGCGGATGGACATAACGCGTTGCGAAGGTGTTATTTGGGAGCCTGAGTGGGCTGAACGGGCCTGAGAGGTGCGCGAGAGCTTTGACGCCAGCCTGAAAGATGCCGGGGAGGCTTTGGTTCCACCCTGAAAGATGCCAGATAGCCTTTGACGCTAGCTTAAGGCGTTGCTTACGCATCGCGGCATCGTGGATGAAAGTGTGTTGTTAAAGCCTGTCGAGTTGTTGGATGTATCGACCGACTCTACGAGGAAACGAAAACTAGGGGGAGCCAGATTGAACAGGCGGTTAAAGGGGATTGCTGCAATATCGTTCGTCATTGGGACGTCGATGCAAGTGCCATTTGCAGTGGCGAGTGCCAAGACTGTAAGTACTGCCAGTGAGAGAGCGAATATGCTGGTGAACGGGCAGACCTTAAGTCGGCCATATGAGGTGATTGGCCTCGATGGCACACAGCCAACTGCGTATATGCCGATTTACTACTTGAATCAGGCGCTGGCAAAGGCAGGCTACAAGGGTGTCTGGAACGGTAGCTTACATACCTGGTCGCTTACGACAGACACGGGAAGCTATGATTTTTCCGGGATTGATGTCGGTGATGGGAACACCTCTATCTTTGTGAACGGAAAATTAGTCAAGAAAATCAATACGATTACACATGTCGATCCGGCCAGCGGCACCCGCGACATCATGACGACGTACATCCCCATATTTTACGTGCAGCAACTGATGAACGCTGCAGGCGTCCAGATGAACTGGGATGGCATGCAACACGTTCTGTCTGAGGTTACCCCCGTTACGCTCGTCGATAACCAAACGGTAGGCCCTGCGAGTGGGACCACGGTCATTCATCAGGATGTGGTGATTCGCGGGACGGAAGCGACACTCCGAAACATGGATGTGCGTGGGGATGTTTATATCAATCCCGGATCGAACGGTACCGTCTACCTCGCGAATGTGCATGTATCTGGCAGGATTATCGTTTTGTCGGGTGCTTCTCACTCCATCCATCTCACGGATGTGACCACTCCGCTGTTGACGGTGAGCAGCTCCTCAAAAATACACATTATCTCGGCTGGCAACACCAACATTCAAACAACCACGATTCCTCCATCGGACGGCCAGACGGTCATACTAGATCAGCAGTCCGGATCGTTCGGGAGTACGCAGATTCATACCCAATCTCAGGTGGTACTGATTGGTGTGCAACCGTATTCCGCGGTTACGTTGCAAGGCCATGCGACAGTCGAAGTGAGCTCAGGGACCCACATCGGAACATTAAACATCCTCGGGAATCAAACAAACGTTATGGTTGACAGCAATTCTGTGGTCTCGCAACTCGTGGTCGCACAAGGGCTGAATGCCGCGATTCATAACCAGGGCAAAATCATTGACCTGAATAACCATTCATCGGTCATTCAACTGAGTGGCAACGGCACCATCGTGAATGTGATTGGGTCAGCAGGGGCTGTCGGGTTAGGTGGAACTGCGGGATCCGCGGGAGCCGGAGGATTTGGTGGATTTGGTGGAGCAGGAGGAGTTGCCGGCAATGGTGGATCCGGCGGGGCTGGAGGCGCTGCTGGAACTGGTGGAGTAGGTGGAACTGGAGGAGCTGCTGGACCTGGAGGCTTCGGTGGAGCCGGAGGAGTTGCTGGAAATGGTGGATCCGGAGGAGCTACTGGGACTGGCGGATTTGGCGGTGCCGGGGGAACTGCTGGAACTGGAGGAGTCGGTGGAGCAGGGGGAGCTACTGGGACTGGAGTAGTCGGTGGAGCCGGAGGAGCTGCTGGACCTGGAGGATTTGGTGGTGCCGGGGGAGCTACTGGGACTGGAGTAGTCGGTGGAGCCGGAGGAGCTGCTGGACCTGGAGGATTTGGTGGTGCCGGAGGAGCTGCTGGAACCGGAGGCTTCGGTGGAGCCGGGGGAGCTACAGGAACCGGAGCAGTCGTAGGACCCACTGGCCCCGTTGGGCCGCGCGGACCAGCAGGAGCGACTGGAGTAACAGGACCCACAGGAGCGACGGGAGTAACTGGCCCCACGGGAGCGACAGGAGTAACCGGCCCCACGGGAGCTACGGGAGTAACCGGACCTACGGGAGTCACAGGAGTAACAGGACCCACGGGAGCGACTGGAGTAACAGGACCCACAGGAGCGACTGGAGTAACTGGCCCCACGGGAGCCACAGGAGTAACTGGCCCCACGGGAGCGACGGGAGTAACCGGACCTACGGGAGCGACAGGAGTAACTGGCCCCACGGGAGCGACAGGAGTAACAGGACCCACAGGAGCCACGGGAGCGACGGGAGTAACTGGCCCCACGGGAGCCACGGGAGCCACGGGAGTAACCGGCCCTACCGGCCCTACCGGAGCGACAGGAGCCACAGGAGCCACAGGAGCCACAGGAGCCACAGGAGCCACAGGAGCCACAGGAGCCACAGGCACAATCAGCAACTATTGGTCGGGGCAGCTTAGCGGTGCTGGTACTGACGGCTATGGAAACATCACGGGATTCATCCAGCAGGCCAGTAACGGGACAAACATTTCTTATAACGGATCGTCAACGCTCACGCTGCAGCCTGGTGTATATCAGGTATCGTTTGGCGTTGTTGCTTCCGGTGCGTCAACAATAGGTCTCGTGGCACCGTATATTGCACTCATTCAAGAGCAGGGCAACATCTACTATACGACAATACAATCACTAAGCGTTGACGGAGCGGGCGAAGTCTCAGGTACCGCCATTGTGACGGTTACCGCAGTCGGGTACAACGGAATCCAAGTTCGGGAATATACAGGTCTTGGCACATTGACTATAGATTCGAGCCCTAACGCTGGCTACCTTACCGTCGAACAGATTGGATAACCCCTATCCGCCGTTGAAGGGACAGGTTGTGATGGTTCCGACGATATCACTTTGCATGATTTGCAAAAACGAAGAAGCGACGCTGGGACGGTGCCTAGACACCGTCCGCGGACTTGTCGACGAGATTGTTGTGGTCGATACCGGATCGACCGATGAAACGAAGCAGGTCGCTGCTCGTTACGGCTGTAAGGTGTACGATTTTGAGTGGATGGACGATTTCGCAGCTGCCCGCAACTACGCCTTTTCCAAGGCAACGTGCGATTTCATTTTATGGCTCGATGCGGATGATGTCTTGTTGCCCGAAGACCAACAGAGGTTTGCGCAACTCAAGGAAACGTTCGATTTGACGGTGGACGTTGTCACGATGCCCTATCACTATCCTGCTGATGAGCACGGATATGCAGGACTGAAGTGGATACGGGAGCGATTGCTGCGGCGTACAAACGGATATCGATGGGTGGGAGCGATTCACGAATACCTCGAGGCGTACGGCAAAATTGCAACGAGCGACGTCGTGATAACCCACAGGCCCGAGCACACGAGTTCTGACCGCAACCTACGTATTTATGAGCAGCGCTGGGATTCAAGAATGGAATTTGCACCGCGCGATTTGTATTATTTCGCGAACGAGTTGCTAGACCATTCACAGTGGACAAGAGCACGTGAATTTTACCTTCGTTTCCTCGATACACACGAGGCCTGGGTGGAAGACGTGATTGCAGCCTACGGTAAGATCTCAGACTGCTATTTCAACGAAGGTCAGGTAGACGAGGCGATTGTCTGGGCCCTGAAATCATTTCAGTATGATACACCGCGGGCTGAGCAATGCTGCCGGTTGGGCTATTATTTTCTAACGCAAGACAGGATCCGTGAAGCGGCATATTGGTACACGGTGGCTGTGGAGGCGAAGCTGCCAGAGGGTCACACGGCGATAACCCTGAGTCAATGCTCGACCTGGCTGCCGCATCTGCAATTGTGTGTGTGCTACGACAGATTGGGAGACTATGAATCGGCGTACAAGCATAACGAAATCGCACTAGCGTTCTGTCCGACAGATGAGCGCATGCTTGCCAACAAACAATACCTTGCGGCGCGGCGGGTTGAGAAGTTTCAAGTCACGTAATCGGCATGTACACAACCTCGTGGGGATTCTCTAGGTCGCGGGGGTCCTCTAGGTCAAGCCTGGATGACGAAGGATGGCAGACGTAGTTCCCGAAACACCTTGTCGCGAAGATGAGCCATGTCACAAGAAGGGCTGTCCCCAACGTCACTTAGATGACTTTGGGAACAGCCCTTTTCGGTGTTCTCTATTCTTGTTCGCTGGGAAGTGAGCAGACTGCTAACAGAGGTTATCAGCCTGGACCATTCGTAATTAAACTCGACGTTGCACTGATGTTTGTTCCGTGTATCGTTGCGGTGATGTACCCATGATCCATCCATGACCACGTGTAGTTGACAGTGGCAATACCTTGCGAATTCGTCACAGCGGACGAAACATCCATCGTACCCTGCAACAACGGCATCGGCGCGAAGAAGTCGACGGTCACACCTGACATTGGATTCCCAAATTGGTCGAGTACCTGAAACTCAACTGGAAAGGCAATCGGCCCATTACCGTTCTGCGGGTAAGACCCTGTGCTCGGGATACCAGGTGGATTCATAAACTTCACGGAAGAAGGCACAGATGCGGGTCTTGGTCTGCGTAAATACACATCGGTCGAGGCCGTGGCACCGCCGCCAGCGGCAGAGATGGTGACAGTTCCGCCAGCACCTCCGGCAGTCAGTGTAAACACCGCTTGACCTTGGCTGTTGGTCACTCCCGTCTCGGTGTCGAGGCTCGCTACATTGCCTGGACTTAGCGTCAACTTGAGGACTGAACCAACGGCTGGCTTGCCACTGTCATCGGTAGCTGTGACGGTGATGGCGTCTGTCGCGGCTCCGTTTGCGGTAAGCCACGAAGAAGCTGCGGAAACCTGCAACTTCGCGACGCGCGGTTGCACCGTGATGTTCATTTGCGTTGGCACACCTGCATAAGTTCCGGTTACCGTGTAAGTCCCTGGCACGGTGGCATGAAAGACCCCGGATGTGTCAATCGTCGCATCCCCGCTTCCGGAAACATTCCACGACACGAGGCCTGATGGTACAGCGGCGACGGTCTTTCCTGTCGTCCAGTTCAAGCTTAAGGAGTCTGTTTCCCCTGCAATCATTGTAGATTGCCCTTGAATCGAGAGCGGAAGCTGCCAGTTCCAAGCGTCATCATTCTGCCCGAAGCTGCTGCCAATGCCGAGCAAGGCTAGGGTCTGAAACACATTGCTGAAGTCTGCGTACGTGGTCGGGCGAGGACTTTCCCATTTTGACTCAACGAGTTTGGTAAACTGTGTCGTCACGGTTCCGTTCAAGGAAATACTTGCCGTTCCTTGCCCCATCACGGACGATGAAGACTGCGTTGGCAGCCAAGTCGGCGTGATGACGCTCAGATGAAGTCCGTCCCAAACGCTTTGAAAGCCGAGCCTATCGAGTACATGTTGAACATAATAGATGGGTACGCGCAGGGAGTTGCCTGACGTAAACGCCATCGGATTCGTCCACGGCGATCCGTTGACGTTCATCTCGATGCGGTGTGTCAACACCGAGGAAACGGGTTGGACGCGGATGCTGACGTTTCCAGTAATGTCGCTTCCTGCAGCTTTGGCGCCGGTAGAACTCCCTGTTCCCTGGTTTGAGGCGGATGTGGAAGTCAATGAGATTGTTTGCGGACCCGTCGTGTTAAACGTCACCCAAAAGGTATGTACCCCTTTGTCGGATGGCTGAAACGTGTAGTCTTTCGGCAATGCGGCCCATTCATCGGAACTGGTGAAATGGACGGTACCGGTATAGTTCGTTACGAGGGCGCTATTGCTATCTTCTGCAGTCACGATAATGGGGACAGATTGACTGACGTCTGCTACAGCTGAGGCGGAAACCGCGAAGCTGTGCACGCTGCTAACATTGATGGGAGCAAGAGCGGCTCCAGCATTCGTGGAGGTCGTGGATGTGGCCGCCCGCGCGATGGGACTGAGTCCAACTGCAGGCGCGCCACTGAGCACGGTGAAGGCAACAGCCGCTCCGGTCAACGACAATTTGGACATTTTCTTTGTCAAATTTGATACCACCTTAACCCTTCGTTTGATTCCCTTTGTGTCGGCGATAGTGACTCCCCATCTTCGTCTGATACAAATTCTAGCGAGGAGAATCGTATCGCAACACTATCTAAAGTTAGGGTCGGGTGAAAAACCTTACACGAAGACTTAGACGAAGACTTAGACGAAGGTCTAGACGAAGCGTTAGACGAAACCTTGGAAGAAGCCTTAGACGACCAAGAAACGGACCGATGAACGTTGCCGAGATTTCGAAGTTGTTCAATCTGCCGCCATCAACGGCCGCCGCGGCCTGTTTAACACATTCCATATAACTGAATCATCCTCGGATAGACGCTCCAGAATTTATGGAGTCTGGTTTAAAGGCTAACACGCATTCCTCGGGTTTTTGCTTTCGACCTCGCTGTATGGCGAATATGGAAACGCCTGCAATCACAATCAATGTACCAACCATCTGCGAAATCTGTATGGTTTCTCCCATCAGCAGGAACGCCAGAATTGCTGTGAAGATGGGGTTAAAGTTCAGGAAGATACCAGACTGGGTGCCACCGACGCGCTGTACCCCGATGTTCCAGAGAATCATGGCTACAACCGTGCCTCCAACGGCCGTATAAACGATGGAGCTCCAAAACGGTACGTTCAAGTTTTGAAACGAAAGCGTAGGCAGGTCAAACGGCAGCATGAAAAGTACACCAAGAGTTCCAGCCCAAAGTGTGGCTCCATATGCAGACACGTGTTTCACAGCAAAACGTCCAGCAACAGCATACAGTCCCCAACTGGCCACAGCAATGAGCATCAGCCATACACCAGTGTTCACTTGAAACTGAGCCAGATCACCCAAATGTCCCTTCGTTACCACAACAATCACGCCGAAAAGAGACACAAGCATACCTGCAATTTGCCGGATTCTTAACCGCTCTCGCAAAAAGATGAATGATGCGATGGCTATCGCTATTGGATTCAATGCTGAAATCAGCCCTACATTATCGGAAGTGGTATGCTGCAAGGCAAGGTACGTAAACAAGTTAAACGTGATTACACCCGTCAACGCCATCAACGCCAACGGAAAGAGAGCCCGAAGCGGCGGCAACAATTTTTTGTCTGCCACCCACGCAACAGGTAACAACACCACATCTGCAATCGCCCAACGTAAGTCCGTAATCGTCAGTGCGGAAGTATGTCCGATTAAGAATTTTCCCGTGACAAAATTCCCGGCCCACATAAGACTGGTTAGAACTAACAAAAGGTAGTATTTCCTGTTATTTTTAGATGTGTTGGTGTTCTGAATTAGTGCCTCCATCAAAACGCCTCCTAAGTGGAATTATGTTGTACTTTGCCGCCTCACTCCTTGAGTGTAAAAGTGTCTTCTTATGATGTAAAATGAATACAAATGATTTGATCCATCACTGCAAATGATGGATTTGCCTGTGGGAGGGTTGCCTCGTGGAGATTCGAGACTTGACCATTTTCGATGCGGTAGCGAAGACGGGGAGCGTCACTAAAGCGGCTGAACAATTGGGGTACGTTCAATCGAACATCACAGCTCGCATTCGACACCTAGAGAACACACTCGGCACAGCCCTGTTTCATCGACTCCCACGTGGCATGACGCTCACACCGGCCGGAGAAACGTTACTGAGCTATGCCGAGCAGATCCTTCATCTTTCTACTGAGGCGGAACAAGCGGTACAGGATTCAGAACGACCAAGTGGCACACTTCGTATCGGGGCCACGCAAACAACGATGGCTACCCGCTTACCTGCTATCTTGGCCGAATACCATAGAGCGTTCCCAAAAGTGGACTTATCGTTGAGCACGGGTCATACGGACCAACTCATACAGGCCATTCTGAACTATGAGCTTGAGGCCGCTTTAGTAACCGGACCTGTGGAACATCCACTGATTGAACAAGCAGCCGTGATTGAGGAGGATCTCGTTCTCGTCTCCGGTTCGGGAGACATGGATTTTCCATCTACGGGGGGACACCTCACCATTCTGCCATTCGGAGAGGGTTGCTTGTATCGAAAGAAGCTTGAACAATACCTTGACCACATTGGAATTCAATCTCGGAAGGTGATTGAACTGGGGACGCTAGATGGCATTTTAGGATGCGTTGCCGCTGGTCTCGGTGTTGCTTTGGTTCCGAAAGCTGTCATCGAAATGAGCAAATACAACATGGCTACTCACGAACTCCCGCCACAATTCAGTGAGGTCCCCACTGTCTTGGTGCGGCGCAAGGATGCGTTTCAATCGTCAGCGTTGTCAAAGTTCATCACGGTTGTCCAAGATTCTCGGTCGAACGAGTCATCGCTTCATCACGATGATACCTCACGAAATATGTGAAAGAAGCGCTCAGCAGCAACATCCCAGTCAAATTGTTTTGCGTGCACCATACCCAGTTGCCCGAGTCGATTACGCAGCGCATCATCATGGTAAAGAGTTTCAAGTGCCTCGTCTATCTTTCCAAGGTCAGGAAGCGCATAATCTACCAAATTATAGTTTGTGATGTGCCGTTCGATGGGGGCGAGTAGTCCTGCAGGGCCAACGACTTCGGTCGTAGCACTGCAATCCTGGGCCACAACTGGAACTCCGCATGCAACGGCTTCTGCATCGGTCAATCCAAATCCTTCCCCCGTTGACGTCGACAGCTTGACGTCGGCGGCATTGTACAGCAACGTCAGGTATTGCTTTGGTACTCCTATGAACGTATCTCCACGGCTATCAAGAATGACAGAGTCCGGTTTGAGGTCGTATTTCTCCAAAAGTTCCTGTAAATCTCCACCTTCATCGACACGAACGGCAAATATGTACAAAAGAGCGTCTGGATGCCGTCGATGAAACTCGGCAAAGACCCGCACAGTGTCATAGTAGTTTTTGCGGCTTGCATTTCGATTCGCGGCCAGGATAACAAAACGGTCCTGTAAATTGAGAAACCGCTTCGCATCGGATTTGTTCATGATAAGGGTCTCGTGACCTTGATTCACAGTCCGAATCGGATGCCCAGCGGATACAGGAAAGACCAAATCATGTTCTACCCCATGCCATATGGCCCCGGCTTCGATACCAAACTCCTCACGCACCACGCGCTCACCGAAGCGGCTCATGAGGACAGTTTTCGTGGCCGACTGCATCGCCCGTTGCCATGATTTTGGCAATCGGATTCCATCGATTGGCGCATATAAAACCGTAGGGATCAGAAATGAACCTCCAAGTGCATTCTTTCCGGCTTCTGCATCACCGAGATCGTTCACGATGAAAAACACGTCTGGCTTCAAGCGGTCATGAAGCTCGCGTAGCCGACCGAGGCCGTGGACGTCTGTTTTCTCGTACTTCGAGGCGGGATAAAGTTTGTATGGGGCCGGCCAAGGATCGCCTTGATAGTTGATGGCCAACACATGACAATCAGCCCCCATGGCCGCAAAGCGGCGTGCTAAATTGTCGGTTACAGTCGCAAAACCGGTATGACAACCTGCATGTGACCAGATGAGAATGCGCATGAGTCACCTCTGTCAGAATTACTTCACGAAATTTATGTCAATCCAAGTTCCTAGCATTATTGGCCGAGTGAATTGGTTGTCGACGTTCCTGAAGTATAGCCCCGGAGGAAACGAGGTCGGAGACAGGCCAGAAATCTCCACCGTCTCGTTGTTGTTACTCCAAACCACTTGAGTGGCTCTGAAAACTCCGCTCCCAAAGGAGTGAAGATTGCTGCTGATGTTCTGTGTGGTTAACGTTGTTGGATTCATAGACTCGTCAAAATTAATCGTCAACATGTTTTGCGATGACGAATACGTGGCTGTGGTTGGCACGGGAGATGCACTTGTCGCCTGCAAAGACAGGTCGGTACTATGAACCGTCCCAGACCCACCTGTAAAGTTGAACTGTGCATATATGTTTGCACTTGTCTGTCCTGATGCAAGAGACACAACTGTCCCTGTGTACGGACCTGCCGATGATGCGGCAAACCCAGAGATAACTTGAGTGGAATTCCCGAGAGCCGAGCTCACATCTTGCAAATCCAGAAGGACATCGCCAGAAAGCGGCATCGGGTTTCCTTGGCTGTCAACAGATTCTAACGTCACTTCATAGACTGCATTGGTCACTGTCGCGGAACCATTTACCTCATGCGGTACAGACGCGATGATGGACGGTATCTCGACGGTGGTGGATGCTTGTGAAGTCAGAGACTGGCTATTCACAGCGGCATGAAAGCTGACACTACCAGGATTCCAATCTGTGAAGGTCGATTCATAGGCGTTTTGGGATGTGTTCCAACTCGCGGTGGAAGACGCTGAATTCACGGAATTGGTGACGGTGACGGTCTGATTCGGAAGAACATTCCCGTATGCATCCTGAGGTTCAACTTGAGTGGTGATGGGCGCACCGATTTCAGCATATGTCGGGGCCGTCACCGTGGAATGAGCAAGACTAAATACGTTTGGATTTACAACCGTAGACGGTGTCGTACTCAGCACTACACCATCTACTTTGGCAGTAAATTGGACAGTGCCACTTCTTGTCTCGGTGAGGGTGGCTTCATAAGCAGAAGTTGCAGCGTTCCATGCAGCAGTGACAGTTTGTGTACCGTCACTAACCGTCACCGTGTGCCCCGAGCCGACTGGGGTTCCCGTAGTGTACTTCGGTGCGACCGAGACCAATACGTTGTTGTTGCCAGCTGTTACAGAAGCCGGTGCAGATACGCTCGAATTCGTTGGACTGACGATGAGTGGTGCACGATAAACGTAGACGTCGGTTGTTAATGCGTGACTAAGGCTCAATGGTGAGAGGTCAACCTGAACCTCAAAGTGGACGGTACCAGGCAACATTTCACTGAACACGGCCTCGTACATTGATTTCGCATCATTCCAGGTGGCTTGCACCGCATGAGTACCGTCGGAAACCGTGACTGTGTGTCCCGCGCCAAGTGGCGTACCATTGCTATCCTTGGGAATGATGGAGACCAAAACGTTGTTTGTTCCAATGAACACCGAGGCAGGCAACAGGACCACTGAGTTTGATGCACTAGCCACCTGTTGGACATTAGTGGAAGCCGTTTGATGGAGACCGACACCATTGATTGTAGCGGTAAATGTGACTTGACCTGGTTGATGCTCTGTAAATGTTGCCTCGTAGTCGTGCTGCTTTGCATTCCAGGTTGCGGTCAACTGTGTTGTTCCGTCGGATATTGTGACGTTTTCGCCGTTCCCTAGTTGGTCGCCAGAAAAATCCACAGGTGTGACATGGACGGTTGTCGACGATCCTTGCGCCACGTTCGGGTCGACCTGAATGAAGGTCTTGACCGGATCGGCATATGCAGGAGAGGTCAAAGCAAAACGGGACCCGTCCCAATTACTCTCAAACCCGAGTCTCTGAAGTACCTTCATAAAGTACCAGAGCGGTAAGAAAGTCGTCGGACGGTTTGTGGATGGGTCATTCCATACGGCTTCCGGCATGCCTTGAACGATGGTTCCATCGATGACAGCATCAAGCTGGGACGAAGATGAGACAGGTTGTTTCAAGTCTGCCGTCCATCCCGCAGGTGTCGTCAGACTTAAGCTGTGCGTCTCGGCATCCCATGCTGAGTTGATGCCTTGCGCACGTAGGAGTTGCATGAGATACCAAACGGGGAAGAAAACTGTATCGCGGTGGGAACTACTGTCTATCGCAACTCGAAAAGGCACCACCTGTACTGTGTTTCCGTCTAAAACAATTGCCGCACGTTTCCAGCCGCTTTTTGAAGTCGAGGCTTGAACAATGTGCTGCGGGCTGAAAAGGGTACCCAGCATCAGCGTAGCAATAATCGAATATGAGATTTTGTTCTTCATGAAATCCCTTCTCTCATTTGGGGGTACCATCACTAGCACACAAATGCTAGCGGACAGATTACTTTGCGAAAAATCGCAAAATAGAGGCGGGTCTGTCTCAATTTCTATGCCCGTGTAAATTGCGCGTTAGTCCATTTATGTAGGCCACTTATGTAAGCCACTTATGTAAGCCACTTATGTAAGCCGTTTATGTAAGCCATCTATTATGTGAGCCATCTATGTGAGGGATTTCTTGATGTCGAGAGACAAACTGTCGTGGCCCTTCAGGTAGGACACCGCTTTCAACAGTCGGTTCATTATCCGCTATTGGTGTTAATAATGCCATATCTATTGAATAATGAGTGACAATATTTTACTCGATTCGTCAATTTCTTTGTACAAGTTGACTCCGTGTTACGACACACCTATACTGGCCCTAACCTGCACGAGCGGCGGTATAGAATTCTATTGATTTCGTATGAATTGTTAGGAGAGCTGTCATGGACACCGTATATCTAGGGCGAGGTCGGTTATTGGTGTCGCTGCCTTGGTCTGGGCTCCGCTTAATCATTCCGGCAGACGACTTAAGTCTGACACCAGACCTCGCGTTGTATAACTCTTGGGAAATGCCACTGACTCGATTTCTGCTGAATAACGTCAAACCCGGCCAAGTTGCAGTGGATGCAGGTGCCCATGTGGGCTATTTCACTGTGATTTTGGCAGGACTCGTTGGGGATACGGGGCAAGTGCACGCATTTGAACCGAATCCGGATGTGTATCCGTGGCTTGTGGATAATGTTTCTATTAACTATTTTTCTAAGCAGGTGACTTTGAATCAAGTCGGCGTGTACTCGAAGTCCGGGTCTGCAACACTCCATACGTACAGCCGTTATTCCGGAACGTCCACGATTCAGCAGCCATCTGTCCAAAGGTATCGTGTGGATGAAGTCAGTGGAGCTGAAATCCGTCATGTCCGATTGGATGAGTATCTTCATGATGTCGATATGATTCACATGATTAAAATGGACATTGAGGGCAGCGAATTTCAAGCGTTCATGGGACTAGGGCAAATGCTTCACGAGCACCGGGTACAAACAGTTGTGTTTGAGTGGAATCCATCCTCACTGCAGGATGACCTCGGACCACTCAAAGCATTTTTGACGGACCTGCTACAACAAGGGTTCACTTTGAACCTGTTGGATTCCTCTGGGAATCCTACGCCAATCGACCCCAATGTTATTTTCAACACCACTGAGATTATCCCGTACATCGTCGTGACGAGAAGATAAGGCTGAACGCATATCCCGCTCTGGTATATGTCACTGTGACGCTGAGTACTCAGGGTGAACGGCAGAGCGAGGCACGTGGCCAAGGCCGCGTGCCTCAAATTTATGTCTTCGATGCTGCTTTACAGACATTACCTTTTGTGGCGTTGAAAATAACATTGAGGAACTTCGTAGTGCAGTAGATGTCGGTCTGATTCAAGGCATTGAAGCGGAATTCTGTGGTAATCCGGTTGGAGGTGTGAGTGGGGTGCTGTTATAGGTGTACGACACTGACATGCTCTCGTTTACTTTGATATCGGATGCTTGTGCCATGGAGCCCCCCAGCGAACCCATCGAGAACAGCTGAGACAGCGGAAGGTCCATCGACATTTGCATCTGTTCCTCCGTGACAAGCGGCTGTCCGGTCGAAGTTTGGACGTCGATGGTCATGGAACCTGCCATGTGACTAAGTATCGTCGTGAGAATTGCTTGTATCTGTGCAGGCGATACGTGGCTAGCCGAAGATGCCTGTGACGCAACGGACTGCATGATGGGACCGAGCACGCCCGCAATGCCTGCCGGATTCAGCTGAGCTGTATAGGTATATCCGGATGGGGTCGCTGTAGATTGGATGTTCTTCAGGCTAGCGAGATTGATTTGTGAACCCGGTATCTGAGACTGGATTTTCTGGAGTAGCGCTTGCGACTGTGGCAGCGCCTGCCACCCCTGTCCTTGATTCATCCAAACCTGGGTTCCCTGGATGTATATGTGAATGGTGCTCGGCAGGGCAACTGGCCCAGTCCCGGAAGGTTGTCCGGATGTACCCGTGGAGCCTGGGAGTGGGGTTATGGTGGGGGTGATGGTGATGAGCATGGCTCTCTGATTGTTCACTATGCCACTTTGCGATTGTATTTTCATATCGATGGTCATCTGAGTCGGCATTGCACTGCCGGATGAACCGGAACTGCTATTGCCATTCTGAGGAGTCACACCTGGTTGGATTGTTGTCGTACTTGGCTGAATCTGAACGAGTTCATGAATATCGCCCGTAAACTGGGAATAGGGTGCTTTTTCCGTGTTCATGAACGCATTCGCGAGTACCTGAACCGCTGGTGATTCCATATTCCATTTCCATCCGTTCCAATTCGAGTAAACTCCGAGTCGATTCAAGATTTGCATTACATACCAGATGGGCATGTATGTGGTTTTTTGTCCTGATGCGGGATCTACAGCGACGATGCTAGCGACCTTCTGCACCAATATGTCGTTTACGTAGATAGAGACGTTTCCGGTACCTGGGTGAATATTTGCTAGGTTCACCGGTGCAGTGCTCGCAGTGGTGAGCTGCCACTCACTGCCATTCCACACACTCTGGATATTTAGCTTATCGAGTGTACGCATGACATACCAAATCGGCATGTACGTTGTTGAGTCATACACAATTTTGTGTGGGGCCGAGATGTTGCTGTTATCCAATACGATAGATCCGGTTTGTACAGTCGAGGCCGACGCGACGCCAGTGATCCCGAACATAGTAACAATTCCAGCTGCAGCAGCAGCCGCCAAATGTCTTTTCAAGAGCTTCTCCCCTTACATCATTTTTGCGACAGCGAATCTGAACACTAGATGGCTGTCGTTGGTATGTATTCTGAATACCCGCGTCACATACCAACATTCGTTTCGAAATTTGCGGCCCAAACATCCTCTATTTACCAGAGAGCAGGCATGATCAAAAAAAACAGATTATATATTGAAAGCGGATACTTTTTGTATTATTATGACTTTGTTAATGAAAACGTTTTGTGAAACAAGTGTCATTACGATGTGGAAAGAAGTTTTATGGTCGAACAGCAGTCTCACGATGTTGCAAAAGAAGTTTTCATGGTGTCGCAAAAAGAAGTTCTTGCGCTGCAAAGGAAGTTTTCATCGGGGGGTGTTCAAATCGGCAAATGTGCGGAGACAGATAAAAAGCACCATCCGTGACGTTGCCGCCAAAGCGAACGTATCCATTACGACTGTGTCTCGTGTTCTCAACAAACCCGAGATGGTAGACCCGGATACGCGGTTAAAAGTTCATCAGGCGATTGAATCTCTGGACTTCAAGCCGAGTGCTATTGCTCGAGGTTTACGGTCCGCGCAATCGAATACCATTGGGCTACTAGTTCCAGGTATTCAGGAGTTTTTCTTTGATGAACTTTACGAAGGCATTCAACGAGAAGCAAACGAACATGACGTAAAAATTCTTCTCTATGAGGCAAAGTACTCTTCGAATTTGGCGGTCGAGGGATTTACGTTTTTGCGACAGCATGAGGTGGATGGAATCATTTTCTCAAGCCACCATGTGAACGAGGATTACGACGCTGTCTTGGAACGACTGGATTTGCCGGTCGTGTTAACCCTGACTGAAGCGACCGGTCGTGTGAAACTTCCTGCCTTCAGAACGGATGAGATTCGGGCGATGTTTGATGTTGTCGGCTACCTCGTATCGAGAGGGCATCGACGGATTGGATTCATCGGCGCAGAGACTGGTCTGGCAAGACAACTGCGTTTTCAGGGATATCGGCAAGGGTTGGCTCACTACGGGCTTGAGTTTGATGAAAACGCGGTAGTGAACGGTGACTTTCGCTTTAACAGCGGTTATAAGGCAATGGAGACTCTTCTATCAAGGCAAAGCAGCAATAAGTTGACGGCGGTTTGTGCCATTAGCGATGAGATGGCAATCGGTGCAATGCGGTACTTGTACGACCATGGACTGAATGTTCCGAATGATATGTCTGTTGTCGGCTTCGATAACATTCGCATCTCGGAGATGGTGATGCCGGGACTGACGACGGTCGCTCAGCCTTTTGCCGAAATTGGCGTGCGGGCTTTACGAACGGTACTGCAGATGACAGAGGATCCCGCTGAACCAGGACCTGTGGGCGTACATTATCTTTCACATCACCTGGTTGAGCGAGGTTCTGTCGCGCACATCCATGATGAAAAGGTTTGATTGAAATCACAACATACAGGAGGTCAATTATGAGGCTAAAAAGAGGAGTTATGCTTGCTACGGTCTTTGTGATGGGGTCCGGACTGGTTGCTGGTTGTGGAACGTCAAACAGTAACAATTCCACTGGAAGTACAAGTAACAATGCAAGTGCGAACAGTACCTCTTCAAACAGTCCATCTTCGAACAGTACAGCCTCTTCTTCGAGCGGCACAACCACAATCACGTGGGAAGCTGGCTATATCACCCATAAGGGCATGCGTGCCGCCCTCATTAAGGCTTTTGAGCAGCAGAACCCGAACATCAAGGTCAATCTCATCAACGAACCAGCCAACAGCACAGCAGCGGTCATCACGACGACCATCAGCTCAGGCTCGAAAACCCCAGATGTGTACCTCGGAGATGTCATCTGGCCAGCTCAATTTGGACACGCAGGACTGGCACAGCCGCTCAACAGCATGTTCTCCCAGAGCTTCTGGAGCCGTTTCGCACCGGGCCTCGTTAAAGGCGCGACATATCAAGGAAAGATCTACGGGGCACCGTTCTTCGTCGACACGGCCTTTTTATACTATCGCAAAGACCTGCTGCAAAAGGCAGGCATTTCGTCACCGCCGACCACATGGCAACAGCTGCAGCAGGATTCTCAGCTGATGCAGAAAAAGGGTCTCGTCAAGTACGGATTTGTCTGGCAGGGCGCGCCGTATGAAGGATTGACCTGTAACTTTGAAGAGTACCTGGCGGATGCCGGCGGAAACGTGCTCGGGAGCAACGGCCAACCTACGGTTAACACCCCGCAGGTCAAGCAAGCGCTCACATTCATGCAATCCCTTGTGCAAAGCGGTGTGACGCCGAAGTCGGTCACGACGGATCAAGAGAGTCAATCCATGAACGTGTTCGCGAATGGCGATGCAGCCTTCCTCCGCAACTGGAGTTACGCATGGGGTGTAGCTAACGACCCAACTCAGTCCAAAGTGGCGGGCAAAGTCGGAGTCACGATTCTCCCAGCTTTCCCAGGTCAGAACCAGCACTACAGCACAATTGGCGGTTGGAACATGATGGTCAACCCGCATAGCACGCATATGAACGCAGATCAGAAGTTTATCGACTTCGTGACGAGCCAAGCTGGGCAAGACATCATCGCCAGCTACGGTGAAATCCCAACCAACTCAGCGGCTGCGACAAAGGCATCGCAAGCGACCAATGCCAGCCCAATCTTCCAACTACTGACGAAGTTGAACTACCGTTCGCGTCCGTCGCAAACGCCTCAATACCTGGCACTGTCGAAAGTCATCTACACCAACGTCAACGGCGTACTCGCAGGCAATGAGTCGGTCAGCAGCGCCATTAGTCAGATGCAGTCGCAACTCAAGTCGACTATCGGCGGCGGCGGGCTGTAAGTAGCACGCACTGGCGCTTGGTACCTGGTATTTGACACTTGGCATTTGGTACCCGGTATCTGATACTTAGCACTTGGGACTTGGTACCTGGGACTTGGTACCTGGTGTTTGGGACTTGGTACCTAGTAGCACGCGTTTACCACTTGGTACTTAGCTTTTGGCACTTCACACTCGGCACGCCTCTCCGCACTTCGTTTTGGTGCGGGGAGGATTGCCGAAGTTGGAACGACCACCTCGGGTGTACGCACACAGGTGAAGCGGGAGGGAGGAAGCTTACATGGTCGATTATCCGACCGCCACGGACACATTGAAACAGGCGAAGCGGCCATCCGCGTTAACGACCGAACGCAAGCGCGCGGGTTATACGATGTTGCTCCCAGCACTCATTATTGTCTGCGGCATCACCTTATTTCCTATTGTGTACTCCATCTGGATGAGTCTCAACCATGTGACCATGACAACCAACGGCTATCGAATGCAGTTCGCTGGACTGGCCAATTACAACAAGATGGTCCATGCGGGGGAATTTTGGCATAGCGTGTGGTTCACATTTTATTACTCGGTTGTAACGGTATTTATCGAACTGACGCTCGGTCTTTTAATTGCACTCGCCATCGACAACGTCAAGCGATTGAAGAATGTGTCGATTGTCATCATGCTCATCCCGTGGGCACTCATTACCGTAATTGCAGCAGAAATGTGGGATTACATCGACGATGCGACGTACGGTGTCTTGAACGCTGTTCTGCAAGCAATGCATCTCATTCCACAACCGTACGCGTGGTTATCGAATGCGACAACAGCGGTCATCGCGATGATGGTGGCCGATATTTGGAAGACCACGCCATTTGTGGTCGTGATTATTCTGGCAGGCTTACAGATGATTTCAAATGAGTATCTTGAGGCCGCCTACATCGACGGAGCCAATTCGTGGCAAGTCTTCTGGAAGGTGACCTTCCCACTTCTGCGTGGCAGTATTGCACTTGCAGCCCTGTTCCGCATCCTGCAAGCGTTCGGCGTGTTCGATCTGCCGTTCGTGCTGACAAGCGGGGGACCCGGAACCGCAACGCAGTCCCTTGCCATCCTCGCCGACCAAGTGTTGTTTCAGGAGCTGCATATCGGCGTCGGATCGGCCGTGACCGTTGCAACGGTGTTGATTGTACTGGCCATCAGTCTGGTCTTCGTTTCTGTATTCCGTTCGCTTGTTGTGGAGAGTGAAGCCTAATGGTCAAACCAAGGTGGAAAAAAGTCGTCGGCTATGTCGTGCTGTTTGTCTTCCTCTTGCTGATTCTCGCGCCGTTTTACTGGATGGTCATCACCTCCTTTAAACCAGACTTGAACATTGCCAGTTATCCACCGCAGTACGTTCCGAAACACTGGACGTTTACGCACTATGTGGAAGCCTTCAAGAAATATGGCTTTGGGATTTACATTCGCAACAGCGTGATTGTGTCAACTGTTTCGATGTTCTTTGTGCTGGTGTTCGGAAGCATGGCGGGTTTTTCGCTGGCAAGGCTGCCGGTTGGCGGCAGGCGAACTATTTTAATCGGACTGTTGATTGTTTCAATGTTTCCGGAAATAGCGGTGGTGTCGCCTTTGTACGTGATGCTCAAGAGCGTCCACTGGCTGAACTCGTTTGAAGCGCTCGTCATCCCGTACACGGCCTTCAACCTGCCGTTTGCCATTTGGATTTTGCGCAATTATTTCGTGCAGGTGCCAACCGCGCTGTTTGAAGCTGCATCTGTGGACGGGGCGGGCGTGTTCCGCACGTTCTACCAGATTTTCTTACCTGTCACGACACCGGGTCTCTTCACCGCTGCGGTCTTCTCATTTGTCGCTTGCTGGACAGAATTCCTGTTTGCACTCGTCTTCAATTCGTCGAACTCGATGCGAACCATTCCTGTCGGCATTGCGCTCTTCGCAGGTCAATTCTCAGTCCCGTATGGTACTATCTTCGCGGGATCCGTTGTGTCGGTCGTGCCAATCGTCATCCTCGTGATTCTCTTCCGAAAATGGATTGTGTCCGGCTTGACACAGGGGGCCGTGAAGGGGTAATACGTGTCAGTAGCATCGGTTTGCTGATTTCGACGAAGGGGCTGGACTGAATGAATGCATCGATTCGTGTGACCGTTTGGAACGAGTATCGCCACGAACAGACAAACGAGGTGGTCAGGGACATCTACCCGGAGGGCATTCACAATGCCATTGCGACGCCGCTGAGTGAGCAGGGTTTTGCAGTGCGCACCGCGACGCTTGATGAACCTCATCATGGTCTGACAGACGAGGTATTGGATTCTACAGATGTGTTGATTTGGTGGGGGCATCGGGCGCATCAAGAAGTGGATGACGCTATCGTCGAAAAGGTGGTTCACCGGGTATGGAACGGGATGGGCTTGATTGTGCTGCATTCGGGCCACTTCTCGAAAGTTTTTAAGCGCCTGATGGGTACTTCGTGTGATTTGAAGTGGCGTGAAGCCGGCGAAAATGAACGGCTGTGGGTTGTCAATCCGAGCCACCCGATTGCGCATGGCATCGACCAATTTATCGACCTCGAACACGAGGAAATGTACGGGGAACATTTTGATATTCCGACGCCGGATGAACTTGTATTTGTGTCTTGGTTCAAGGGGGGCGAGGTGTTCCGCAGCGGCTGTACCTTCCGTCGTGGGCAGGGCAAGATTTTCTACTTCCGCCCGGGTCACGAGACGCATCCAACCTATCAGAACCCACAGGTCCAGCAGGTGATTGCAAATGCGGTGGGCTGGGCAGCGCCCCAATCGGGTCCGTCTCCCGTATATGGCAATGCGAAGCCACTTGAGCCGCTGGATGTGGAAGGTAAGGCGTAACCGGCGACGCGTGGGTGCACGGGTGCACAGGTAGCACTGGGTGCATGGGGTGCATGGGGTGCATGGGGTGCATGGGGTGCATGGGGTGCATGGGGTGCATGGGGTGCATGGGGTGCATGGGGTGCATGGGTAGCCCGGGTAGCACGGGTAGCACGGGTAGCCCGGGTGTTGGCCGCTAAAGAGTAGAAAACCGATAATGATAAATGATAGAGGAAATGGCGTGTGAATTGGCGACCCAATTGACACGCCATTTTTGTGGGAATATCAGCAGTCGAGGAGCTAGGGTCGTACATCGAAAACGCCAGGGTATGCGTGGATGATGTTACGGACATCCGTGCCCATGGCCTTGGTTCTTGCTTACTAATTTGTAATAACGCGCCCTGAGCGCGTTATGTCCAATCGAATCAATAGTGCCGACAAAAAATAGCGCGCTGTGGAAGCGCTATGCGCGCGCCCTAAGTCAATAACGACGTGTGAACGCGTTATTTTGTTTCGTTTCAGCGAATAACGCGCCACGAGCGCGTTATTTCCACTTGAACGTGTTTCGAGTAGGGTGAATAGCGCGTTCCGGGCTTGTTATTGGCGACCCGACGGAGCCAAAGCCGCAGGGCACGATGGAATACAAATGTGGTTGTGTTCGAGACTGTTGGCTGACGAAGACAGGTCAGTCTCCCGTGATTCATTTTCAGGACAGTCTGTGAACAAATGATTATGTAGTAACGGGATGCATAGGTGTGGCAACTCGCCTGCCGCTAAGAGGAACCGTCGGTAACAAACCACAACCAGATAAGACTTGTGGGCAACAAGATGGAGTTTCCAACGGCAGATGTTTTCTGTCCATTACGAATGTTGCTCCTTACGGTAAGGATGTACCCGACACCGAGACCAGCAGTCACGAGAAGTTTTAGACGATTGTTCAACACAATGCTTCTCATGTGTGCCAACCCCTTTCGTCTCATTCAATGCAGTTTTGTTCTGCGCTGTGTATGTATCGGTCTACATCATGCATAGGCATGGCTGCGGTTGAAGGGGACAGATGTGATGCATACCCTGATACGTGAACATGCATTGTTCGCATGATATCGTTAAGTCATTTTCGCGGAGTTTACTAACAGCGCAACTCCAAAATGTATAATGTTGGTATGAATGGTATTCCACGTCACATGTCGTTCTTTGCGGAACATACAACTAAGACATCGGGTTGCACAGTGAAATCATGTCGTCATTGCTTCGGAGACTAAAGACCATGTTCCTAAGCGAAGCGAACCCGTAGGAGCCCTGCCAAAAGGGCTTAATTATTTGCACAGCAGTACCAACAATCCCACCCAGGAGCTCAGTGGTCGGAGGTTATTCGTGCTTGGAACAAATATGAGGACCACTTGTTAAGTGAAGCAACTATCAAACAAGCTGACAAGTAAAGGTTGTGATCTGCGTGGATACGAATGATGGGAAAAAACCAGTGGTACAAATTGGAGAAATCTACAATCCGTATGAAGACCCGAAACTTGTCCAAACCGAGAAAGAGGAAAGCGTGATTCTCAATACCCGTGAACCATTTAACGATGTGGTGAAACATCAGGATATTGTCGTTGGTCATCAACGTAATCGTACACTCTCGGATTATCCGCGCAACGCACGTCCGTGGGTCAGATCATATGCACTTTTGACTTTGGCCATCCTGTTCGGAAGTCTTATTTGGAGCTTTCTTTGAAACTTACTTTGAAACTGACGCTATTTAGATTCTGACCGAAAACCGGTTTTAAATCGAAGGAATGGCGGACCATCCGACTTTAACTGCCGCGTCGCGCACGGGCACTCCCAGGTAAATCGTTGGAAACGGAGGTTGAGCGCCCTGACCATTCGATTGGTCATATTGGTTTGGATAATCTGGGGTGTCAAATACATGTTGCAACTGCCACACTCCTTGTCCATCTCTTGGAGGTTTTATGGTAATGTTGCTCTGAGCTCTACGCAATTTGTCGACTGGGGTCGAAAGTGAAATAACCACCGAAGAATTTAACCTCTAAATTCCTACCTCCCTATGTGAATCACTTCGAGAGCAAGTGCGGAATTACTTTCGTGAGATTATCCCCCAACGTGTAGGAACAAACGGATATCAGATTCATTTCATATTCGGTCACCTAGATTTCTTTTCAAAGTGAGATTGCGTGGTGAATATTCCTTTGTGAAAAGAGATGGTCATGGTACCCAAGCAGGACTTGTCATCCCACCGAAGTGGCAGGGACTCAAAGCAATATCAATTTCGCTTTTCTGGTCGTCATATCGCCGTATTGATTGAAACGGATGAAGGCAGCAATTCGAGCAAGCTCATAGAATGGCTTTCTGACAGATTTGAGCAAACATTCACTTTCATCACGAGCATATCCGATGACGAAATTTTTACATTGGGATGAATCTGCTAACCCATAGTTTGCATCATGGTCGGAGCTGAATACGGATGGTCGCAGGTGCCCTAGATATTACGAAAGAGGAGCCGATGATATGTATATGAAACGAAGCATGCGTTTCGTACTTGTAGCCCTGACAACCGTAGTCATGATGTGTGCCCAATTCCCCGGGGAGCCGAGTCAGGCCTTGGCGGCAGCCACGGTAACGAGCACCGTCACGGTTGGCAATGCGCCAGAAGGTTTGGGTGTAGATGCGGCGAACGGTGATGTTTACGTAGCTAACCAAGGCTCTAATACAGTCTCGGTGATTGATGGGAGTACGAACACGGTGACGAGCACCATTACGGTGGGAAGTCATCCGTTTGATGTGGCCTATGATGCGGCGAATGGGGACATGTACGTAGCTAACGAGCTCTCTGGTACGGTGTCCGTGATTGATGGGAGTACGAACACGGTGACAAGCACCATTACGGTCGGTGGTTACCCAGTTGGCGTGGCTTATGATGCGGTGAACGGTGACGTGTACGTGACGAACGGCAGTATCTCCGGTACGGTGTCCGTGATTGATGGGAGTACGAACACGGTGACGAACACCATCCCTGTGGGCAATGCGCCATTTGGCGTAGCTTATAATGCGGCGAACGGTGATGTGTACGTAGCCAATAGCGGATCTAATACGGTGTCCGTGATTGATGGAAGTACGAACACGGTGACGAGTACCATCCCTGTGGGCGGCTATCCACAAGGTGTGGCTTATGATGCGGCGAACGGTGATGTGTACGTAGCTAACTACAGCAACAACTCTCAAGCGGTGTCCGTGATTGATGGGAGTACGAACCAGGCGATGAGTACCATCCCTGTGGGAAGTGACCCATTTTTTGTGTCTTATGGTGCGGCGTATGGTGATGTATACGTGACGAACGCAAATTCTGCTGGTACGGTGTCCGTGATTGATGGGAGTACGAACACGGTGACGAGCACCATTACGGTTGGCAGTGTGCCAACGGGTGTGGCTTATGATGTGACGAACGGTAATGTGTACGTGGCTAATGGCGGAGCTGGTTCCGTTTCCGTGATTGTTTCGTCGCAGTCCCTCAGCTACAGCGGAAACGGTGCCACTAGTGGTAGTGTGCCAAATGGGTCCAATCCAGCTTATAAAACAGCCGTAACGGTAGCTGGCAACACAGGTAATCTGCAGAGGAAAGGCTACACGTTTGCCGGATGGAACACGAAGGCAGATGGCAGTGGGACGAGCTATTCGGCGAACAGCACGTTGACCATGCCAGCAACAAACGTTACCCTGTATGCCCAGTGGACCGTCAACACGTATTTCCTCAGCTACGACGGAAACGGCAGTACCAGTGGTAGTGTGCCAAGCGGATCCAATCCGGCTTATAACACAACGGTAACGGTAGCTGGAAACACAGGCAATTTGCAGAAGACAGGGTACACGTTTACGGGCTGGAACACGAAGGCAGATGGCAGTGGGACTAGCTATTCGACGGCAAGTACATTAACGATGGGTACATCCAACATAACGCTTTACGCCCAGTGGACAGTCAACACGTATTCCCTCAGCTACGACGGAAACGGCAGTACCAGTGGTAGTGTGCCAAGCGGGTCCAATCCAACTTATAACACAACCGTAACGGTAGCTGGCAACACAGGTAATCTGCAGAGGAAAGGCTACACGTTTGCCGGATGGAACACGAAGGCAGATGGCAGTGGGACGAGCTATTCGACGGGAAGTACATTAACGATAGGTGCATCCAACATAACGCTTTACGCCCAGTGGACAGTCAACACGTATTCCCTCAGCTACGACGGAAACGGCAGTACCAGTGGTAGTGTGCCAAGCGGATCCAATCCAGCTTATAACACAACCGTAACGGTAGCTGGCAACACAGGCAATCTGCAGAAGACAGGGTACACGTTTGCGGGCTGGAACACGAAGGCAGATGGTAGTGGGACGAGCTATTTTGCGGGAAGTACCTTAACGACAGGTACATCCAACATAACGCTGTATGCGCAGTGGCTACCAAACCCGGCGGGTCTCCAGCATCAAAATGTCACCCAGACGGGTTGGACTGAGAACTGGACAGCCGTTTCAGGTGCTTCCTCTTATGATGTCTACCTGAACAACAACAAGGTAGGAACGGTCACCCAAGCTGTATATGACTTTACGGGCCAGCAACCGGGGACGACGTATCAGGTTCAGGTGTCATCCGTGAACAGTTCAGGACAGGCAAGCGTATTGTCTGCACCAGATTCTGTGACCACCACAGTGTATAGACCGATTCCTCCAACCATCATTACAGAGTTCTTTCCAGAACCAGCTCAGGTCGGGCAAGCCTACTCAGGTCAGGTAAGAGTAATCGGTGGGACGATTCCGATGAAGTGGTCGATTACCACTGGGACACTGCCTCCAGGACTGACACTGAGTAACCAAGGGGTCATTTCTGGGACACCGAACAGTGCGGGAAGCTATAATTTCACGGTCAAGGTCACGGATAGTCATGACTTGGCCTCGAGCAGGCAATTGACCATTGTTGTCAATGGCTCGTCGACCTTGTCCATCAAGACCGCCACAGTTATTCCAGTGTGGCACCCGGGACGGTCTTTTAAGCAGCCACTGACGGCAGTTGGAGGCAATCCTCCCTACACATGGTCTATCGTCAAGGGAACGTTGCCATCAGGTTTGAAGCTGAATCCGAGCACAGGTGTAGTGAGCGGAATCACTACCCGGAAGAGCCCTGAGATTCTGACTGTGGAAGTTATGGACGCAACGGGCACGACGGAGGAGAAACAAGTTGTGATGGACTCGGTTCCCATCAGCGAACGTGAAATTGTGTTGGCAACAGCGAGCTTATTTGCACAAAATGTCCCTGCGGTCACGGGAAGCGATTCCGGCACACAAACGACGTACATGCCAATCTGGTACGTGATGCAGTTACTTAAACCATTGGGCATCACGAGCACATGGGATGGGACGAACTGGCGCATGGCTACAGCGAGCCAGTTGGACCTGTCGAACCTGAACGCTGGAAAGGGTACAACCACCATCTATCTCAATGGCACCGTGCTACAGAATGTGAACACGGTGGCTGCAACTGACCCATCAACAGGTAAAGCCACAACGTACATGCCCATTTGGTATGTGATGCAAGTTCTCCAGCATTTAGGAATGCACAGTACGTGGGACGGAACTACGTGGACCATGACGAAGTAAGGAAGTAAACCGATAGACGGAATCTCGCACATGCGGGTCTCGTAAAAATGCGAGGCCCGCTATTTTCTTGACTCCTGCATGGGTCTTTCCATGATGAATTCTCAATCTAGTTGCTATATCTGATATCAAAGTTTAAAATTTAACTGAAAATAATGGGTAGATTATCCATTATTACGACAACTAAATCGATTCTTCGGGGCAGGGTGAGGCGCGAGTGCGCCAATTCCCGATCGGTGGTGACGCATACTCATGGTGCGAAGTCCACGAGCCAGGCATGGCATGAACTGGTGTGAATCCAGTACCGACGGTATAGTCCGGATGAAAGAAGAAGACGAATCTCAATCTACTTTGTCATGTCTAAGTGTGCCATCGAGAATGTGGCGCCGATAGGAAGGGCTGGATTGTCGTGCCCTCTCAACGTCCACCGTGCAGTGTGGCGGACATGTCCTTGGAACGACAGCGTAAGCGATTGGGTTTGACCACTGAACCAGCATAGCTGGTTTTTCGTCTATGCGACGCTAGCTAAGCCCTGGGTAAACCACCTGGGGCTTTTTTCGTTGGAGGTGGACATTGGGGGAACCTACTATTTGTCTATCTGTGACGGGAATCAACGAACTTAAATGGCACACTTGTGCAACCCCACCTCATTTCAATGGATTGCAAAAATGCATTGACCTCACCTTAGACATCACACCATTTCCTAGAACCGTTTGGCTTTGAACGTTCAAAGAGACGCTCTAAAATACATGCTACGGATGGTGATCTGTCACTAATGAATGCGAACTTACTGCTTCGTAAAAGTATGAGAGTTCTTCTAGGCGTGCTTGTCATGACATCAGGATTTTCGGTGTTCACACCGCGTGTGTTCGCTAGCACATCCGTACCACCCGTTAGAACGGTGAATGGACAACAATGGGTAGAGGTGTCCACCGCCGCACAGCTCGAATACATCGACGAGAATCAAAGCAGTTATCTAAATGCCAACATCATGCTGATGAATAGTATTGATTTAACAGGATATGCGTGGATTCCGCTAGGGCAACTGAAAGCTCCGTTTTCAGGTACATTTAATGGCCATGGATTCGAAGTGACGAACGTATCCGTTTCGGGGCAATTCCAAGGCGCCGGATTATTTGGTTATTCCACCGGGACATTGGAAAACACAGGAGTTGCAGGGGATATAACGATAAATGCCGTAGGTTTTTCTGTCGGAGTGCTGGTAGGATATGACACAGGAAGCATCACGAATTGTTATACAACGGGGTCTATCAGTGCTACATCAGCCGGTACCGCTGGCGGCCTCGTTGGGCTCCAAGATGGTGGAAGCATCACGAATTCATACTCCACTGTGCGCGTGAGCGGCCAAAATGTAACTGTCGGTGGTCTTGTGGGAGAGGCTGGCTCTACTACGGTTTTAAATTCCTATGCACTCGGGCAGGTGTCAGACAGCGGAAATAATGTGTTCTACGGAGGACTCATCGGGAGGGTGACACCCGGCCTTGTCACGGATTCTTATTATGACGAAAGTACTTCTGGACTGAGTGGCGCAGGAGTCGGTGCACAGTCGGACACCGCCATGAAACAACAGTCAACCTATACAAACTGGAACTTCACGACCACGTGGGGCTGGGCAGGGAATTATCCGTATCCAAAATTGATGGGTCAAAGCTATCCTACCAACCTTTTAGTTACCTACAACAGTAACGGAGGGTCTGCCCTTCCTGACGAGGTTGTAACATATGGGTCAGCGGCAAATCAGCCACAACCACCAACAATGACAGGTGCCACATTTGATGGTTGGTACAGTGACAGTGGGCTGAAAACGCCATTTGATTTTAGTACACCGATTACGAGTGTCACAACATTGTATGCGAAATGGACCTGCATGGTTTCCTTCGACAGCAACGGAGGTTCCTCTGTGTCCTCGGAGACTGTGGGTACTCATACGGACGCGGCACAGCCTGCTAACCCAACGAAGGCCGGGTATCTATTCGGGGGCTGGTACAGCGACAAGGGACTGACGACACCATTCAACTTCAGTACAGCCGTTACAAGCGACACGACTTTGTACGCCAAGTGGGTATTACCCACCTCAGATGCGCCGCCCGTAGTGAATGGTTGGGTGCAGGTATCAACACCCATTCAACTGGTATACATTGACCAGAACCAGAATGCTGATATAGGAACGGCATGGACCACGACCTATTTGGGCGCCAACATTGAATTAATGAACAACATTGATTTGACTGGCAGCTCGCGCTGGATTCCAATTGGCGGCAATTCAGTGAATCCGTTCAGCGGTACGTTTAATGGGCACGGGTTCGAAGTGCAAGGACTCACTATCAATGACACAGTGGATAGCGATGTAGGATTGTTTGGAACGTCGTCAGGAACGGTTGAAAACCTTGGGGTTGCTGCGAGTCTAAACGGCAGTGTGGGTAGCAACGGAGGCTTGATGGGCGAGCAACTGGGTGGAAGCATCACCGATTCCTACGTCACTGGAAGCGTGTATGGCGGTGCTGGAGGAAATGGCGTTAACGGCGGGTTGACTGGTGGCTTGGTCGGCACACAGTCTGGCGGTGCCATTACGGGTTCTTATTTCACAGGAAGCGTGAGCGGCGGTGCTGGTGGTAATGGCAGCGCCGGTACTAGTGATGATTATGGTACCCAGGGTCAATCAGGGCAGGCTGGAGGCAATGGCGGATGGGCTGGTGGTCTGGTTGGCACCGGGTCTAGCGGTAGTATTTCGGATTCCTATGCCACTGGCCGCGTAACTGGCGGCCCTGGTGGGGTTGGTGGCGATGGGGGAGTTGGTACGACTTACGTATTGTACGTACTAGGTGCTCCTACTACTCTCCCAGGTGTTGGCGGCAACGGTGGCAACGGTGGTAGTGGCGGATTTGCTGGTGGTCTCGTAGGTAACCAGTCTGGCGATAGCATCACGGATTCCTATTCCACAGCAAGTGCGACTGGTGGTGCTGCTGCTGCTGGGGGCTTGGCAGGGGCTGGGGTTGGGTCTGGCGCTATGCCTGGTTTTTCTGATGGCAACGGCGGTAGCGTTGGACCGGCTGGCGGACTGGTAGGAGCTCAGAATGGAGGTAGCCTTAGTGGCTCCTTCTTCGATCTGAGTACGGCAGGTCAAAGTTACGGGGTTGGGACCAATAGTTCGGCAGCTGGCGCGACCGGAGAATCTGATTCTTCTATGAAAACGGCTGCTCCTTTTATGAACGCCGGTTGGGACTTCAACAACATTTGGGATATCTCGGCAAATAGTAACAATGGCTATCCAAATCTTATTCCACCCGCTGTCTTGCTGACGAGCGGATCGATGGGAACAGCGATTGGAAAGGAAATCACGGGACTGACGCCCGGAGATGAGTACGTAATCCTCGTGAGCACGGGAGGAAACGCGATTTCCGAGTACGTGAAGGCGGACGGCACGCTGTCGATGAGTCCTTCCGATGCGGCGCCGCTGATTGGTACGACCATTGCGGGGTGGGCGAATGGCATCACCTGCGATGTACAGTTGATGTTATCTGCTCCGACTGGGCTCGCAATTAGCGGAACCTCGTCCACGCAGGCGACACTGTCGTGGGATACGGTAACTGGCGCCACCAGCTATGACGTTTACGAAGATGGGTCGCTAGTTGCCACAGGCGTGACGGGTACAAGCTATAAGGCGAACAACCTGACAGCGGGTTTACTTTACAAGTTCACGATTCGTGCAGTGAATGCAATAGGAGAGTCGGTTCAGAGCAGCGCAGTGTCGGTTAATACATTGAACAACGGATCGATTAGGCTAACGCTGGCAGGCAGCGATGTAGTAAGCGGCGTGACGGACTCAGTCACGGGTGTCGTGTACGACGTCAAGGGCACACCTGTACCGGATGCGATTGTCAATTTATCGGGCACGATGGGCACTTGGGGCAAAACTCCGGTAACAGCGAACAGTAGTGGGGCGTTTGCTGCGGCATGGACGGCACCGATGGTGACCGTGGACGAGGCCGTTACGGTGACGGCGACTGTATATGACACAGTGAATGGCGCAGTGTACGGGGTGACACCGACAACGGCGACGATTCACGTTGCTCCTCCGCCGAGCGTGAGCACGATGACGCTATCCAATGCGACCACAGGCAGTGCGTATGGGCAGTACCTCAGCGCTACAGGGGGATTCTCGCCTTACATCTGGAGCGTAACATCTGGTTCGCTGCCTGCGGGATTGTCCTTGGATAAGAACACGGGCATCATCAGCGGCACACCGAGCATCGCCGGGACAAGCGCATTTGCAGTGCAGGTGAAAGATTCTGCTGGCTACACGGCGACAAAGAGTTTGTCGATCACGGTGAATGAGGCAAGGCCGTCTGGCAATGGATCGAGTGGTAGCGGATCGAATGGCAGCGGCTCGAATGGACCGACTCCGCCGTCGCTGCCGTCGGTTATGGGATGGCAGTTCTTTGGCAATGCGGGTGGTACAATGCTTCAGAACGTTGGGAACACTACCATCAATATCAGTGTGCCGCAGGGGGCATTTACAACACCGGAGAAATTGACGCTGACCACTGGAACACCAGTGAATGTCACGGGGTTGATTGATGGCTTGCCCACGCGGAACGTGGCGATAGTGTTTGGAGTGAATTTCTCCGGGGCAACACCCTCCAAGCCAGTGACGGTAACCATCACAGGCTTAAACATTCCCTCGGATGGCGTGGTGTACAAGCTGACCCAAGGAGGCGGGCTGATACCACTTAAGGCGACTGTGAGCGCGGGGAAGGCGACGGTGTCGTTCACGTCCGATCCGGACTTTGTAGTTCTCAAGGTGAAACCAAATCAGCGTGTCATTACGCTGACGGGACACGCCAACATCGTGCCAGCGGTGGTGAAGAGAGACGCAGGGACGCCGACAACCTACATGCCGATTTGGTATGTGATGCAGATGTTGCATTCGACAGGCATCCAGAGCCAGTGGAACGGCAATACGTGGGAATTGTGGACGGGCGCAAACACTGATTTGTCGAACGTGCAGGTGGGACGGGGCAACGCGAGCATCTATCTGAATGGAACGCTTGTGCAGAAAGTGAACACGACGACGGCGGTTGACCCTTCGACAATGAAGCCAACTACGTACATGCCGATATGGTACTTGGAGCAGATTCTCGACCGCGTCGGTTTGACGAGTACCTGGAATGGAACAACATGGACGGTAGCTCAGACAAATCACCACAGTGTCTAAGAGGTGTGCCAAATAGGTTGGGGACAGGCGAGCTTGTCGACACGGTTACCACCGTGCCGGCAAGCCGTACGTGAATTCTTCTTTGTCATGGTCTGTGTTAATGGATTTCTACGTGGTTAAAGCGGTTTAATGTGTAAGCGTTTAAATTGTTTATCAGAATATTTTAAGCATGTATTGCCTGCATGTAATTCAATCGTTTATAATCACTACTAGATATTAAACCGGTTTAACGGTGGGGTGTATATTTGGCGACTATCGATGATGTTGCAAGGGAAGCACACGTGTCAAAAGGTACGGTATCGAACGTTTTTAGTAAAAAGCGGCCTGTCAGTCGTGAGGTCTCAGAACGCGTCTTAGACGCCGCACGACGCCTTGATTTTCGACCGAATTATCTGGCGCGCACACTGGCAACAAAGAAGACGCACATCATCGGGCTGAACATGTTTGCCGAGAATATGAAATTCAGCTACTTTCACCTGTCGTTGATAAACGGCGTCTTGCGGAGTTGCTACCATCATGGCTATCGCTTGCTGATTAATACCATCACTGCCAATTACAATGACCATTTGGAGCAGATGACTTCTGACCCTGTAGACGGCGAGATAATCCTCGACCCTATCGCCGATGACCCTCGGTTGAAGCGTCTTACGCAGCGGGGAATCCCTGTGGTCGTAGTGGGGAGACCTCCTTCCGGTATCCAGAAGGCCGTTTCTTTCGTCGATAATGACAACGTCGAAACCGCGAGAGAAGTAACCACTTGCTTAATCGGGCTCGGACATCAAAAGATTTTGTTTCTCAACAATGAACAGATGAGGACGGTTGCGGAGGACAGGGTCAGGGGGTACCATCAGGCGTTTGATGACAACGGCTTACACTTCGACGACTCATTCATTGCTTATAAGGATCCCGCTCAGACGTCTGTTGACTTCGGCTACGAGATGTTAAGGTCGTATATCCAAGCAGGCAAGGCGCCGACCGCCGTCATCACAGACACAGACAAAATGGCCTTAGGTGTGTACCGGGCTGCAGCAGAACTTGGCCTCAGGATTCCAGAGGATATTTCCGTGATGGCCTTTAGTGATGACTCTGTCTTCGGTCCCGAACTCCAGCCGCCTTTAAGCGGCGTGCGTCTCAACGCCGAGACGCTAGGTTCGGAGGCCGTCAATATGCTCATCGAGAGAATGTCGGATGACACACGGCAAACCAAGAAAGTGTTCGTTTCCTCAGAACTTGTCATCAGAGCTTCATGCACCAACTGCGGAGTCTAGCCCATTAAAGGGTGGACCATAAGAGGGGGTTAGTTCGTGAAGGCATGGGGAAAAGTTGGTACTCTACTCGGCGTGAGTGTGTTGGGTATCGCGACATTAGCTGGGTGCGCTTCGGCAAACAGCAATGGCTCAAACTCGTCCGGTTCTGGAAACCCGAGTTCTTCTGGTTCAAGTAACGAACCCACATTAACCATCGCAGAAGGGGTCATCGGTGGTAAAAACCCGCAAGAAAACACTGCTTTTGCAAACGCCATTGGAAAGGCGCTTCACTGTAAGGTTCAGTTAATCCAAATGGCAGGTGGGAACTATGACCAGAAACTGATGACGATGCTCGCCTCTGGGCAGAAGATTGACGTTGTATACACAGAAGGCAGTACGCTGGCGCAACTCGCCAAGGCGGGAGAAGTTACGAATCTGCAAAGTCAGATTCAACAGTCGTCGGTGCTGAGCGATCCGAAGGTGGTACCGCAGTACGAGTGGAACGATATCAAGCTATCGAGTCCAGGCGGTCAGGGCATCTATGCCGTCCCTGTGAAGTATCAAGGCGCACTGATGGCGATTGTGCGCCAGGACTGGATGCAACAACTCGGACTTTCTCAACCGAAAACACTCAATGATTATTATCATATCTTCCAGACATTTAAACAGAAAAAGGGAGCCTATGGGCTTACTTTATCCTCGCTGTACGACATCGAACCATTTATGAGTTCCGCCGGAGTGAAAAATGGATACGTCATGCAAAACGGAAAACTCACCATTCCATATGCCACCTCCGCAGCTGTTCCAGTGTACGCATGGCTTCACAAGCTATATGCAAACGGACTCCTTGACCCCAACTTTGTCACCAACAGCACAGCAGATGAACGCAACGGGCTGTTGGCTGGGCGTGTCGGCATGTTTGTGTACTGGGACGCTTGGGTTCCGATGTTGAACAATCTGGCGAAGACGCAAGGCGCCGGTTCGTCGTTTGACGCAGAAGCCCTACCGTCTGCGGTGGGTCCGAATGGAAAATCGCTTGTTTCCATGGGTGACACAAGCGTATTTGCCATTCCCTCCAATGCACCCGACAAAGCGCTGGCATTTAAGTTCCTGGAATGGTGGAATACAAAACCTGGCGAGCTTCTCGGATCCCTTGGCGTGCCTGGCATCGACTACACCGTGAAGAACGGGGTGTATCAGTTGACCAGCATCGGGATCGCGGAAAATATGGATCACGGTGACCCGGAACCGATTAGCTCGTATTGGCAGAATCCATTCCCGCAGATGCAAAAAGGCTATGCCAACGCCCGCCAAATCGGGGTGACCGAGGGGTATCAGCCGCTCATCAACGCAAATTGGAACAACGCGCAGAAAATCATCTGGCAATACGGTGATGACGCCATTTTAGGCAAGATATCCCCTGCAGCGGCGGTATCGAAGATGCATGCACAGCTTCTGAGTCTTCATTACATCGACCAATGATCATCCATCGACCAGTGATCATCTTTCACATCGACCAATGACCATTCTGGACATCGACAAATGATAATGCTTCGTTACAGAGGAGAGGAGCGTCATTTTGGATAGCATGAGAGTGCTCCACTCACAGAAACTGACGACACCGCGACCTCCACTTGCCACAAGCATCAGCAAGTGGAGGCGCGCGGTACCTCTATATGTCATGTTGCTACCGACCGTCGCGTACTTTCTCATCCTTACTTACTATCCGCTCGTACACTCTGTGTTCATCAGCTTGCAAAATTTTAACCTGATTGGAAACCGGCCGTTTGTCGGGTTGCAAAACTATCAAGCTGTATTGTCGGATCCGAATTTCTGGGCTGCGTTCCGAAACACCCTGTTTTTGGGTGCGAGTATCCTCATCATCGGTTTCTTTGCACCCATTGTTATCGCGCTGTCACTGAATGAAGTCTTGCAGCAGTGGGCAAAGCGTACGCTGCAGATGGTCATCTACATCCCTCACCTGTTTTCCTGGGTGGTTGTTGGCGGCTTGTGGATTCAGCTTCTCAACCCTGCCGGCGGATTGGTCAATGCCGTGTTGCATGCATTCGGGGTGCCGCCCGTTCAGTTTATGTCCGACCCCAATACGGCAAGATGGGTGATTATCCTTGTTAGCGTATGGAAGGACGTCGGTTTTAACTGCATTCTCTACTTGGCGGCCATTGTTGGCATTAACCCAGAGCTTTACAACGCTGCACGCGTTGATGGCGCAAGTCACTGGCAGGAGGTCTGGCATATCACCATTCCTTCTCTCATCCGGACAATGCAAGTTGTCGGCCTGCTGTCCATTATGGGGCTGCTGCGTCTGTTTGATCAGATATACGTCATGCGAAACGCCGTCATTGAACCGAAAGTGGACGTGTTGATGACGTACGTTTATGACCAAGGCTTTACTCAGATGAACATCGGACAGGCGACGGCGAGCGCACTGCTCATTTTAGTGGCGACTTTGCTGCTCACCTTGTTGACGCGCCGATTGGTGCAGTTCGAGTTGTAAAGTTCCATTGAGTGTGGCAATGCCGTCTGGTGTAACAATTTTCGCGCGGTGTGGGGAGTTCCGTTTGAGTGTGGGTAGTTTGCGAAGGAAGGTGGATCTAATGCGAGGGACCAGAACAGGCGGGCGTGCCCTGTTTGTCACGGTGAATTTACTGTTTCTCGCGCTCATTGCTGCAACCATGATTGTTCCTTTGTGGAACGCGGTGGTTGTCTCGCTCAGTTCCAACTTTGGCTCAATGCAACCGGGCATTCAGATGTGGCCCCGACAGTTTAGTGTCATCGGATACAAGACGATATGGACGGTTCTGAATTTATGGCAGCCCTTTGAAAACAGCGTGATTGTATCGGTTTTCGGCACCACTATTCACGTCCTCCTCGCGTCACTCGCTGGCTATGCCTTGGCCCAACCGCTGCTTCCCGGAAGGCGCGTTATCACGTCCGTGATTCTCATTTCGATGATGATCCCGTTTGAAGCCATCATGATCCCGTTTTATGTGACCATTCAAGAACTCGGCCTCCTTAACACACTGGTGGCGCTGATTCTTTCGGGGGCCGTGTCTGGGTTTAGCATTCTGCTCATGCGAAACTTCTTCCAGTCCATTCCGAATGACATTCTGGATGCAGCTGAAGTGGATGGGGCGGGGCACTTTTATCGTCTGTGGAGAATCTGCATGCCGCTGTCTAAGGCGGGCTTGGCTACGGTCGGCTTGTTCGAGTTTGTCGGGCGTTGGAACAACCTTTTGGCGACCGTGTTACTCATCAACGATTCGAGCAAAGACACGCTTCAGGTTGCACTCAACTCACTCGTCAACCAGGGCAGTGCCGCATCGAGCGGAGAACTGGTTACGACGAACGTTAAAATGGCCGGTATCATTATTGCGATTCTCCCCCTTTTGTTCGCCTATCCATTTGTTCAGAAATACTTCGTCAAGGGGATTTTCTTAGGCTCGACAAAGGAATAGGGGGGCACGCAAGTCTATCATTTACGATTCGGATTCGGGATTTCCGCTCGCCATAGACGAAGATGCATTGCGGCCAATAGATGAGAATTTTATGCTGTCAACCAGATATTATGCTAGCGATGGATGCGGAATGGTTTGCTAGCAACGGACAGGAGATGCGATGGATTGGAGAGACATGACAAAACGGATCACAGTGAGTCGCTCGTCGTTTTCATTTCAAAGGAGCAAGAAAAGAGTTTTCTGGAGGTGCCATTCGAAGTTGGCCCGGATGTTGACGAGTTACGCGTGTTTATGACGGTGTCAAACCTATCATCCGAGTTAAACGCTGCGTCTGAGTCAAACCTATCATCCGAAAAGGCGACCATAGATTTAGGTCTGCGGGACGGTGAGCGAACGCGCGGTTGGAGCGGCGGTGCGCGGCGCGAGCTCTTTATCACAGCGTGCACTGCGACGCCAGGGTACTTGCCAGGTCGAATTGAAGCGGGTCAGTGGGCTGTACTTTTGGGTGCATATGAAGTGCCTGCCCGCGGGTGTGAAGTCCAGTTGCGGATTGAATACACCAAACGGAGGCCGAGATGGTTCCGGGGGGACCTGCACGGGCATAGTCTTCACAGCGACGGTGCGTTTACTTTGGAAGAAATCGCGCGACTTGTAGAAGACGCGGGCTTGGATTTTATGGGGTTAGCCGACCATAATACGCACAGTCAAAATCTTTCTTATCCGAAAGACACACCTATCCTGTTTATCCCCGCAATGGAGCTAACGACGTACAAAGGACATTGTAATTTATTCGGCGTAGCGGAGCCCACAGATGATTTTCGCACGTCATCCATAGGTGAGCTACGCCATCACTTGCAAACGGCCCGCAGCAGGGGGGCCATCATCTCGATTAACCATCCCCATGATACGAGTTGCCCAAGCTGTCACTGGCAGTGGGGCTTTGACATCGATTACGACTGGGTCGAGGTTTGGAACGGCCCATGGCGAGATTCCAATGCGAGAGCTGTGGAGTGGTGGCACTCAGAACTCGTTTCCGGGCATAAACTGGTTGCCGTCGGCGGAAGTGATACGCATCGACCCCATCCTTACGTTCGGCACGGAGTCCCCACGACGTGGATCTATACCGACACCTTTAGTTCAGCTGGACTCTTGGATGGAATTAGTCAGGGACATGTGTTTTTGTCCTATTCTCCGGATGGTCCCACGATAGATTTCCGGTGTGGAGACTTCATGTGTGGAGATACAGTCGACAAGGAAACGGCTGCAGAATGTGTGCTCCGCATTTCTGGACTTCAAACCGGGGACTTAGTCAAAGTCATCAGCGATAAGGGCCTCAAAATGAATGAAGTAATTCGGGCAGACGGTATGTCGGAAGGTTCTCGTGGTGGTGATTCTACTGACAGTGGTTCTGCTTACGCCTGGACTGACATCTCCGCTGATGCTTCGACTGATGCTTCCGCTGATGGTTTGAGCAAGGTTCGTTGGAGCTTCGATCACAATGACGTTCAATTTTACCGCGTCGAGGTGTGGAGGGAATTTCCTGAAGCGAACCAGGTGAACCCGCTGGATCAGGTGAACCAGCGACTGATGGCCGCCCTCAGCAATCCGATATATTTTGCGTGACGCTCCACGCGGGGAGACACCCCGTCATCAGACATCATGGTAAAAACAATGGAGTGTGACCGATTTGACCGATTTGACGAACGTTAAAACTGTACATGTCGTCTTCAAGACCCACCTCGATATCGGGTTTACCGATCACGCCCGAACCGTCATCGACACGTATCACCAGATGTTTATTCCCAAGGCCCTGGATCTGGCGAAACAAATGGATGGAAAGTTCATCTGGACGACAGGTTCGTGGCTTATCTATGACTATTTGGATACTGCCAATCCGGATGAGAAGCAGAAGATGATTGACGCGATTCAACGAGGACATATCTCGTGGCACGGATTGCCCTTCACCACACACACCGAAGCCATGAGCGCCAAACTCTTTGATTTCGGCCTGTCACTTTCCCGGAAATTAGACAGGCAGTTTGGCCGGCGTACCATTGCGGCGAAAATGTCCGACGTGCCGGGCCACACCATTGCGATGGTATCCAGGCTTGCCGAGAGCGGAATTCAGTATCTCCATATTGGCGTGAATTCGTCATCGAAGATGCCTGAGGTCCCAGAACTATTTGTGTGGAGAGACGGCAACGGAAATGAAGTCATCGTCAACTATCACAACTCGTACGGAGATGCCCTGGTCATTGACGGTTTTGAGGACGTGCTGGTCTTCGCGCATACCGAAGATAATCGCGGACCGCAGACGATTGATGAAGTGAATCAGGTGTTTTCCGCGCTGCAGCAAAAGTTCCCCGGCGCAGAGATTCGGGCGTCGACGCTTGATGCGTTTGCTGCGAGATTGCTGACCATCAAAGGGCGGTTGCCCGTGATATATGAAGAAATCGGCGACTCCTGGATTCATGGAATCGGGAGCGATCCGCTCAAACTCGCCAAGTACCGCACTCTCATGGCCCTGCAGACAAAATGGCTTGAGGAAGGTCGCATGCGTGAGGAATCGGAGGAATACGAGCGGTTCAGCAGCGCTTTACTGCTCGTTCCAGAACACACATGGGGCGTTGATACAAAAAAGTTTCTCCCGGATTACGAGAACTGGGCAAAGGAAGACTTTCAGCGGGCGAGAAGGGTAGATGTCATCGCATGGGCCCGTGCTCCTCAGATTTATAGCTACTTGGGTGTTCATGTGTCTGACAATCCCGAAAAACTGAGTTACGGCTACGTTGAGCGTTCTTGGGAAGAGCAGCGAAGGTATTTGGAGCGGGCTGTGCAGGCGTTAAATGCTGACAAGCAGCATGAGGTGGAACGTGCTTTTGAGGAACTAAAACCAGATGCGAGCCGAGTGGCGGTTCAAGCAACAACATCAGCACCGTCGCCATCGCCATCGCCAACATCAACATCAACATCAACATCAACATCAACATCAACATCAACATCAGCACCATTATCAACGCATACGGCGTACAGGCTGGGTAGGTTTACTGTAGCCTTTGGCGATGACGGGTCCATCGAGCAACTGGTGGATATGCGGGGGAAAAACTGGGCGGGGGAAGACAATCACCTCGGGGCGTATTCTTATCAGACCTTTGGTCCGCTTGATTTTCAAATTTGGCTCGAACAATACCACGTCAAGCGGAAGGAGAACCAGAACTGGATCCCCGGGGATTATGGGAAACCTGGCCTTGAATTTGTCACTCCGAGACCGGCAAATCGCGTATTTAGGCCCACCATGCAGAGAATTACGGTCGAGTTTGGCTCGGGTGCGGGGCACCATGCTGATGCGGGATGTCATGCTGACGGCGAGCATCACACTGCAGTGGCGTATGGCTCGGATGTCGAGCATGATTCTGATGTGCAGTGCGATTCTGATGTAGAGCATCACGCCGATGTGGACATCGTTCTGGTTGAGTTACGGATGCCACGAGAGTCTACCGAGGAAAACGGGGCACCAAGGACTGTGCTTATCGAATATCGGTTCCATAACTTTCAGGATACGGTTGGTGTAACGCTAAGTTGGTTTGGAAAAGATGCCAATCGGATGCCGGAAGCTTCTTGGTTTTCTTTCGTTCCAGAGGTCGAGAATTCAAATATGTGGAGGGTCGATAAACTAGGTGAGTGGATATCGCCATTGACGGTTGTTCGAAGTGGAAATCGAAATATGCATGCTTCAGAGACTGGTGCAAAGTATCAAGGCGCGGATGGCACCGTGTATGTGAAATCGGTAGACGCTCCCCTCATTGCATTTGGTGAGCCACGCTTACTTCGCTTCGATGGCACCTTTCCAGACTTGGTGGGAGGAATTCATTTTAACTTGCACAACAATGTCTGGGGAACAAACTTTCGTATGTGGTTTGAGGAAGATATGAAATTCAGTTTTTCTATCTCTCTCAGTTCATTTTAGTCTACCAAAATGGCGAGGGGACGAGACGTTTACTTGCTCAAACGATACAATACAAGTGAGGGAGCATGACGTCTATCTTTGCTGGTTTGGCTTCACACCGAGACGCTCCAACGAGGAAACAGATGCTGTAACGAGCATGCAGACGCTCCAACGAGGAAGCAGGCACACCAGCGAGCACGCAGACGCTCCAACCATCATGGAGGAATCAATTTGACAGATATTCAAACCTACCAAGTGTATCGAGAGAGAATGATGAATCTCCATACAAAGGTGCTGGAGACGATACCACGCGGCACCGTACAGGCTGCCGCACGCCTCTTGGGACTCTTACAGGGTAAGACCATTGTACTTGATGACGAGGATCAAACTGGCATCATCATGGATTTGGCAATCTATGAGTCGCTTGGTGAGGGGATGACTGCCCTTGAAACGTACATTGCCAGGAGGTCTGCCGCATCGGAAGAAACGGACCTGCTCGCCGCCATGGCTGGTTCGAGAACCTCTCTGTTCGAAATCGTAGAAGCCAGGCCCGACGAGCACCAACTCATCTATCAGGACCTGCTTAATCCCATAATGGGCGAGATTACAGTTACCGACGTGCATCTGAGCCAAACAGCTCAGCCCTGATTGATGATTTTTACAAGAGTCGTGGACGTCGACGGATTGAATATGTCGAGTGGCATCGGTTTTCTTTTCAAACCGGAGCTCAAAAAGTACCTGATGAAACGGCACAAAACCGTTATGAAAAAAATAGCCTCAGATAGTGACTCTGTACGGCGTTTTGTTGCCTTTTTCAAATTGTACGGCATCGACGGACTGACCGCTGCATTTGGCAATATTGGCTAAGTGCTCATATCCGAGTAGTCCGTATCATGTTGACGAGCGACTCAAATGACAGACATAACATAACGACGAACGACTGACAGGGCACCTGTCAGTCGTTGGCCTGGGTGCCAGCGTGCTATCGGGGGACTCGGATGCCAGAGTGCCTAAGCGTGATACGCGTGCCAGGTGTGCTGACACGTTACGTTATACGGATGTTGGACGGACGGTATTGCTTTCAGCAAAATTGGGGGTACCCGGAGGGTACCCTTCCTTTTGCAGTGTACAAAAATATCGCTGTGTGCTGAAACGATGGGGTATCCCCCAAACCTCAAGAATCAAAAGTATCGTTACGTCTCAAGGGGTGGGGGTATCGGATGGGCCGTAGGATACAGGATGATAGTTACGATACCCCCAGGTGTTGACGAATAGGGATAGGAAGGTAGCGCTATTCAGAAAACATACCCAGCGGGGTATGCTGTGAGGTATGTAGATAAGGCAAGAAGTGATAGCTATGTGCCGCGACATGCTGCCATATACTCAGGAGGGTTATTGGCACGCCATGCCCGCCCGGAGAAAGTTGAAGCCTACAGCCTAATGTAACTGATGTTCAAATCGTTATCGGGGTTTTTCCCTAAATATACAAACTCGTTGACCATATAGAAATCATTAAGATAGGGAATATTTTCATACTCAACGCAAACTACTCTTAACCCTGCGAGGTCATGTATCATCTTACAATTCTGAAGAGCGAGGTCCAAAATTTCCTTACCAGGTACTTTTCCTTTGTACAAGTCGGAACGGCCTAATTGTGCAATTAACATTGTACTAAAGATGTCTGCGTCTCGGCTGCCAGCTAACTTCTGTCTGGTCGACTTTGAGATTTCGTATTGTAACTTGAAATGTCTAATCGTGAGAGTGAAATAGCCAATGATTTCAGAACTGTTGTCTTCATCCACAACTAAACTGGTTCGGGACAAAGAGCGTTTCTCGTTCTCCATCGCTTTCTCGCGCAAAAATGACTCCACGTCGTCATTTTTATGGCAACAAAAAGAAGAGAGATAGGCGATTACTCCCTCTTCATCACTTGCCTTCATTAAGCTATTTAGACTGATTACTTGCATTTGCGCGATGCAAGAACTTTCGCTGCATGAGCAATTCTCTCGGACTCAGGTAAAGTGAGATCGTTAAATACGGTTGCCTGAGGCAACTTCTTTGGTGGAGTCGAGATAATTTTTTGAGCTTGTTCTTCGTTTAAGGGCAACGTATCAAATACGGTCGCAGTCGCCATTTTCTTAACCCCCTTGTTGTTACACATAACATCACCACCCGAATGACGGTAGTGCCACTGCCTTGTGTAACACAATAGGTTGATCTCAATTTATTGTATTACGTTCAAGTCGGTTTCACAACCATCGTCTCTAACATGACGTATCAACATTGTCCCCAGATTATATGCTCCTTTATTCCTGATGGCTCCAGTGCGTGACATGGGGATTAACATTTACGAGTTAAGTACCGGAGGGAAGATTGCGCCGAGAGTTGAATTCATGTCTGTCGATTCACCTCTCGATGGTGAGTTCCGGTTAGTATAGATACCTTTATAACATGCAACGAAATGTGAAACCAGGAACGGATTTCTCGGGAAAGGCTTTATCCGGCCAAACGCTTTTAGCGGCCATGGGTCAGCAGAGACGGACGGTATTGCTTGCATCAAAATTGGGGGGTACCCGGAGGGTACCCTTCCTTTTGCACTGTACAAAAATATCGCTTTCGGCTGAAACGATGGGGTATCCCACAAACCTCAAGAATCAAAAGTAGCGTTACGTCTCAATGGGTGGGGGTATCGGGATGAGCCGTAGGATACAGGATGATAGTTACGATACCCCCTGGGGTTGACGAATAAGGATAGGAAGGTAGCGCTATTCAGAAAACATACCTAGAGGGGTATAACGATAGGGACCAAGTTGATACTTGCATTTTACTATATACCCAACGGGGTATGCTGTGAGGTAGCTCGTGGGCTGCGGTGACGCACCGAATGAGCCAGGTACCAGGCGTGCTGACGAGCGATACGGATGTCGGACGGATGCCAGACAGACGGCGGAAGGGCGTTGCTTTTATCCAAATTGGGGGGTACCCGGAGGGTACCCTACCTTTTGTAGTGTACAAAGTTATCGCTGTGTGCTGAAACGATGGGGTATCCCCCAAACCTCAAGAATCAAAAGTATCGTTACGTCTCAAGGGGTGGGGGTATCGGATGGGCCGTAGGATACAGGATGATAGTTACGATACCCCCAGGTGTTGACGAATAGGGATAGGAAGGTAGCGCTATTCAGAAAACATACCCAGCGGGGTATAACGATAGGGAACAAGTTGATACTTGCATTTTTTCATATACCCCACGGGGTACGCTGTGAGGTATGTAGATAAGGCAAGAAGTGATACCTTCATTCTTCCTGTTCATTCCCCCTGTTTGTTCAAATAGGCAGCTAAAGCCGTTCGATGGCGCAAGCCGAGTTTGCGGAAGACGCTGCGCAAATGGTGGTCCACCGTACGCGGAGACACGTACAGTCTGCCGGCCACTTCCTTGTCCGTGAGTCCATCTGCCACCAGGCGCGCCACTTCCCACTCGCGATCGGTGAGGCCACCTGGCGCACTTGAGGCGCCGCGCTTTGTCGGTGCCTGGCTAAGCGGAGGACTGGTATTGTCCATCTCGGTGTCAATCCCGATGTCGCCCCTAACTGTGCCCCCATTCGCGGCCGCTGGCAGGCTCCGGCCGTCGTCGCCCCTGCCTGTGCTCCCATCCGCAGCGGCTTGCGGGCCCCCGATGTCGCCCTCGATGGCCTGCAAGAGCGTCTCCGCTTCCGCCTCTTCTCTCGCACCCAAACGCGCAAAGATGTCTTTGGCAGTCTGGAGGCCTTGGATGATGGCGGGTCCCCGTTGCGCCAACCGATTCCACTTCTCATCCGTGAGGGTTTCGGCGGTTGTCACGGGCTCTGTCACCACGGGCTCTTTCGACATGTGCCAGTTCGCCATGTGCTGATTCACCACGGGCTCTGTCACCACGGGCTCTTTCGACATGTGCCTGTTCGCCATGTGCTGATTCACCACGGGCTGATTCACCATGTGCTCATTCGCCTTGGGCTCTTTCGACATGTGCCAGTTCGCCGTCTGCTGTTTCGATACGTGCGTTCTCGATGTGTGCCTATTCCTTATGTACCTTGTCCATACCCGGCCTGCAGACAGGGAGCAAAGCGCTGTCTCGTAGGGCAGTCGGCAGATTTCTGCAAGCGCACTTGCGGCATCGAGGGCCTCGTATGCCTCTGTCAATCGACCTGACTCGCAGAAGATCTCACCAAGCCTGCGCCGGGATTTGACAACGAACCAGGGAATGGGAACCGATTCGGCCCATGAGAGTGCCCGTTGACACGCCTCTAGGGCCTTCGTCGTGTCACCCGTTTGGACGTAGTAGTCCGTCCAGGCGATATCGATGAGCGGCCGATGCATCCTCGACACCTGGCTGAGAGGGTGCGCGTCTGCAGCTTCCAACCACTCTCTCGCGAGGTCCACTTCACTGCGCAGGAGATGGGCTTGCGCGCGAGTGGCGTGAACCCAGGTGAAGACGGTTGTGGAGGGGGGAGGCGGATCGGACGGTCGTAACGGCGCCAACTTTGCCAGCACGCCATCCAGGTGTGCAAAATCGGCCGTTTCCACTAGCATCACGGCGGCAAACCATGTGATGAGCGGATCCGGTGCCACTTCTGCCAGCACATAGTCAACAAGGTGCCTGCGCCCCTCGTCCCAGTCTCCGCGTGTGTAGTGGAAAAAACCTGCTGCGGAATAGGGCTTCGGGATAAAGCCGAATCCATTTCTATCATTCACGTCGCGCTCGAGGGCCAGTAGTTCCTCAAGTGCCGCATCCACGACCTCCGGTTGATGGGTGTGCACGAGGTAGGTGTGATACGCATCATTGGTGGCCAGCAGCGTAGCCGTCCAGTCGTCATGCTGCCGATACGCCGCTTTGCTCATCGCTTTGACGATGGCGATGGATTCATCGACCTTGCCCATGAACGCGTTCAACCGCGACTTCATGCTCAGGACATGGCGACTTTGAGCGCCTGCACGGCGTTCCAAATCAGTGAGTACCTGCTCTGCTTCAACCAGCAAGCCCTGCGCATAGAGGAAGCTCCAGTACACGAAGACGATTCTCGGGTAGTTGAAATGGCCTCCGTAGAACAACTTCTCCAGGGTCTGATAGCGTTCGTTTTCTAGCAGTCTATCCTGCAGGTCAGAGAGCGCCGACAGATGATGGAGGCTGACCGCATGGCCATGCGTGTAAGCTTGTTCATAGAGGAAGTGGCGCCCCCACGCAAGCAAGGCTTCATCGTTCGTGTCCTCCGACGACTTCAGCGCGGTCTCAAGGCAGTCCACAGCCTCCGCCTCGTTGCGCCGCCGCAAGCAAAAACCGAGCTTGAGGAGAATTTCTGCACGGAAGTTGGCTCCGTCGATCGCGCTGGCCTCGCCGGACACTCTAGCCGCCGCGATGGCATCGTAAGCCAAGTCGGCACCGTATGCTCCGTCGACCGCTCCTCGGGCCCCGCCGCCTACGCTGGCCGGGAACTGCAACTCCAGGGCCTGCCGATACCTATCCGCTGCGTCCATCAGCGCTCCCATTTGAAGCGCGGTGTCTGCCGCAAGAAGCAGAAACCGGACGGACCTTGGGTCATTTGCCACCCGGTAATGAAACGCGATGACGTCGTAAGCATCAGGGGTACTGACCTCCAAAGCGGCTGCAATCCTGCGATGGCAGTACTCGAGTCGAACACCAAACATTCGATGCTGCAAGACATCGCGGATGATGGCGTGTCGAAACTGATATACGTCTGGATTCTCAGGGGTCTGCCAAATGAGTCCAATTTGTTTGGCAGCGGTGAGCGCAGCACTTACATCTTCGCGTCCACCGGAAGCTATCGTCAGCAGCAGCGCCCAACTGAACTGCTCCCCGATTTGAGCCGCCTCTTCCATAACAGGGATATACGCCTCATCAAGCATGTTGAGCTTACTGTCAATCGCCTGTTGAACCGTTTCCGCCAACAGGACGTTCGTTTGTGGGCTACGCTTGAATTGTTCTAGCAGCTCGACCACGAACAGCGGCAAGCCGTGCGTCAAACGATAAATCTCGGCGGCCAGTTCAACTGAATTCTCACTGTCCGGCATGATAAGACGAGTGAGTTCTCCCACCTCTGTCCGGTTCATTTCGTGCAGTACAATGCGGCGACTGCCTGTCCGCAGCAGATCGGCGAACACCCGCCCGTGGTCGGGAGACTTGCGTGCGTCTTCGGATCGGTAAACCCCGATGATGAGGAGTGGAATGTCGCGCAGACGGCCGGAAAGTTGCCGCAGTAAATCGAGCGACGCGCGATCAGACCACTGTAAATCATCGATGGTGATGACAAGCGGCCTGCCCAACTGTCGAAACCAGCGAAGGAGTAGGAGAGCAATTTCAAACGGATCGGTCACGGCCGATGAGCTGCCAAAAGGCGCTGGCAGCAATGACGCATCCCAGTCTGGATGCGTCATCTGAAGGTACAGGAATGCTTCCCGCCATGGTCCGTACGGGGGAGTCTCTCCGGGGCCTGGACAGCGACAGGTCAGCGTTTGCACGGATTGATGCGCGTGGGATGGGCCTTGAAGCGATGCCCGCGTTTGGTCTGCTCCTGTTTGGGCGTCTTCTGGCTGGGCCGCCATTGGACGAATGGCGCCTTGATGGGCTGCCCCCGTTTGGATGACCTCCGGTTGGTCTGACCCCGTTTGGTCTGCCACTGGACGAGACGGCTCTGGGTGGTCGGCGCCAATACCCAAGGCTTCTAAGTGGGACTGCAGGACGTGCGTCACGAGCGTGGTCTTGCCAATCCCCGCCTCGCCGCCGATGAGCACAATGCCGCCTTTGCCGTCGGCCAACTGCGCCACGGCTTGATCTAGCAATTGAACTTCGGACAACCTGCCCACCCAGCGTATGCCTGACATTCTTCTTGCCCTCCTGAAGTGTTCCACCCAAAGTGCCGTAACGTGCACTGTACAAATAGGGAATATTCCCGATGCTAGTCGTATCTCTATTCATTATAGTCGTTTACAGTTGGCCATGGTTGGCGTGGGATGAGAGATTGGGAGGTCATTTCGTGTTTGATGGCGTGATGTTTTTGAAAGACGGCCGCAAGCTGGGGTATTCGGAAAGCGGCCTTCGCGGTGATTATCCAGTTGTCTTATTCCACGGCACACCAGGGGCGCGGTTCCAGGCCTTCGCTCACCTCGCGACGCGGGAATCGAGTGGACTGCGCGTGGTGGTTCCAGAGCGCCCTGGATACGGGCTTTCAGACGTACAGGGCCATCGGACACTGTTTCATCACGTCGCAGACATTCAGCGGCTTGCTGAGGGTCTCGGCATCCGGCGATTTTCTATTGTGGGGATTTCCGGCGGCTCGGCCTATGCACTGGCGTGTGCACACAAGTTGCGTGACGCTGTCGATCGCGTTGCCATCATCGCTGGCACAGGGCCACTTTGCGAACCGGAGCTGCTCGCCGCATCTGGAGAACTGGAGCAAGCGCTGGTTATGAACACGGAAGCGGGTGCTGCGTATGCAGCCGGAATGGTGTCGGCCGCCGGAAATGACCCGGACCGAGTCGTCCAGGCGATTTACGATGGCCTGTCCGCGGTTGATAGGCAACACATCGGCGAGAGCATGCTCAGTGTGTACCGGGATATGCTGGCTGAAGCTCTGCGCATTCCGGACGGCATCCTCGATGACTATAAAGTACTCGCGACGGCGTGGGGATTTCCACTCGAGGAAATTCGAGTGCCGGTCCATTTCTGGCACAGTACGCAGGATGAGACCGTAAGCATCCGTCACGCTGAATATGTCGCCGCAAAAATACCGAACGCGAAACTCCACAGACTGACAGACACAGGGCACTTGGCGACACCGTTCGCGAGCGCTGCAGCGGTGTTGGAATATCTGAAAGCAGGTGACTTGATGTGATGAGGAAAGTAAAGCACATAAAACAACGGAGACAAATAAATTTACTAAGGCAACTAAGGCAACTAAGGCAACTAAGGCAACTAAGGCAACTAAGGCAAACAAAGTGGTTGCGGTCAATCAAGCAAATTGCCCGCGGGGCACTTGCTGTTTTTGTACTCGGTGCCCTGGCACTGAACCCACTATCTTTTCCGCGCGCGTCGGCGCAAACGTATAGCAATACGGCAGGACAAAATACAACCGTGCAAAATGCGACAGTGCAAAATGCGACAGTGCAAAATGCACCAGGGCAAACGTACAATCGGTGGACGGCAGTGCCCTCGACGACGACGTCGAATCTGAACAGTGTGGTCTACGCCGACGGTCAGTTTATCGCGGTTGGGGACAATGGGACCTTGTTGAGATCGACGGATGGACTCAACTGGACATCGGTTGCCATGGGAACGACCCAGTCGTTTGCCAAGGTGCTGTACGTGAATGGACAGTTTATTGCCCACGGGTCACCGACGACCTATGTCTCGACAAACGGATTGACGTGGACAGTGGCTGGTTTAGGTATGGGTTTGGACGGGTACCTGGGTGCGGCGACGGGCAGTGACGGGACCACAGCCATCTGGGTGGGGACCCAGATACAGATGTGGAAGAACGGACTGGCAGTGGCCCAGCAAGGGCCCGTGGGTGGGCCGGGCATACAGAGTCTTGCCTATGGCAATGGCAGGTATGTTTTGGTGATGAATTTGGTGTCAGCCACCAATCCAAGCTTATTCACGACGGATGTTGAGAGTTCGGCGGGCGCATGGCAAGTGCAACCGACAACGGGACTTGGCAGCTTGCTGCATGGGTTGACGTTTGCAAACGGTCAGTTTGTCGGCGTGGGGGATGGCGGCGCTGTTGACATGTCTGCGACGGGGATTGCTTGGACAGGCGTGGCAACGGGCATTGGACACGACTTAAACGGCGTGGCCTATGGGAACGGAGTGCTAGTCGCTGTAGGGACAGCAGGGGACATCGAGGTGATGACACCGCCGAGTGTAACGGGTGCAACGGTGAATGGAACCACCTTGACGCTGACGAGTAATGAGGTCCTGCAAAGTTCCAATGGAATGGCGCTGTCCCCAGCGATGATGACCGTCGATGTGAATGGCACCCCAGTGCAAGTCGCAAGCATCACGCCTGTGGGCAACAGCGTGCAAGTGGTGTTAGCTAGTGCGGTGCAACCAGGTGACAATGTCAGTGTCAGCTATCAGTCACATACGCTATCGACAGCCCCTTATGTGGTAAGCACGGCAGGTCTGGCCTTGACACCGTTTACGGGGCAGGCAGTCACAAACATGACAGGGGTGGCGACGACACCGGTAACTGGCGTGACGCTAGACCAGACCAGCCTCACATTGCAGATGGGAAAGGGCGCCCAAACCCTGACAGCAGCGGTGCAGCCAAGCGATGCCACGAACCAGACTGTCAGTTGGAGTTCAAGCAACGTCGCTGTGGCCAGTGTGGATGAGAGTGGCAACGTCACGCCTGTCGGACCTGGGACTGCTGTGATTACGGCAAAGACAGCGGACGGTGGATTCACAGCAAGTTGTACCGTGACGGTGAATCCGGATGTGTCACCCGGGGCGTTTCGTCAGTGGACGGAAGTGCCCTCGACAACGACGTCGAATCTGAGCAGTGTGGTCTACGCCGACGGTCAGTTTATCGCGGTTGGGGACAATGGGACCTTGTTGAGATCGACGGATGGACTCGACTGGACATCGGTTGCCATGGGAACGACCCAGTCGTTTGCCAAGGTGCTGTACGTGAATGGACAGTTTATTGCCCAGGGTTCACCAACGACCTATGTCTCGACAAACGGATTGACGTGGACAGTGGCTGGTTTAGGTACGGGTTTGGACGGGTACCTGGGTGCGGCGACGGGCAGTGACGGGACCACAGCCATCTGGGTGGGGACCCAGATACAGATGTGGAAGAACGGACTGGCAGTGGCCCAGCAAGGGCCCGTGGGTGGGCCGGGCATACAGAGTCTTGCCTATGGCAATGGCAGGTATGTTTTGGTGATGAATTTGGTGTCAGCAACCAATCCAAGCTTATTCACGACGGATGTTGAGAGTTCGGCGGGCGCATGGCAAGTGCAGCCGACAACGGGGCTTGGCAGCTTGCTGCATGGGTTGACGTTTGCAAACGGTCAGTTTGTCGGCGTGGGGGATGGCGGCGCTGTTGACATGTCTGCGACGGGGATTGCTTGGACAGGCGTGGCAACGGGCATTGGACACGACTTAAACGGCGTGGCCTATGGGAACGGAGTGCTAGTTGCTGTAGGGACAGCAGGGGACATCGAGGTGATGACACCGCCGAGTGTAACGGGTGCAATGGTGAATGGAACCACCTTGACGCTGACGAGTAATGAGGTCCTGCAAAGATCCAATGGAATGGCGCTGTCCCCAGCGATGATGACCGTCGATGTGAATGGCACCCCAGTGCAAGTCGCAAGCATCACTCCTGTGGGCAACAGCATGCAAGTGGTGTTAGCTAGTGCGGTGCAACCAGGTGACAATGTCAGTGTCAGCTATCAGTCACATACGCTATCGACAGCCCCTTATGTGGTAAGCACGGCAGGTCTGGCCTTGACACCGTTTACGGGGCAGGCAGTCACAAACATGACAGGGGTGGCGACGACACCGGTAACTGGCGTGACGCTAGACCAGACCAGCCTCACATTGCAGATGGGAAAGGGCGCCCAAACCTTGACAGCAGCGGTGGCGCCAAGCGATGCCACGAACCAGACTGTCAGTTGGAGTTCAAGCAACGTCGCTGTGGCCAGTGTGGATGAGAGTGGCAACGTCACGCCTGTCGGACCTGGGACTGCTGTGATTACGGCAAAGACAGCGGACGGTGGGTTCACAGCAAGTTGTACCGTGACGGTGAATCCGGCTGTGTCACCCGGGGCGTTTCGTCAGTGGACGGAAGTGCCCTCGACAACGACGTCGAATCTGAGCAGTGTGGTCTATGCCGACGGTCAGTTTATCGCGGTTGGGGACAATGGGACTTTGTTGAGATCGACGGATGGACTCGACTGGACATCGGTTGCCATGGGAACGACCCAGTCGTTTGCCAAGGTGCTGTACGTGAATGGACAGTTTATTGCCAATGGTTCACCAACGACCTATGTCTCGACAAACGGATTGACGTGGACAATGGCTGGTTTAGGTACGGGTTTGGACGGGTACCTGGGTGCAGCGACGGGCAGTGACGGGACCACAGCCATCTGGGTGGGGACACAGATACAGATGTGGAAGAACGGACTGGCAGTGGCCCAGCAAGGGCCCGTGGGTGGGCCGGGCATACAGAGTCTTGCCTATGGCAATGGCAGGTATGTTTTGGTGATGAATTTGGTGTCAGCAACCAATCCAAGCTTATTCACGACGGATGTTGAGAGTTCGGCGGGCGCATGGCAAGTGCAGCCGACAACGGGGCTTGGCAGCTTGCTGCATGGGTTGACGTTTGCAAACGGTCAGTTTGTCGGCGTGGGGGATGGCGGCGCTGTTGACATGTCTGCGACGGGGATTGCTTGGACAGGCGTGGCAACGGGCATTGGACACGACTTAAACGGCGTGGCCTATGGGAACGGAGTGCTAGTTGCTGTAGGGACAGCAGGGGACATCGAGGTGATGACACCGCCGAGTGTAACGGGTGCAATGGTGAATGGAACCACCTTGACGCTGACGAGTAATGAGGTCCTGCAAAGATCCAATGGAATGGCGCTGTCCCCAGCGATGATGACCGTCGATGTGAATGGCACCCCAGTGCAAGTCGCAAGCATCACTCCTGTGGGCAACAGCATGCAAGTGGTGTTAGCTAGTGCGGTGCAACCAGGTGACAATGTCAGTGTCAGCTATCAGTCACATACGCTATCGACAGCCCCTTATGTGGTAAGCACGGCAGGTCTGGCCTTGACACCGTTTACGGGGCAGGCAGTCACAAACATGACAGGGGTGGCGACGACACCGGTAACTGGCGTGACGCTAGACCAGACCAGCCTCACATTGCAGATGGGAAAGGGCGCCCAAACCTTGACAGCAGCGGTGGCGCCAAGCGATGCCACGAACCAGACTGTCAGTTGGAGTTCAAGCAACGTCGCTGTGGCCAGTGTGGATGAGAGTGGCAACGTCACGCCTGTCGGACCTGGGACTGCTGTGATTACGGCAAAGACAGCGGACGGTGGGTTCACAGCAAGTTGTACCGTGACGGTGAATCCGGCTGTGTCACCCGGGGCGTTTCGTCAGTGGACGGAAGTGCCCTCGACAACGACGTCGAATCTGAGCAGTGTGGTCTATGCCGACGGTCAGTTTATCGCGGTTGGGGACAATGGGACTTTGTTGAGATCGACGGATGGACTCGACTGGACATCGGTTGCCATGGGAACGACCCAGTCGTTTGCCAAGGTGCTGTACGTGAATGGACAGTTTATTGCCAATGGTTCACCAACGACCTATGTCTCGACAAACGGATTGACGTGGACAATGGCTGGTTTAGGTACGGGTTTGGACGGGTACCTGGGTGCAGCGACGGGCAGTGACGGGACCACAGCCATCTGGGTGGGGACACAGATACAGATGTGGAAGAACGGACTGGCAGTGGCCCAGCAAGGGCCCGTGGGTGGGCCGGGCATACAGAGTCTTGCCTATGGCAATGGCAGGTATGTTTTGGTGATGAATTTGGTGTCAGCAACCAATCCAAGCTTATTCACGACGGATGTTGAGAGTTCGGCGGGCGCATGGCAAGTGCAGCCGACAACGGGACTTGGCAGCTTGCTGCATGGGTTGACGTTTGCAAACGGTCAGTTTGTCGGCGTGGGGGATGGCGGCGCTGTTGACATGTCTGCGACGGGGATTGCTTGGACAAGCGTGGCAACGGGCATTGGACACGACTTAAACGGCGTGGCCTATGGGAACGGAGTGCTAGTCGCTGTAGGGACAGCAGGGGACATCGAGGTGATGACACCGCCGAGTGTAACGGGTGCAATGGTGAATGGAACCACCTTGACGCTGACGAGTAATGAGGTCCTGCAAAGTTCCAATGGAATGGCGCTGTCCCCAGCGATGATGACCGTCGATGTGAATGGCACCCCAGTGCAAGTCGCAAGCATCATGCCTGTGGGCAACAGCATGCAAGTGGTGTTAGCAAGTGCGGTGCAACCAGGTGACAATGTCAGTGTCAGCTATCAGTCACATACGCTATCGACAGCCCCATATGTGGTAAGCACGGCAGGACTGGCCTTGACACCGTTTACGGGGCAGGCAGTCACAAACATGACAGGGGTGGCGACGACACCGGTAACTGGCATCACGGTAGACCAGACCAGCCTCACATTGCAGATGGGAAGCGGCGCCAAAACCTTGACAGCAGCGGTGCAGCCAAGTGATGCCACGAACCAGACTGTCAGTTGGAGTTCGAGCAACCCCGCGGTCGCAAGTGTCGATGCGCAGGGCAACGTCACCCCTGTCGGGCCAGGAACTGCGGTAATTACAGTGAAGACAGCGGATGGTGGGTTTACGGCTAGTTGCACCATCACGGTGGCAGCGCCGCCAACTGTGACGGGTGCGACGGTGAATGGAAATGCCTTGACCTTAATCAGCAATGAGGCGCTTCATACCTTAAATGGAATGCCGCTGTTCCCGCAAACGATGATTGTCGATGTGAATGGAACTGCCGTGAACTTAGGCGATATCGCGGTTGTTGGCGACAGTGTACGAGTGACGTTAGCCAGCGCGGTGCAGGCCGGTGACAGTGTCACTGTCAGCTATCAACCTGATACGTCATCTGCGGCAGGATCCTACTTCGTGAATGCCGCAGGGCTTGCTTTGGCACCGTTTACCGGTCAGGCCGTTACGAATGTAACTACGGCCACGACGACGGCAGTCACGGGCATCACGCTCGACGAGAGTAGCTTAACGTTGCAGATGGGAAGCGGCGTGAAGACCTTGACAGCAACGGTGACGCCAAGTGATTCAACAAACCAGACCGTCAGTTGGAGTTCGAGCAATCCGGCTGTGGCAAGTGTGGATGTGCATGGTAACGTCACACCTGTCGGTCCTGGCACAGCTGTGATTACGCCGAAGACAGAGGACGGTGGGTTCACGGCAAGCTGCACGGTCACTGTGATAGCGCCGCAGCAGGGTTCAGGAGGGGCGTCGGGCGGGGCGTCGGGTGGGGTGTCGGGCGGCAGCGGATCGGGCAGTGCTGGCCCTGGGGCCGATCTCGCGGTCAGTGTTTCATCGACAGTCGTTTCCACCGGGCAATCCGTACCCCTCACAGGGCTCCTGATGCATCGCGACAGCCAATTGCCATGGCCTGGCGCCAAAGTGACACTCACGGCTGCTGCTGGATGGTGGACGGTTGGGGGGCAATCGGTGGCCAGTGCGGTCTATTCGCTGGATACAGGCAGCCAAGGAACGTTCAGTCTCGACTGGACGGCGCCAAACACACCTGGCATCTACACCTTGTCCGCGACAGCGAACGAACAGACAAGCAGCACAGAGGTAGATGTCTCGAAATTCATGACAGGGGCGGTGACTTCACAGCCGATTACAGCATCGACAACGGCCCCGGTGACAGATACGTTTGCGAACCTGCCGAGTCCAAATCAGGGCCACTCGAAAGTGAGCATCGCTGTTCCTGCGGGAACATTCGCGACGAATACACCGCTATGGGTCACATCAACCTCTGACACCTCACACATCACACCGGGTGGGAGTCAGGTGCTTGCTGCTGTTGGCGTCAATTTCTCCGGCACGCCACAGCAGCCTATCACCGTCACCGTGACGAACTCGAGCATTCAACCCGGGGATGTGGTGTACAAGATTCGTGCGGATGGAAGCTACCAGGAAATCACGAATGGTGTCACCATTGCACCGGGGCTGGCGACTATATCGTTCACTTCGGATCCGGACTTCATCATTACCCAGAGTGCAGGCGCTGGCGGTCCACCTTCACCATCCATTGCAACCATTGCGTTGACGGAGGCTGCACAAGTCGGACAGCCGTACACGACGAAGATTGCTGTGGTCGGCGGAACGTTGCCGATGAGGTGGGCTGTGTCCAGCGGATCGCTACCCCCTGGACTCGCCCTCGATAATGAAGGAAACATCTCGGGTACGCCGACACGGGCAGGGGCATACACGTTTAGCATTCAGGTGACGGATGCGAACAACCTGGCGTCGGCCAGTCGTGCGCTCACCTTGACAGTCAAGGGGGCGCCATCGGGATCGGGATCCGGTGGCGTGGGCGGAGTAGGCGGAGTAGGCGGAGTAGGCGGAGTAGGCGGAGTAGGCGGAGTAGGCGGAACCGGAGGTTCGACGCCGGGCGGGCCTCCAACGCCAACGCCGACGCCCTTGGCGCTGACGAATCCGGGGACCGAAGTTACGACGGTGGGCGAATCCTCTGCACTGACATTGCAAATCAGTGGCGGCCAGGCTCCGTACAAGTGGGCTGTCTTAGAGGGGGCACTGCCCCGCGGATTGTCGCTCAACCCAAGTACCGGTGTCATCACCGGGAAACCAGAGACGGTCGGTGCACAGACGGTGACTCTTGAGGTGGCTGACGTGACGGGAACAACGGTCACTGAGACCATCCGCTACAATGTGCTGCCTTCGTTCGAGCGACAGGTGCTGTGGAACGGGATCGGCAAAACTGTACCTGCGATTGTGCGCGACGGCGGCACAACACCGACGACGTATATGCCGATTTGGTACGTGATGCAGTTGCTTAAACCGATGGGCATCACGAGTGTCTGGGACGGGAAGAATTGGACGCTCACCACATCCAGCATCGTCAACGTCGAGAACGTGGCAGCTGGCAGCGGCCAGACAGACATTTACGTGAACGGGACGCTGGTGCAAAAAGTGAACACGGTACCCACTGTGGATCCGTCGACAGGTAAGCCTACGACCTACATGCCCATCTGGTATGTGATGCAGTTGCTGCAGCGCGTGGGACTGAAAAGTACGTGGGACGGAACGACGTGGAATGTGACGCGGACGAGCCCCTGACGAGGGGGCTCTCGTGGGGTGTCACAGCGGGTAGAGAGCGGGTAGAGAGCGGGTAGAGAGCGGGTAGAGCGGGCAGAGCGGACGGAGCGGGCAGAGCGGGCAGAGCGGACAGAGCGGGCAGAGCGGACAGAGCGGACAGAGCGGGCAGAGCGGGCAGAGCGGGCAGAGCGGGCAGAGCGGGCAGAGCGGGCAGAGCGGGCAGAGCGGGCAGAGCGGGCAGAGCGGACCTCGGGGTCTATGAGCAGATGCAAGTATCAACTTTGTACTTCGCTCATATACCGTGTGGGGTATGCGAAGAAATCTAGCTATCAGATCTTATCTTATCGGCATACCCAGCTGGGTATGTTTGCAAAATAGCGCTACCTTCGTATCCCTATTCGTCAACCCCAGGGGGTATCGTAACTATCATTCTGTATCCTGCGGCCCATCCCGATACCCCTATATCTTCCGGCCTAACGATACTTTTGACCCTTGAGGATTGGAGGGTACCCCCTCGTTTGAGCAGAATGCGATAACTCTGTGCGCTACAAAAGGTAGGGTACCCCCCTGGGTACCCCAATTTGGCAAAAACAATGCTCTCTCTATAATCTGCTTGTTTGCTCTTTAGCCCCGCCCACTCATCCTCACGCCGCTTGCGACCTTTACCGCAGCGCTGTGGGGTGTATGAGTAGCTCTATGACCAGATGCAAATATCAACTCTGTACTTAGAGAGCATACCTGGTGGGGTATGTGACGATATCTAGCTATCAGATCTTATCCTATCGGCATACCCTGCTGGGTATGTTTGCAAAATAGCGCTACCTTCGTATCCCTATTCGTCAACCCCAGGGGGTATCGTAACTATCATTCTGTATCCTGCGGCCCATCCCGATACCCCTATATCTTCCGGCCTAACGATACTTTTGACCCTTGAGGATTGGAGGGTAGCCCCTCGTTTGAGCAGACAGCGATAACTTTGTGCGCTACAAAAGGTAGGGTACCCTCCAGGTACCCCATCGTTTGAGCAGACAGCGATAACTTTGTGCGCTATGAAAGGTAGGGTACCCTCCAGGTACCCCCTCGTTTGAGCAGACAGCGATAACTCTGTGCGCTACAAAAGGTAGGGTACCCTCCGGGTACCCCAATTTGGCGGTGCTTGACCGGATCGGATATCGAAAACCGAACACGGAACACGGAACACGGACATCGAACATCGAACATCGAACATCGAACATCGAACATCGACAACCAAAAACGTGTGTGCAAGAAGTTTCCTGGGCGAAGAGGGCCTATCAGCGTGCTACAATGTTGACAGCATATTTTGACGGGGCTTGTCGATTCGTTAGGATCCGCTGCCTGACTCGTAAGGAAACGTTGCCCGAATGGAGGGCGGTTAGAAAATGGCTGTTGTCGTAGAGCGGTATGACGCGGCGCAGGTGGTAGAAGAATTCTGCGCGGTCTACCCCGCACAAGTATTGGTGGACGGGGTCTTTTACTGTGAGAAGTCGCGGGTCGTAGATGTGGTTCTAGAGGGGCGGACCGTCACTGCACGGGTTCTTGCTGAGATGCCGCACTTGGTGACCCTCCCACTTGATTTTTCCCACTTGAACAGTACGTGTGATTGTGGCGGGGAAGGCTACTGTGAGCACATTGCGGCGGTCGCCTTCACGTTGTTCGCACAGCATGGCGACCCGCGCGCGTATCTGGAACAGCGGAATACTGCAGCGCGGAACCTCATGCCGAGTGTCATGACGGAAAGGCGCCCGGATGAGGTGAGAAAACCGCACGAGTCACGCGACCCGCGCCAGGTAGCTGACGTACGAGGGGCACGTGATTTGCACGAGCCGCGCGAGTCACGCGATGTGCGCCAGGCGGCTGACATACGAGAGGCCCCCGACGCGGCAGAGCCACGTAAATCGCGCACTGCATCCGGGTCCCCTGGGGGTACAAAGAGTGGTGGAACATCTAGTACGAAAGAACAGCAAAAGCCGCTGAGTCTGATGGAAGACGAAGGGCTTGCGGGGTGGATCCGATACCTCACGAACTTCGTGGAGTGGCGGTATGACAGCCGCAATGTGAGGAATTTACCCGACCTGCGCCGTCGGATGGACGAGTGGTTGAAGAGTGCGTCGAACTGGAAGCGTCAGAATCGCACCCTGTTCACGGTCGTGGTTGCACTTGTCGTCATACGCGAGGTAGACCAGATGTTACTTCGGACAGGCAGTAACGAGGACCTGCATCGGTTTATGAAAAACCTCACGCCTTCTTCAGAGGAGGACTTGCTTGACTTTGCAATCGACCGTCTCTATGACGCTGTGAGGGCAATCCATCACGGGTTTTTAAGCTGGCTGAGATTACAGGATGTATCACTCTTGGTGGATTTGGTGCGTTCGGTCGTTTTACATCCAAAGAATTCGGGCACACATCTCACAGCGTTCAAGCTGGTGTGGAGCTGGATGTTGTTTCACGTGACAGAGCCCGAAGATGAGATAGAACGGCTTCAAGTGCAAAAACGGAAGGCACAGAAGTCGGACGCAGCGCAGTTGCCTGTGTTGAAGCAGGCCGTTGCGTTTCTGTATGTTTTGTCTCACGATGACACGGCAGCAAGGGCTGAACTGTCTGATGCTGGCCTTCAGGGGGTTCTCCTTGTGCTTCCACTGCTTGATGACATGACCGAACATCGCCATTTTCACCGTGTTTATCCGTGGTTGCAGTTCCTTTCACCAAGGCTTGACGCGGACGATTGGTCACAAGGCGATGTGATTCGCGATGCAGCGCATCAATGGGTGAAGTTAGCGGCACAGCTGCCGGAAGCGGATGAAGAGTGCTTTGTCTTCCTGAAGTTGTGGGCTGAAGTCGCTGCTGAAGAGTGGGACGATTACCTTATCGAGACCGGTCGGTATGAGGTGTTTGTGGACGATTACCTTGCGCTCGGGCTTTCGCTTGGGGATGCGCAGCAGCAGCACGTGCGGCGTATCGAGAGCAAGGCACCACACGCACTGTTGCCGTATTTCCACCAATTGATTGAGGAATACGTCCAGGAGAAAAAACGGGATTCCTATCGCGCAGCCGCTCACTTGTTAAAGGATCTCCGGGCCCTCTATCGGCGACAAAAGGCGATGCAGAAATGGGATATTTTCATTGATAAGTTTGTCGAACGGCATGGGAGATTGCGGGCGCTCATGGAGGAAATGCAGGATGGGGGGCTCGTGCCGTGAATCGCTTTACTGACGCTTCAAGTAGTTCCGATGTTGGTGTAAAGGCCGAGGTGGAGATAGACGTCCAGTTCTTGGACACGGGGGATTTTTTCTTTTCCGGGATTAACGCAGAAGGGCATCAAATGGGCGGACTCCGGCTTAGCTTTCTCTTATTTACCCGTTTTGCAGAGAATTTCTATGGGACGATGAGCCGCTTCGACTTTTTTGACGGCAAGCCGGGTGTGCTTTTATCTCCAAGGGAGGCCCTGAAGTACTTCCAAGGGGCCTATTACAACTCGATGGTGACGATTGACTGGCCGGACGACATCGAGATGATCCGGGAGACGGCAACTTTTCTTCAGAGGGTGCTCGAGACGGGCCGTTTTGCCCCTGATTTTATGGAGTGGCAAAAGGGTAGGATGGGATGGAAAATCACGGGCGAGGCGACGACTGAGTTAGAGCGTCTGGGGCCGGGCAGTGGCGCTCGAAACCACATCGCGGCAAACGGTGTCATGTCGGACAGAAGATTTGCCGTGGCGTGGCTGAACGGGACAGTTAAGCAATTGCTCTCGGAGGATAAGGCGATTCAGACTGCGCTTGCCGATGTGCAGCGTACGAGCCCCTTGCTGCAGATGCAAACCGCCGAGCGACGGGGCAAGGAGAGTCCAGCCGGTGCGGTGCAAGACGATCATCTTGCCTTTGCAGATGGCGACGAACAGGACTGGTTGGCGGAGATTGGCTGGATGGAACACCCGGTTCCATTTCGAGTTTGTCTGGAGCTGAGGGAGCCCGTCTTTTTCTCATCGGGCCATGAGTCGATGGAACCGGTCTCATTTGACGCTGCCTCCTTCGACAATCGATGGGCGCTCAATATCGTCCTGCAGGACAAGCAAGATGCCACTCGTCTCTTCTATTATTATCCCCAGGATCATCCCCAGGATGGTCACCAGGATGACGTGCAGAGGCGTGACGGCCCGCTTGACCAAGGCCTGCTGGACGACGCCCCGCTTGGCGAAGGCCCGCTTGACGAAGGCTTGCTTGACCAGGGCCCGCTCGACGATGGCTTGCTTCAGGATAGCCTGATTGGCGAGCGTCCACCGTCGCCGTGGTTGATACACAAGACCTGGCTGGAAAACAAGATTGCGGCGATGATTAAGCTGGTCCCATGGTTAAGTCGGCAGGAGAGAGGTCCGTCGCGTGGACACGGTGTTAGAGACGATATTGAGCATGGCGTTAGGGACGATACTCATCACGACGTTCCGGACGATATTGAGCATGATGTTCGGCAATGGTTGACGACGGACGCGGCTTGGCGGTTCCTCGCCGAGGATGGATTGACTCTCGCAGAGGCCGGGTTCACGCTCCTCCTTCCGACCTGGTGGGAGAAAGTGCAGCGTGCAAAGTCTCGCGTCAAAATCCGGGTCGCGCCTTCGGCTGGGTCGGAGGCGAAGCCGCTGTTTGGGATTGACCAGACGATTGATTTCGACTGGCAGATTGCCGTTGGTGACATTCAGTTGTCGGAGGCCGATTACCGAAAGCTGGTTGCAGCAAAGACACGCCTGGTGCGGTTGCAAGGGCAGTGGGTGCAGGTGAGCCCGCAGTTTCTGGCTGCTGCCAAAAAAGCGCTACAGCAACTAGAGCGAAAGCACGGATTGACGTTTCGCGACGTCCTTGAGATGTATTTGCTTGGGTTGCCAATCGAGCACGATACGGGGCAACCGGCGCAAGGCGATGGCGCCGGGCAATTCGACGCCGGCGAGACCGGTGGCGCGGGGCACACAGACGGCGAAGGGCGAGTTGACGCCACTGGTCAGATGGGTGTGGACGAGCATGCCGGCGGCGCGGATGAGGGCCAGGACGCTGGGCACGTTGACGCCGAGGCTAACGTTTCTGTTCCGATTGAAATTGAATTGAACACCCACTTGACTCATCTGATTGCCCAGCTACAGCAGATGGACACCGACGTGTTGCCCGCACCGTCCGGCTTCGTGGGCGAACTTCGACCTTATCAAGTGCGTGGGTTTTCTTGGCTGTCCTTTTTGTATCGGCTAGGTCTCGGGGCTGTTCTGGCAGACGACATGGGGCTAGGCAAGACCGTGCAGTACATCGCCTATCTGCTCCAGACGCGGGGTCTGCGCGGGGACGCTGAGGCAGGGGCAGGGGCGGGAGTCAACGTAGGCGTAGATGCGGGTGCGGAGCGGGGGGCGGAAGGACCCGACGTGGGCGTAGGGGCCAACGTGAGTGGGGACGCGCGTGCGGTCGCGGAGCGGGCTGCGGGAGGAGTCAACGTAGGCGTGGATGCGGATGCGGGACCGGCATCGGATCGCGACAGAAACACCCCTGGCCCCGCCCTCCTGATCTGCCCGACGTCGGTCCTTGGCAACTGGCAAAAGGAGCTTGCCCGATTTGCACCGGGGCTACAGACGTACGTCCACTACGGCACGTCGCGCCGGCACGGTGAGGAATTTGTCGCGGCTTGTGCCGAGGCCCATCTCGTGTTGACGACCTACACACTCGCCCAGATTGATGAGCTCGATATCCACTCCGTCAGTTGGGATTCGGTGTGTCTCGACGAGGCGCAAAACATCAAGAATGCACACGCGAAGCAGTCGATGGCCATCCGCAAGCTGTCTGCGCGCCACCGCGTCGCGATGACTGGCACGCCGATGGAGAATCGGCTGACGGAGCTGTGGTCCATCTTCGACTTCATCAACCCGGGTTATCTGGGCGGGCTGACTGCATTCACGCGCCGCTTCGTGACGCCTGTTGAGAAGAACGGGGATGGCCAACTGTTGCGGCAGTTGCGCCGCCTTGTGCAGCCGTTCATGTTGCGTCGTTTGAAGACGGATAAGGCGATTGAGCTCGATCTGCCCGAAAAGACCGAAAGCAAGGTCTTCGTCCAGTTGACAGCCGAACAGGCCGCACTCTATGAGAGCGTTTTGGCGGATTTGTTGACCCGGATTGAGGCGGCCGATCCGATGCAGCGACGCGGCCTCATCCTCTCCACTCTGACGAGACTCAAACAGGTCTGTAACCACCCTGCACTGGCGGTCAAAGAGGACATCGTTGACGCTTCCGGGCGAGCCGCATCGCAAAACAAGGGTGAACAGAGGACGCGGTTGAGGGCCGGGGGGCGGGGGGACCTAGCGAGATCGGCGAAGCTTGAACGGTTTGTGGAAATGGTGCAGGAACTGCGCGCGGAAGGCGACACGTGCCTCGTCTTCACGCAGTTTGTGGAGACGGGTAAGCTGCTTGTCGATGTCTTGCAGACGGAACTTGGCGAGGATGTTTTGTTCCTGCACGGCGGAACGAGTAAGAAGCAGCGAGACGAGATGATTGCGTCGTTCAGCGGCGAGGATGGGCGGTATGGCGTGTTTGTGCTGTCGCTGAAAGCCGGGGGCGTGGGGCTCAACCTGACGGCTGCGAATCATGTCTTCCACTTTGATAGGTGGTGGAACCCGGCTGTCGAAAACCAGGCGACTGACAGGGCGTATCGCATTGGCCAGCGCCAGCATGTCAACGTGTACAAGTTTGTGGCGCTGGGGACGGTGGAAGAGCGGATCGACGAGTTGATATCGCGCAAGCAGGCCCAGAGCGAAGAAATCCTGGGCGCAGGCGAGCAGTGGATCACGGAGTTGTCCACAGACGAACTCCATGAGCTGTTCGCTTTGCGCCGCGAGTGGGTTGGCTGATTGCTGGCCGCGCGGCTACTGGGTATAGCGCGGACGACCGATGGCTGTCGGGTAACGTGCGGCGGAGCGGGTGACGGCCGGGCAGGTGGAGTGTGGCGGAGCGGGTGACGGCCGGGCAGAGCAGCTAACGAGGGACTCTCTTTAAGTGCACAGTGGAGGTGCGAAACATTGGGGAAACACAAGGGCAAAAACGCACGAAAAGGTAAAATCCGCCCACCGCAACGGCAACGACAGCCCGTCGAAGAGGTCACGATGATGGCAGCAACGGCGGCACGTGGGGGCAATACGGATAGTAGTCGCGGCCGGGAAGGGCGTACAGGGGACGGGGGCGTCGGCGTCGGAACAGCCGGGACAGTGCCCTCAGCACCATCGTTCGTGGACGGAGTCGTAGGAATGTCGGATGAGTGGAGAGCATTCTACCGCGCTGTGGGGCAGGCGGTAAAGTGAGCGGCTCACACAGGATTCGATAGAGGATTCGATAGAGGATTCGATAGAGGATTCGATAGAGGATTCGATAGAGGGCGGCAGACTCATCGTAGCCAAGATGACTTCGTTCATACCGCCTCGCCGGGCTCCCTTGCGCATGTACGATGCGCAAGCGCAATCAAAACAGGTGAATGGGAACTCCCTTACGCGTCCACATTCTCACGTCTGTTTTACCATGTGACTTCCAACTTCTATTGCACCCTCAGGCTTTAGCTCGGTTGGGAGTTGGGCCGCCGATAGCGAGTTCAGAACGCGTTATTCACCCTGCCCGAAACATGTGCAAGTGGAAATAACGCGCTCGTGGCGCGTTACTCACTGAAACTCATCAAAATAACGCGTTCAGACGTCGTTATTGACCGAAAGTGCGAACATAGCGCTTCCACAGCGCGCTATTTCTTGCCGGCACTATCGATTCAATCGGACATAACGCGCTCAGGGCGCGTTATCACAAATTACTGAGCAAAACCAGGGCCATGTCCATGAACGCGTACGCACCCACGGTGTGTAAGGGGGTGCGAGTGTCTCTCGCAACTCGCTATTTCATCTACCGAGACGGATAACACGTTCGCAGCGCGCTATTCAAACCTGGGATGAGTTGAGCAGAAGGAGATAACGCGCTCGCAGCGCGTTATTATCCGAAGGAAGTTCAGTTAGTGATTCTAGAACGCGTTATCTTCGCCCAGGAAGAGTTAACGCGTCCACAACGTGCTATTTTTGGGGCGTCTCGGCGAGTTCCGTCCAATAACGCGTTTTCGAAGCGTTATCTCCGCTGAACGCGCTCAGCACGCCTTCGGTCCCCCTGTCTCCTCCCCTCAGGCGCCCTAATGAGATTCGATTCTTCGCAATCATCATCGTCGCGTAAACGTATGCCGTGACTTCCGTGCTAAAATGTTGTTAGAGGTGGGTTGTGTGCTGGGACGGATTAATGGGACCAATCGAAGAGTTCTCGGAACTGAATCCGAAGCGTCGAAATTCGCTTGCTTGGCATCACTGTTGCCGGTGTTCCAGATGTTTCCGGAGGTACATCGCGTGATTTTGTTTGGTTCACGCGCTCGTCGAGATCATCAAGAACGGTCCGATATCGACTTGGCTGTAGACGCGCCCGGTATGGATGTAGTGACGTGGGACAAATTATCTACCTCCATAACCGATAATTCAAAGACTTTGCTGCCAATAGATTTAGTTTGGTTACAACAGGCATCTGCTGGGCTTGCCAAACGAATTCAAGGCGAGGGTGTGGTCGTGTTTGAACGAGAAGACGAAGCAATCCATTGAAAACCTTGAACGAGCACTTTCGAGACTTAAAAACGCCATCAATACACCTCTCAGTGAATAGAGCGACCTACTCATTGATGGGACGATTCAGAGGTTTGAATTCTGCATCGAGTTGTTCTGGAAGATGCTCAAGCGTGCATTGTTGGAAAGTGGGATTGAAAGCGGAACTCCACGCGAGGCCATTCAAGAGGCTTACCAGGCTAAATGGCTAAATGATGAGCAACTGTGGATTCAGATGTTACAAGATCGAAATCGTACTAGTCATGTATACGAAGAAGAGGTCGCTCGAGAGATCTTCTCGAGAGTGCCAAAATACTACGAAATCATGAATCAGGCGTTGGCCGATATCAAACAGAAACTTTAGAAATCGGGATGATGTGTAGTCAGTCGTACACCCTCTACAGGCCCTCGATCATGCCCATCCACGCGGCACGCGCAAATACGCTGATAGATGTTCCGAGCCCCCCTATCTATCCCAATTCGGCCCAATAAGGCTCAGCTCGGTCCAATTTGACTCAGTTCGGCTCAATGTGGTCGATGGCCGTCGTCGATGTCCACATCGTAGATGGGCCAATCCCGTTTCCAATTAAGCAGGATGATAGCATCTGGCAATGTTCTTTGCTTTGCTAAACACGTATGCGCCAAGCGCTGGGACCGCCAGCACTTCAGAAGGAGGGCATCACTACTTGAAGATTCGAGAGTTACGGAGTCAACTGCGCAGTTTGGACAAGGATGAGTTGACCGAGATTCTTGTTCAGATTTACAAAGTGTTACCGACGGTGCTGATAGAAGAGGAACTGATTGACGATATCATCGTCGATAGGGGCGGCTACTTAGAGATGCGTCAACAGGAAAAGGATGAAGAGAAGCGGCTAAGGCAGGCATACCGAGAGAATGTAACCCCCATTGTCGCCCTTCAGAAATGGAAGGCCATACCTGAAAATGCTCGCAAGTTACTCCTGAATAATGTGTGGTGCTCCCATTGCGGAGATGAGCGTGGGTTGTCAGAGTATAGCGTCGATCCGGCAGGCCCGGATATTGTTCTCCGAGGCAAGTGTAATGTATGCCATCACGATGTGGCTCGGTATGTCGAGATAGGATAGCGGCGTGGCGTTGGCCAAGCTGTGGCGCGAACCATGCTGTGGCGTGAACCAAGCCGCTGGAAAACCGCGCCCACTTGCGTGAGACGGCAATCTAGCGTGTGAAGGCATCGAGTTGGCCGCAGCCGATTAATGCGACAGACGGCATTATAAAGAGAACGGAGTCCGGCCCTAAAGAGATTGGTTGCCGGACGACGCAATCAATGCCTGTGTCAGGTTTATCGCCGCAGAGCGCGTGTAGCGATAGAACGTCGTTCGGCTCACATTGAATCTTTCCGCAAGCATTGCCTTTCCGACGTGACGCTGTGCAAATGCCTCGAGCAACACGGCCTGATCGTGAGACGTCATTGGCAAAACCGGTGGCGTGCAGGTGAGTAGCGATTGGACGCGTTGCTGCACCTGGAACCCAGACAATCCTGCCTCCCGGGCGAAGTTGGTGGTCTCGAGAAACTCGGCACGATGCAGGTTTTTTAAAATCGCACTCACTTCCGCAGGGTTCGGAGACGCAGTCAACATGCTCGTTGTGACTTGTCTGAGACCTGCGGCGTTGTTTGGGCTTTTGCTGCTTCGTGCGCTGGCTTCGTTGGCTGTGGGTTGCCCGTTGTCCACCTCTGCAGTGATTTGCCAGCTACCGGCGTTCGACGCGGTTTGCTCATCCGGTACACCACCGACTTCCACTATCGTTTGTGCACCCGTTATGCCACCGACATTCGCCGTAAATGGCGCCGCAATGGCGCTTCCTGCGCGGCTACCGGCGTTTACCGTGGACCGTGCGGCTGTTACGCTGACTGTGCCTGCTGACCCGGGTGTCCCACTGGCGCCACCCGCGCCCTCGGCACCGCTAATGGCCCCAACGCCATTTGCGCCCTCCGCACCCGCCGGACCGGTCACGCCCCCAACGCCCCGAACGCCCTGTGTTGCAGCGCGGCCCGCTGGGTCAATTTGTTCCAGCATCGTCCTTGCCCAAACGGGGAACTTGGCGTCACGAAAATCCCACTCGAGCACCTCGATGTCCTTGTCCGCTCCCAGATTTCCCGGCCCCCCTGAGTTTCGCGGATGTGCCAACCGCTGTTTTGCTTCGTAACCAAACCGCAGAGACAAGTCAATCACATAGGCGTCACTTGAGGCGACAATACACCGCGCCCCCGTACTCACGACGTTGTACCAGTCGAGGAACGACAGCATGCCCAAGGTCTCCGGTCGATACACGGGGTGACTCATGTCGACGGCGGACAAGAGCATGCAGAGTGAATCGGCGCCTTCTTCGGGCAGGTTTCTCAGTGCTTCCACCTCGCCTGCAAGGACTTCCTCGAGGAAGCGCGGCGCATACTTTTGCAGCAGCGGCAGCGTGTCGGCGCGCAGCCAGATGGCCGCTCCGAGCGCAAGTGGACGGCCGGTTTGCGAGCGAACCACGCGAATGCCTTCTGGGCAAACGGTGGCCATCTCGTCGAGTAACGCGTGGTACGATGCCGGTGCAATGAGTTCACACTGCCACGTCGACCGATCCATGGCGCCTTGGAGGATGCGGTGGAGGTCAGCGAGATCGGCCGGTTGAAACCCGCGGTACTGTGCCGGCCTGGGAGCGGCGGAAAAATCTGCGTACTCGTGTTGAAGTGGAGACAGCTCGAGATACAGGGTGAGGAAATGTGCGGCGATGCGCTTTTGCGCCGTCTTGTCCATGTCCTTGTACACGTGGGCGAGGTGGCCCATGGCGCGTCTGCAGTAAGCGCGAAACCCTTGCTCGTCTCGGGCCTGGAAATCCTGGCGGAGCGCCCGTGCGACGATGTCATGCATGAACAACTCCTGCCCGGCAGTGCTGACAAACGAAAGACGTGTGAGGTCGTAGTAGTCACTGGCGGCAAACTCGGGGTGCATCACCTGCATGTCTGCAAAGCGTGCGACGCCGAGAATGGCCAGGGCCGTCAGCGCCATGAACGTCGAAGGTGAAGTGACTTCCTTCAAAATCTCGGCACTTACCAGATTCGGAATGCTCTCGACAATACTGAGGGCGTTTTGTGGTGTCCTGTCCTGAAAGGCATCGACGGCGACGGCCAAAGACAAAGGGTGTCCTTGGGCACGGGCGACGAGGGATTCTGTCAGATGGCGCGGGACGTTGTGATGCTCCAGGTAATCCTTCGCCTCAGTCGCCGTGAACACCTCGAGCACAATCTGGCGCAACATGCCATGTGTGACAGGATTGGTGCGCCAGGTGATGGGAAGCGGCCCGCGGCCCGCCATCATCAGCAGGAAATTCACTTTGGGCAACTGTGGGAGAAACCTCGACAACATCCAGCCTTCAATAGACGAGAGATCTTCACAATTGTCGATGAAGAGAGCCGTGCGGTGCTGGTTGAAAAACGCCAGGATATGGTCGAATGTAGACATCCCCGCGGGACGTGTCACGCCATACTCCTGCAGGAGTATCGACTCGATGCCGGACAGGACATCGGCGGGGCGTCTGGCAAAGGCTTGTCCATCGAGCCACACGACGTAAACGCGCATGTCTTTACAGAGCTTCGCCAATTCCATCATCAAAGTGGTCTTGCCCATGCCACCGATGCCCGAGATGTACACCCACTGCGCCGCAGCACCGGGCTGATGCAACCACGACTGGATGCTCGCGAGGTGCTGCGACCTCCCGATGAATCCGGGAGATGGAACCAGATTGATCATAGGGGTGTCGACTTGCAATCCCAGGCCCCCGTGTTGGCCTTCCGCTTGACTTGCCTGTTGCCCTGCCTGTTGACTTGTCACCGTGTACCGCTCACCTTCTGCATTCTCCATTGTTTGACGGTCCGCTGTTGGCCCGTTGCTGCTGACCGCTTTTGCCGAACGGCACACTTTTGAACCATTTATGAAACATTCGCTATGTTATGTATACCATATGCTTGGCTCTAGGGCGAGAAGGTGCGAGATTTGGCGGCTGTGCAACGAAAGTGAACCAAAAATGAAACCATGACATCTCTATTTCTTGTTAGGTTAAATAGGGAACGCAGCGGCGCGACAAGGCCCGGCAGAGTAGGCGAGCAAGGTGAGCAAGGTGAGCAAGGTGACAAACGGAATGCAGGGTGCAGCACGATGAGCGCTGCAAGGCACAACGCGGTGACAAACGGGGCACAGGGTAAGGTCAATAGAACAATTAGAGAAGAAATGAGTGTGAAGGTATGGTGGGCAAGAGGATAGCATTTCGAGCTGCAATCGGCACTGTTGCAATCCGTGCTATTGCAATCCGTACTATTGCAATCCGTACTATTGCAATCCGTATGATTGCAGTCGGTACCGTGGCAATGGGCACGTTAGCGATGGCGACAGTGGTTCCGGTTCCGTGGATGGGCGTCCCACAGGCTCTGGCAGGAACAAGTCAGTATGCAGCCGGGGATGGGAGTCCGAGTCATCCCTATCAAATCGCGACGCTTCAAGAGCTGGAAAATATGGATTCGAACCTTTCTAATGGGGTGGACCCAAGTACGACTTGCTATGAGCTGACGGCAGACATCGACATGACAAACGCGCAATGGCAACCGATTCCGGGGTTCGCAGGAACCTTCAATGGCAATGGCTTTGCCCTGCAAAACGTGTCGCTGTTTACCGGGAATCACAACACTGCATTGTTTAAAAGTACGACGTCGTCGGCGATGATTGAAAACCTCATCCTTCAGAACGTCTCGGTGACGGGGAACGATTATCAAACGACGGCCGCCTTGGTCTCGAATAATGCAGGAACGATTGATGCGGTGGGTGTCGCAGGGGGGACGGTGAGCGGCGGCGGATACACCGCCAACGGAGGTCTGGTTGCAAACAACACCGGTACCATCGAAAACTCCTACTCGAACGCAGCCATGATTGGACAATCTGTTTCCACCAACGGTGGCTTGGTCGGAAGCAACACCGGCACCATCAAAGACTCGTACAACGCAGGCAGTGTCACGTCTGGAGGCGGGCTTGTTGGGAACAACTCGGGCAGCGTAGCCGATTCCTATTTCAACGTGGATGTGGCTGCGTCGTCTGGGGCGGGATCGGCCTTGCATGCCAGTCAGATGACTCAGCAATCTTCCTTTCAAAACTGGGATTTCAGTCTCATCTGGGGGCTGTCTCCAACTGTGAATCTTGGCTACCCGTACCTGCGCATTCCAGCGCCGGTGAATCTCACGGTTCAGGGACAGACGAGTTCTGCTGTCAACATCGCTTGGAGCGCAGTCCCAGCAGCGTCTACATATCAAGTCTCGTTAAACGGAAACATCCTGAGTGCCAACGGGAGTAGTCCCACGTACGCACTGTCAAACCTGGCCCCTGGCCAGAGTTATACCGTAGCGATTACCGGCGTTGCTGCGGACGGTCGGATCGGGACACCGGCCCTCCTGACGGTAAGCATCCCTGTAGCTCCGGGAAGTGTGACGCATACGAATGTCGGACCAAACGGATGGACGGAGAACTGGGCGCCTGTCTCCGGAGCAACCTCTTATGACGTCTACCTAAACCAGGCAAAAGTGGGCACGGTGACAAACGCCGTGTATCACTTTACCGGCGAGCAGCTAGGGACAACCTATCAGGTGACGGTGGCGGCCGTGAACTCCTTAGGCCTGGCCAGTGCGCTGTCGACCGCAGACACAGTGACGACGGCATACTCAAGCTCAAGCATCCCAACTGGGCTTAGCCATACAAACGTAACGACCAGCTCTTGGCACGAGACCTGGAATGCGGTGTCAGACCCACAAGCTGGGACAGTGACGTATGCCGTTTACCTGAACGGGAAGAGTGTGGCGACAGCGAGTACGCCGTCGTATGACTTTACCGGCGAGCAGCCCGGGACGACTTACCAGGTGACGGTGGCGGCAGTGAACAGATTAGGCCAGGTAGGCACACAATCCAACGCAGACACGGTAACGACGATGCAACCCTACCACCCGTATCATCCATTGTCTGTGGCGACGGTTTCGGCGTGGGGCGGCCAATACGGAGTCGCGTACCATGCGCTGGAACTTCAAGCCGTCTACGGAGCCGGAACCTATACATGGTCCCTCGTCAGCGGGCAACTACCGCAGGGGCTCCAGTTGGCGGCGGACGGTGTGATTTCCGGCACGCCAACCGCTCCAGACGGGACATACACGTTCACAGTACAAGTGACGGCGGCAAACGGCATGGCAAGGCGCACCTTGTCGATTGCCATCACGGGGGCGCCAAGCCTGGCTGTCACACGGACCGCTTTAGCTGCCGACACTGTTGGCCGAGCGTACTCCGCGCAACTGCAGGGGACGGGCGTGGAACCGCTCCACTGGTCCGTCATATCCGGGCAGTTGCCAAAGGGGCTGAGCTTAGGTGCGGGGGGTCTCTTAGCGGGATCGCCAACGGAAGCCGGACAGTTCGCCTTCACGGTCCAGGTCACGGACGCCTCAGGGAGTCACGTGACGCAGGCCTTCGTGATGGACGTCGTGAAGCCAAAAGCGGGTGAGCGCGTGATTCTGTATGGCGATAGCGCTTGGGTGGTGCCCGCCTTCGTAAGCCACAACACGACATACATGCCCATTTGGTACGTGATGCAGGCGCTTCACGGATTTGGGATAAGGAGCAGCTGGGACGGAGCGGACTGGCGGTTGACGACCACGACCGCGGGGCAGGCGGGTGCGGCGGGCGTGGGGCAGCCGGGTGCGTCGATCCCATCGAGCGCGTCGAGCGCGACTGGGTCGGCTCAGCCAGTTGGCCGCGGCGACATCGCCATCTACCTAGACGGAAGACTGGTGATGCGGGTGAATGGGGAAGCGGCGGCGGATCCATCGACCCATAAGGCCACCACATATATGCCCATCTGGTACGTGATGCAGATTCTCAAGAGCATGGGGCTGACGAGCACCTGGGATGGGACAACCTGGACTGTTTCGAAATAGCACCTGTGATGTGTGATTTGGGGCGAGAGTTGCCCAATAATACAGGGGGAAGACGAGTCTCGCATCGCGCGAGGCTCGTTTTTTGACGCCGTTCGGCGCGAGCCGCGCGAACGCAGCGCATGAGCAAGGGGATGCAGGGGATGCAGGGGATGCAGGGGATGCGCATGAGATGGGGGAGGCGAGCAGCGGGTGCACAGGGTACCCAGCGATTCGTAGGGTACAAAGTTATCGCTGTCGGCTGAAACGAGGGGGTACCCTGCGATCCTGAAGGAACAAAAGTATCGTTGCGCTCTCGAAGGGGTGGGGGTACCCAGGTGGGTCGTAGGGTACAGAATGATAGTTACGATACCCCCTGGGGTTGACGAATAGGGATATGAAGGTAGCGCTATTTCAAAAATATACCCGACAGGGTATACCGATAGAATAAGAACTGATATCTAGATATGGTCGCATACCCTGTCGGGTATGCGTTCTAAGTATAGAGTTGATACTTGCACCTACGCGTCGGCCCCGTGAGGTAGTCCGGGCGTGAGACTGGACTGACGAACAGGGGACGAGTACGGGATGCTGCGGAAGCGAGCAGCACGAGCAGGGTACCCAGCGATTCGTAGGGAACAAAGTTATCGCTGTCGGCTGAAACGAGGGGGTACCCTGCAATTCTGAAGGAACAAAAGTATCGTTGCGCTCGAAGGGGTGGGGGTACCCAAGTGGGTCGTAGGGTACAGAATGATAGTTACGATACCCCCTGGGGTTGACGAATAGGGATATGAAGGTAGCGCTATTTCAAAAATATACCCGACAGGGTATACCGATAGAATAAGAACTGATATCTAGATATGGTCGCATACCCTGCCGGGTATGCGTTCTAAGTATAGAGTTGACACTTGCGCCTACGCGTCCGGCCCGTGGGGTGGCCCGGGGTGGGCCTGGAGCAGGAGCAGGAGAGGGGGTGGTCCGTGGACGAGTAAGGGATGCACTGGGTGTGCAGGATGCGCATGAGATGGGATGCGCATGAGAGGCGAGCAGCGGGTGTGCAGGGTACCCGGTGGTTCGTAGGGAACAAAGTTATCGCTGTCGGTTGAAACGAGGGGGTACCCTGCAATTCTGAAGGAACAAAAGTATCGTTGCGCTCGAAGGGGTGGGGGTACCCAGGTGGGTCGTAGGGTACAGAATGATAGTTACGATACCCCCTGGGGTTGACGAATAGGGATATGAAGGTAGCGCTATTTCAAAAATATACCCGACAGGGTATACCGATAGAATAAGAACTGATATCTAGATATGGTCGCATACCCTGTCGGGTATGCGTTCTAAGTATAGAGTTGATACTTGCGCCTACCCGTCCGCCCCGTGTGGTAGCCCCGGTACAGTCCAAGTGGGGTGGCGCGTGGACGAGCAGAGGTGGACGAGCAGAGGTGGACGAGCAGAGGGCGGGACGGGACGGGGGTGTCGGACGGTTTAGGGTATACCGATACTTGTAATTTACGTAAACAGTTCAGTATGATGTTGTAGATTAGGGTGGGACTATAGGGATTATGTGTCATGCGCTCGATTGCGCGAATGACCGTTAAACCTAGAGGGCCTTTTTATGCTCGTCTGTCCCTGCTTTTCCGTTTACGTCAACGTAAGCGTATTCACGAAGACGTCGCGAAAACGTCGCGAAGACATTCACTAAGAAAGGAGGGGGTATGATGCGCGTACTCTTGCTCATCATCATGTTTGTCGGCAATATCATCGCGATTCCATTCGTAAACACCATCCATCCGCTGATCTTTGGAATGCCATTTTTCTTATCCTGGTTGCTCATCTGGATGATTATCACGCCGCTTTTGACATGGTGGATCTATGCCATGGATCAAAAACGGCAAAAACTGAACAAGTCTCGCTAAGAGGGGGGGTTATGACATGACAGCACTTGTAACGACCGCAATCATTATCCTACTTGTCGTTGTGGTTGGCTTTTACGCAGGGAGAAACAAATCTTCTCGCAGCAACATTGAAGAATGGAGTGTCGGTGGGCGTAATTTCGGCGGGCTGCTTATCTGGTTCTTGATTGGTGCTGACGTTTACACCGCGTACACGTTCCTCGGACTCACAGGTTACGGATACAGTCTGGGTGCCGCAGCATTCTTTGCGGTTCCATATGTCGTTCTGGCCTATCCAATTGCCTACTATATCTTGCCGCGAATTTGGGAATACGCGTCAAAGCATCGACTGACAACCTTAGCAGATTACACCCGTGAGCGTTTCCAAAGTAAGACGCTTGGCGTGTTGGTTGCTCTGACAGGCATTATCTTCTTGATCCCGTATATCGATCTCCAACTCAGCGGCATCACCGGCGTTGTAGACGTGGCTGGCAAGGGAGTCTTCGTCCATCCACATGCCGTCGGTATCGCGGCTCTTGTCGTTTCCTTTATTCTTGTCGCATTGTACACATTCTTTAGCGGACTTCGTGCACCAGCCTGGACCTCGTTGATTAAGGATGCCTTGGTTTGGATTATCATGGTTGTGATGGTCATTTCCGTCCCATTCATCTTGTTTGGCAGTTGGGGCAATATGTGGCACACTGCAGTGACTAAATTTCCCCAGACCCTAACATTGCACGCTGGAGCACATGGCAGCTTTTGGTTTATGACGTCTGCCTTGATTTCAGCGCTTGCCTTGTTTATGTGGCCGCACGCATCAACAGGAGCACTGAGTTCTCGAAACGCAGATATCCTGCGTAAAAATGCGGTGTTTCTTCCCTTCTATAATATCTTGCTCTTCTTCATCACCTTTCTCGGTATCGTGGGCTACATGGTCTTACCGCACTTGAAGACAGTTGGGTACGCCAACGTCATTTTGCTCTATCTGATTCACTACACCTATCACAACGGTGTACTCCAAGGGTTAATGTACGCAACCGTCGCCTTGGCCAGCTTGGTTCCAGCCTCGATTATGGTACTTGCGGCGAGCAATCTGTTTGCCACAAACATCCTTAAAGACTGGCTGGTTCCCCATATGTCTGACAGCACGCGTACCACCACCGCGCGCTGGTTTGTCTTTGTGATGACCTTCTTGGCGCTCCTGTTCGGTGTGTTGTTTCCGAACCAGCTCATTTCGTTGCAACTTGAAGGTGTGAGCGGAATGGTGCAGATCATCCCTGCCATCGCATTCAGCTTGTTCTGGAGGAAACTGTCCAGCACTGCAGTAAGTACAGGGCTGGTTGCCGGCATCTTGATGGTGTTTCTCAACCACTTCGTGTTCAAGCTCAGTGGATATGATGGATTTTGGGGACTGCTCGTCAACGTAGTCATCATTTTGCTGCTCAATGGCCTCTTTAAATCGCAGGCTGAGAAGAATTTGGCGACAAACAAAATGTTGAACAGTTGATTGCATCGCGGATTACATAACCATTGCACAGCTGATGAAATAACTGATTAAACGCTAAGCCCCCGGGGTTCATACCGGGGGCTTTCTGTCTAGGTGGCAAAGCTGACGCGAATCACGAGTCCAGCGATAAGAATCACTTGATAGATAATCGGTAGAAAACCAAGGTAATCAGAAAGTCGGGATAATTACGACACCAAGGTAATCAGAAAACGATGATAATCAGAAAACCAGGGTAATCAGAAAACCATGATAACTAGAAAACCAGGATTATCGCTAGAAAACATGTATACTTTTGCTAGGAAGATAGACATAGGTGAGGGTGATGAAATCAATGACTAGCGAGAACTTTGGTCACGGATTTGCCGAAATGGTGAAACTCGATATCGTCATTGCCCCTTGGTTGGCATACATGGGAGATACAAAACGGGTGAGCGACAGTCAGAATAACTGGATGCATAAGCTGGCCAACGAGCTCTCCGTGATTTACAGAAAGGTGAAGTCCCCTTGGGATTTTGCTGACGTATCAAATACCTTTCGCGAGCAGATGTACTACGAGACGCTCCTATCAACCGCTGCATACCTGAGCAATATGAGACTCGGTACCTTGGTCATTACCGATGAGATGATATTGGTGGCGCAGACGCTCATCAAGGAATTTGTGAGGCAAGACGACGGATCGGCCCTGCTTGCGACGTACGCACGAATCATGTTTTTCCTCGATGGACAGGTGTTGCGTTACTACGGGCAGCTCGCGACGGACGCGTATCTCTCGGGACAGTGGCACCGCCCCTGGTTGGAGCGCCCCTTGGAAGATGACGTCGAATTCGCACTCAGCCACGGATTATTCTCTCAGCATACGGAACAGGGTGTGACATTCCTGCGCTTAACCGAATCGGGGGAACAGCTATTTCAGCAGTGCAAGTCAGAGTTGGAAGCATGCGGGTATTTGAAGCAACGGGAGCAACTGATTCGCACAGCGCATTTTACAAGCATGGCTGATTACGAGGAATTGGTGGAGAAGTACACGCCGGACATTCACGGGGCAAGGAGAAAGTTACTGGCTTGGAGTGGCATCGAATCTGGCATGAAAGTGCTTGAACTTGGATGCGGTGCCGGCGCTTTGACCTTGGACGACGGTCTATGCGAGCTTGTCGGGGAGAAGGGGCAGATTGTCGCGACCGATCCGTCGCCAGGCATGCTCTGCCGCGCCACCTCCAAGCTGGAACGGAGGCAAGTAGACAACGTGCAGTTCTTGCAGGCGAGTGCCGAACGCCTCCCCTTTGGCGACAACACCTTTGATGCAGTCACAGGCAGCCTGTTCCTGCATTTTACGGACGTCCCGAAAGCACTGACTGAAATCCATCGTGTTCTTAAACCGGGCGGATTCTTCACAACCTTGTACAGCCTCGATATTGCCAGGGAAGATTTTCTTGTCGATTGGTTTCAACCGCTGTTTCAGAGGGGACTCGTGGCGACATCGAAGACCACCATGCCTGTGCAAGACACCGTGCCAAACCTAGCGCCAAGCTGGTTCTCGACGTTTGAGTGTTTTACGGAGGAGTGGAGGGTCGATGTCAGGTCCGTGGAGGATGTGGTTCGCTTCCTCGTTCAAGCAGGAACAATGGCAGAGTTAAATGAGTTGCCGTGGCAGGCGCGCAACGACTTGTTTGATGAGCTGCTGACTCGCGGCCATCAGGTGAAGGACCAATACGGCGTCGATGCAATGTTTTTGCGTCAGCCGGAGCAGTGGTTTCGAGGCCTCGTGAAGAAGTAAGGGGACCGACATAGGGGGCGGACATAGGGGGCCGACACAGGGGACCGACATAGGGGGACCGACATAGGGGGCCGACATGGGGCGCCGAGGGCGTTACGTGGTAGGAGCGTGGGGCGACCGGTCACCAAGCAGGATGGCAGCGGTGCGAACAGCGGGAGAGAGAGTCGGACAGGGGGAGCGCCGCGGGTGGCGCCGCAGGTGGCACCGCGGGTGGCACAAAGAGGGAACGAGCCATATTGTGGCCACCTTCCGGTTTGAATTGATTTACCAGCAAACGGTATCAATCTCATAGTCGACGGACGAGTCGGCTTCTCCCGTGATGCAGGTAAAACACCCGTTCCATCCGCACACTGCAGAGCCAATGGCCCAAATCACGTCCCCGCATTGCATACAGTGCGATCCGCTCTGTTTGGCCTTTACAGCGGCTATTAGACTTCGGCGGATGTTCTGTTTGTTTTCGCCCGGATTCGTAGTTATAAAGTCTTTCACAAATTTCTCTAACTTAATTGGCACCACTGGTTTTGTCCCCTAGACGTCCAAGATTTATGTCTGCACCAATCCACACGCGTAGCCGTCTCGTCATTTCGAGAGCAAACGGTTCGTGCAGTTTGTATGCATCAAACGGGATGTGGCGAAATTCAAAACGGTACTCAGTTAGGAAGCCGTCCTGATTGTAACATAGCCACGTCCAACGTAACGGATCGTCCGGCTCGCCCAATCGGTTGAGAATGCGAGATTGCATGGACTCGTTGAACCAAGTTAGAAAGGCGTGGGAATCCAGACTCTCGTCCAGGATATGCAGTATCCGCGTATCCTCGTCGACAACAAGCTCAAGTGAAATGATGGGATGGCCGTAATCCTTAAATTCCATTTTCACCATAATCCCGCCCCTTTTCTAAGCCTATTGTACACTAAGGGAACATATGTTTGCATTACCAATGCTCTCTTTGCATGGAGGAAGCCCCACTGTGGGGCTTCCTCCATCATTCATATGGCACCGTTGGAATATAATGGCCATCGAGCGCATTGAAATGACCAACCTTTTTCACCAGCTTTACCGGGACGAGAGAACTCCTGCACAAACGTCTGAAATCACGGCATGCCAGGCAGCAACCTCATATCACGGCATGCCAGGCACCAACCCCTTCGTCGGTGAGAGACGCTTCGCCTTACATTGCTCTCGTAACAGGCCGTCGAGGACATCACGGATGGCGTTTATCTCTGGCGTGGCATACTTCGGGTTGATGAGGTTTTTCTCCTCGAGCGGATCGTCGGTCAGGTTGTACATCTCAAATTCATCGGGGACAGGCTCGGTCTTCACCCGCGTCACACAACGGGAGAAACCGGTCTCGTCGTCAGACGCCATTTGTTCTGTTACAACGTCTTTGACGCCAGGATGCGTCCAAAACTGGGGATTATCGTAGTAACGTGAGTACTTCCATATGACCTGATGGCTGTTTATCGTCAACTCATCGTTCGTGCACAGCCCGTTATGGTTCATACGCAGCGTGGCAATCACACTCTCCACGTGGTTCGGCTGGGTCACCGACTGGTAGGACAGATTCCTGAAGTTTATCTGGTGCAAACCTCGTGTTACATCGTCGTCCGTCATGAAGTACACGGGCGCTGCCTCCGGTTGCTTGTCGTGGAGCACGAAACTCGACAAGTCCCGTCCCACAAACGGGTGTACTTCACTGAAGCGCCATTGAAGCTGATGTTGGACTTCTTCTACATCGATTCCTGCCAGCCCCAACATCGTCGGCAAAATGTCCACGTGGCTGGTGATGAGTTCCGCATCGCGCCCGTGCGGGAAGATACGCGGGTTGTGGATGACAAAGGGAACGTGGATAGCCTCTTCGTACGCCGTGTACCACTTTTGATGTATACCGTGGGCACCGAGGAGTTCACCGTGATCGGACACAAAGAGAACGATGGTATCTTCATAGAAGCTAGATTTCCGAAGCGCCTCGAGGACCCGCATCATCTGCTCGTCTGCCTGCTTCTGAAGCGAATAATAAACGCGCCGGTAGAAGTCTTTGTCGAGAATGGGCTGTAAGGCCTGCGGGTAGACGGACCGGTAGCTTGCTTGGCAACTCGGCTTGGTGTCGAGGGCTTCCTCTGCGGTTGGCGGCGCGGGGATGTGTGGTACCCCATCGGCGTCAAAGTGGAAGCGGGGGTTGTCAGCGGTGAATGCACCGAATAGTACGATATCGTGTGGGTTAATAAACGATGTGACAATCAGCCAAGGTTCTTTATCTGATTCGTGTTCTGCATGTTGTTTGGCTCTGTCGAGCCACTCAATGAGTTCGATTGTCTCCTCTGCGTACACCTCATCGCGACCGCGTGTTCCGCTGCCAGCGGACGCCCCAGAGTTGCGTGGATGTTTGCCGTGTGGTTCTGGCCCTACCCAGCCATCAAACCCGTATGGATTAAGCCGGTTGGCTTGAAGATAGAGGTGTTCCTTGTCAGGGTCAGCAGCCCCGGTGGTAACATCGTAGGTCGGCAGCGCATGGTGTGTTCCGGGGATAAGGATGTCCTCGTCGGAAACGTGCCACTTGCCTTTGTAAAATGTACGATACCCCGCGGCCCGAAAGTATTCTCCCATCGTAGGCAGCGTGTTGGGGTCGAGCCAGTACATGTTATCATCGAAGGCATCTTTGGCCACGCCGGTCGTCTGCGAGACTCCGTGCAGCGATGGGTAATGCCCCGTAAACAGTGTACCTCGGCTCGGACTGCATGCAGTCGCCGAAGCGTAGTGGTTGTGAAAGCTCAGACCGTTCGTCCGTAAGAACGCCTGTGCCAACAGACTGTTCTTGCGCCACTCCCGCAACTCGTCGTTGTCATAGACAGAAGGGTAACGCTCTTGATCGACCATGATGAGGAGGAAATTGTACCGTTTGTTCACCGTCTTCACCCCGTTTTTTATATCAAATTGCGCAAATTGCGAAAAAATTAATTCGGGACTACGAGCAAAACACCGCAAACGTGTATTGGCTCTGCCTATAGATTCGCACTCATGCTTTCAATGCTCTGTGGAACTTGACGTCTAAAGCGTCCCTTCATGAGCAGGAGAGCCGGAATGAACAGGAACTCTGTGACGGTCATCACGTACGCCCATGGCGCCCAAGAATGACTCTTCTCAGCCATTAGCGGTGCAACGACGAGGAGGATGGTAATCATGACTCGGACGCACAACCCGAAAACTCCCCAACCACTCGCCTGCAATGAGGGGCGAATCGTCTCCATCGTTTCGGAAAACATCGCCATCCATGGTGTATAAGTCACGCCGAGGAAAATACCCACACTGACCAAACTTAAGAGCAGCGCACCATGTCCGGAGTGATGCTTTACGTCGGACGCAAACAGCAACAGGGCCACAAACGCGCCAATTCCGCCCGTGAGTGAAAAAACCTTGCGCAGTTGCAGTCGGTCAGAGAGATAGCTCGCAATGAATTTGAAAATGAAAAACATCACCCACACGGCTGAAAACATGCCGGCCGCTTGTGCCGTTGAGTATCGGAAGGTTTCAACCAGCATGGTTGGGCCGTATAGGGTGAGGGTGTAGTACGGCACAAGGAACAGTGAAATACCCAACAAACTCGCCCAAACATGTGGGTAACGCAGCAGTTCTGAAACCTTGGGATTTGGAGCAGGCGCAGAGGTCAGGTCTGAATCACGCATACTTGCCAGTCGGCTCACATTGTCGATGACCTGTCCGCGCAGGCTGGGGGAAATATCTGCGATGTTGAATGCCACAAGAATCGCTAGTAGTAGCGAGATTGTACCTTCCAAATAAAACTGGGACTGCCAAGTGCGCCACAAGGGTAGGGTCCAGCCGGCCAGACTCGTGGCGAGCAAGGTTGATCCGGTAGGTCCGAACCCCCAGAATGCGTATGCGATTGCGCGCCCAGTTCGTGGGGAGAGGTCTCGGACCAGACCGGCAGTTGCGGTGACCGCGCTGCCTTCCACGAGTGATAGGATGACGCGAATCACGAGCAGCCCGAGCGGTGAATGTACCAGTACCATCGCATAGACGCAGAATGCGGTGAGGAATAGGCTTGGGACCAGTGCGAATACCCGTCCGCGCGCATCTGCCAGGCGCCCGCTAAAATATGCGCCGAATGCACCGGCGGCGGTAGATACGGCACTAATGAGGCCATACGTTGTCAGATTCATATGGAGGTCTTTGAGGATAAGCGGCAATACGGCGGACATCTGGCCTTCATAGTACGCGACCACATTGGCCAGCAACGCAATTACCAGAAGCCAAATGCGGTAACCACCGACTGGATAAACCTGCAACTCTCGGAATAAAGACGTTTTCCGACTCTTCTCCACGGTCATGGACGGGCTTCCCCCTACTAACAGAATTCATTCATAGATGTTCCTACCTCTCTGTGAACGTCTGTTCAGTTAAACCCTAACAAACGTCACGGGATGCTGGTGTTTGTGAATTCATCACGCTGCTACTCTTGAAACATCGTTACCAGTTGCTCGAACAATAGCGACTCCCCAACGAGGGCAACGCGCCCTTCCGTGACAAGGCTCTCTGCGTTCTGCACGCGAAGAATCAGGTCCTTCCAGTCCTGCGCCCGCACACGAACTGTGATGTCAGGGGAGGCCTGTGTTCCGCTGCGGACCTCCGCTACCCCTAGGCGCACGTTGACGATGAACGACTGGTCTACATCCACGACGTGGACGTTGGCGCAAATGGTCACGGCCGCGCTTGTCAACGGGTTGAGCCAGACTGGCATGTTGGTGCAAAATTGATGGATGGACATCGCCTGAGCGTACGCCCGCCGCGCGTTTTCAGACACAGGGTTTACGCGAATCTGCCCAGTTAACTCCAAGGCTTGGTGGAAGTAATAGGACCGTGAATTGGAGTTGATGGCGGCCTCTCCCAACCGAAACAAAGCTTCTGCCTTCAGCAACTTCATCTCGCGGTCATCCGGGCTCAATTGAAGCATCATCTCGGCCACTTCTGCGGCCCATTGGAAGTCTTGACGATGCAGTGCGGACTTGGCTTCAGCCTCGAGACTGGAGACCCCACCCGCGAGTTTTGCGATGCGCTCCGCCCGTTGTTTTTGCCTAAGAGGTTCTAAATTTGTCGCATTTCCATCGAACCAGCCAAGATAGCCGTCGTAAATTGCACGCACAGACTCCGAAACTTTGCCGTATAGTTCGAGAAGTTCGTGCTGGTTGACGAGATGCGCTGGCAGGCGAATTTCCGCCACCAATTCATCCGGGGTTTTACCTTGATTCGCCCCTCGAATGACAGCATCATGTACGTACTGGATGGCGTCGCGATACTGAGTCAACAGGCCGACAATGTGATGGCTTCCGTACAGGGGCTGCGTGTGGCTTGGTACGAGAAACTCGGGAGCGAGGTCTCGCATTTTGTCCAAGGAGTGAATCCACTGCTGTACAGGACGCGGAGCCGTCCCGCGAATGGTGTACAGGTTTGGAAACGCTGGGTAATAGTTGTCAGCACTCAGCAATACTTTCTCATCCGGCATCCATATGAAGATTTGGTCGTCCGTCTCCCCAGGTGCTGCCTGAAGTACCATCTTGATACCGCCGACTTCCAACTGACGCACATCGTCGAAAACATCTGTGGGCGGCATCAGGATGGGTAACCGTGACCTGTCGATTCGAAGCCGCGGCCCGAGGCCGCTGCTTGGCACGTAATTCTCAGGGAGCAACAGGCCAAATTGCCGTCTGCCTCGGAGAGATAGAATTGGCTGTAATTGGTTGAATTGCTGATCTAGAAACTCCCTGGTTTTGCGATGCGCGTAGATGGGTGTTTGATTTGTCGCGAATACGGACGTTCCGTGCGTGTGGTCTTGATGGCCGTGCGTGTAAATCACGGCTGCAACCGGTTGTGGGGAAATTTTGTCAAACTCCGCTTTGATTTCCTGGGCTGCCTCGATGCTTTCAGTCGTATCTACGATAACGTTCCCCGCATCAGTGACGATGAGGATGCAGTTTCCGAGAGAGTATCCGACAGCTGAGTACACTCGATGTGTGACTTGATGAACCTTCTTTTCGAAATGCTGCCGATGCGCCAACAAGGCGCAGCACGGCTCTGGTGTACCCCAGGGAGCGACGTCATCGACCTCAAGCTGTGACGGGTTCAACGCTCATTCTCCTTTCTCTCTGAAGGCGCATTCATGAATGCCGGCAGAAGTTAGGCATCCCCATGCTGCAAGAGGGTCATAAAAAATTTCAGGTGAGACTCGGTATACTGCTGCAACGACAACCATTTGCGAAGACGGGTGGTTTTCTTTAAGGCCCACATGTGTCCGAGGCTCAGCACATCAAACGCGAGCATGTCGGCGTCAACACCCGGATGGAAACTCCCCTGTTCTTGTCCGTCATGAATCATCTGAGCAATCACGCTGGATGTCTCACGTTCCATTTTGAGGACTTGACGCAAAGTATCTTTGTCTAGTGTTCCGTAGTCTTTGTACAGAATGATGAATAACTCCCACTCTTCATCGATGGAACGGTAGAGTCCACGTACAGCGTACTCAAACCGCTCAAGCGGGTTTGCAATCTCTCTACCTCTTTGAAACACCTCCTGATATACACTGTTTAAATCGCCGAGCAGACTGAGCAAAATGTCTTCCTTATCCTTAAACACGTAGTAGATGGAACCAACACTCGCTTCTGACGCGCGTGCGATATCCGGGACGGAAACCCCATGGTACCCCTTCTCGCTGAATAGTTTGCGCGCTGTGTTCAATATCTTCTGTTTTCTTCCGTCAGCATCGCCACGCATGGTGTCACCTCCAAACAGCTCGATTATAACGTACATTAGAATGATCATTCAATATGAACGTTCATTCTAATGCGCAATGTCACTGGTAAGGGGAATTCGGCGCAAAGGGGGGGACATAAAATCTCCCGATAAGGTGGCGTTGTCAGAAACACACCACGTATCGGGAGGTAGAGCCTTGCTCGGTTCGTCAGGAAGTGCATTACGACGGCTTTCGCGTGCTAATTCGAAAGAGCTTGTATAGCGGGCAGAAGCCAGAGATGCCAGTTGCCAATGCAATTGCGCCAAGGACAAATAGAACCACTGACAAAGCGGGCGAGGTGTAGAATCCGCTCACGACAAGGACAATCCCAATTATAGTACGCAATGTTCTGTCAAGAGCACTTTCATTTATTAATCGCACCATTTACTAGACCTCCCAGAAAAAACGTCCATTGAACATTCCTGTTTCATATGTTGTTTGATAATTTGATAATACCACCATGGGTATATAGTGCAGCAGTACAGATGGACTATTTATGGAGACCTGAGCCGCTGACTTGCGTGGCTCAGTTTTTCTGTCAGCGTGCTGAGTTCCTCGTCAAAGGCAGCTTGTTGTTTCTGTTCAGAAAATCTCTATTGATGGCGTATGGCAAGTGATGGAGTATGGCAAGGTCCTCGGTTTTCACATCGTAAAACGCAGTGTATTTGACCACTCGTGGTCATGTAATTGGACAGCACATAATTAGACAGCACAAAAGATTCTTGACATTTTTGAAGTGTCGAATTAACCTACAATCAATCCATGTGTACCGGTTTCGTAAACTGGTTCCGTTCATCGGTTTCTATTCATCAATTTCTACCAGATTCTCCGCACGTCATCTATTTCACCCCCAGTCCCGCGCTCGTTTCTGATGTCGAGATTGGTGTACAGACAGGAGTTTTCGTCATGGCAGCAGACAAACCGACAATTGACATGGTGGCAAGTCTGGCCAAAGTGTCTAAAACGACCATATCAAGGTACCTGAATGGTCGGTTTGAGTTTATGTCAGATGAAACGAGAAAACGGATTCAAACCGTGATTGAGGAGTTGGATTATCGCCCGAACAATTTGGCGCGCGGCCTAAAGTCAAACCGTAGTGGCCTGATTGGTGTGTTGGTTGCGGATATCGGCAGTCCGTTTTCGTCGATTCTTGTCAAAGGTGTCGGGGACACTTGTAAAGAACGCGGTTATCAGACCATCATTGCAAACACCGACAATGATCCAGAGAAGGAAAGAGAGTACATACGGTCACTCATTGACAACCGTGTGGAAGGCCTCATTGTCAACATCACCGGCGAGAACGATGACTTCCTGCTTGAGTTAAAAGATGAGGGCATTCCGATTGTGGTGGCTGATAGGCCGATGGAAACCCTCAGTCTTGACACAGTCACGAGTAATAACGCCGAAATGACATATCGCACAATCCAGCATCTCTATGAGCAAGGGTTCGAGAGAGTTGCTTTTATCACACAAGAAATTTCCCAGGTTCGCACACGATACGTTCGGTACCATACCTTTCTCAAGGCTTGTTGCGATTTGTTTGGCGTGGACGGAGAAAAGTGGGTACACGTTATCGATCCGTCGGATGTCGGCGCGCTTGCCCGCGGCTTGCAGGCGTTTCTCAACATGGACGACGGCCCTGCAGCTGCCTTTGCAGTCAATGGTGTGATGCTCTTAAGCTTGGTAAAGGCTATCCGTCAACTAGGTTTAGTGATGCCAGACGACCTTGGGGTTGTGGGATATGACGATTGGGACTGGGCGTCACTGATACCACCTGGCATTACGACGATTTCACAGCCGTCCTATAACGTTGGTGTGCAATCTGCGCTGCGATTGATACAGCGCATCAAGGACAACCGACCAAAGCCGAAGTTAATAGAGTTGCCATCGGAACTGATTGTCCGCGGCTCTAGTGTCAGGAACGCAGTGTCAAAGTAAATGTCAAAGTCAGAGGTATAGAAAATAATTTTACAATCCGTGAAAGCGTATACTCTCCGTGACACAGCGACGGCTCGTTACAGGTTCATCAGCTTCTGCACGAGCTGGTAATGTGTACCGATTTACGAAACCGGTACACAGAGAATGGTAGGAGGCACACAGCATGAACAGGCAGCAGATGGTTATCAACACGATTGCGTTTATGGATTTGGTCAAGCAAGGACAAATGCAGCAAGTATTCTTGGCGGAGTCAAAGAACCTGGGCGTCCGCACTGTTGAGGTTCGCCGTGAATTTTTCTCCGGCATTGAGGAGATGCGGGAGACGGCACACGAGGCGAATCGGCATGGAATCACTTTGTTCTATTCGATTCCACACCCGCTGTTCGTAGAAGGTCGTCTGGCGAGAGAGGAAATCGACCGGGTGTTCACGGAGGCAGAAGTCCTTTGCGCAAAGGCGGTCAAGTGGAATTGCGGCGACTTCACCGGATGGACTGACGAAGACCTCGCCTGGATGAACGATAGACTCACCCGGTACCGGGGCCTATTCACCGTAGAGAACGACCAGACCATGCACAATGGCACGGTGGAGGGGCTGCACACATTTCTGACTCAGGCCAAAGCATTGGGACTCCCGATAAGGTACACCTTTGACGTTGCAAACTGGGCGTGGGTGGGTGAGGATCCGCTCGAAAACGCCAAACGCATGTCCGAGTTCGTCAGCTATATCCACCTGAAAGATGTTCAGTTTATCGCAGGTGTTCCGAACGCGGTCCCACTCGGTGAAGGCGTGCTGCCGTTGGTGGAAATTCTCTCGGTGCTTCCGACGGAAGTCCCCATTGCACTGGAATATCCCTGCGGGGAGAGACCCTTTGAGGTGCTCGACCGAGGTGTGCACTGGATCGAAGAGAACACGGGGTGAAGCCAAACGGAGGAGTCAAACGGAGGAGCCAAACGGAGGAGTCAAACGGAGGAGTCAAACGGAGGAGTCAAACGGAGGAGTCAAACGGAGGAGTCAAACGGATCGGCCCCTGGTCTGTAAGTTTATCGTCACGGGCTAGTGGTCACTGAGTCTCTTGTACGTGAGCGCCTTACAAGGTGAACCTAGCTCGCGTTCGTGACGGTCAGCAAGTTGTAAGCGGTTACGATGCTCTTGAAAGGTGGTGATGCTTGGGCGAGAAGGCGAGACCGGACGTAATATTTGAGTTCGTCAGCCTGATGACGACAAGATGTAACATTCCAGTTCGCCAACTTAATTACGAAATGGTTCAGCATGATTACGACACGATTACAACATGACATGACATGATGCGAAGTCATTACTACATGAGTACTGAGTGGTGCAACTGAAAACTTGGAAGGGGGCAATCGCGTGGACATTTTTCTCGGAATTTTATTGCTTCTCACGTATTTTGGCCTCATCTGGTACGCCGTAAAGGGCGGCAACCTGATGATTGGATTCTTCATCATGGCCATTCTCTGGATTCTCATTGGAGGCATCCACTATCAAGACGCAGTCAACAAGGTGATTGAAGGCGGCGCTGAATCGTACGCGGTCACCGCACTCGTGGTTATTTTCGGTAGTTGGTTCGGGCGCATCATCGTGGATACGGGAATTGCCGGAAGTATCATTCGGAAAACGGTGGAACTCGGCGGCGACAAACCGCTCGTTGTGACCATCTTGTTGTCCATTGTCACGAGCCTCATCTTTACCAGCACGTTCGGTGTCGGTGCGGTTATCGCCATCGGCGTTATCATTTTACCGATTCTGTTGTCACTCGGTGTGCCAAAGCGTGTTGCGGCTTCGTCGTTCACGTTGTCGGTTGGTGCTGGCATGTACGTGAACATCGTCTTGTTCAAACAGATTCAATTGTTCTTCCCAACCGTAAAGTACGGTCCGTCCTGGCTGCACTTCGGCTTTGTGGCTATGGCTGTACAGGTCATCTTCATCATTGCAATGCTTGCATTCAATCTCCGTCCGAGTAAGCTTCAGCGCGCTTGGGCCGCACAAGTGCAGCCGTCAACAGAGAGTGCACCTGCGATTTCCTTCATTGTTCCGATTGTCCCTGTTTTGATGGCGATTGCTTTCGGATGGCAACCTGTCCCTGCCATTTTGCTCGCGATTATCCTCGCCCTTTTGCTAACAAAGAAAATATTTAAGGTCAAAGAAGCTGTGGCGATAATCCAGAAGACGTTGTACGACGGCGTAGCAGATGTTGGTCTGCTGCTTGGTATGTTGTTCATGCTCGCGATGTTTGGCAAGGCGGCAGGCATGGACGCACACATCTTTAACCCGCTCATCAGCCCTGTGATTCCACACAGCGCTCTGGTATTAGCGGTTATCCTTGGTATCGCTGCACCGCTGGCTCTGTTCCGTGGTCCGCTGATGGTTTGGGGCGCAGGCAGTGCGACGGTCGCAATTCTGTCCAGCCTCCACATCTTCTCACCGGCCATGCTGTTGCCGCTGCTTTACATCCCGACCATCTCGATGGCGATTTCAGCAGACGCCACGCAGTCCTGGAACCTGTGGGCCATTAACTACACCAAGCTGACCGTTAAGGAATTCTTGAAAACGGGGATGTTCTGGGCTTGGGTCGTCGTCTTTATCAACGAAGTGGTAGCGACGTTCATGTTTAAATAAGATATTGCTTGTCTGAGTCTAAGCTTCCTGGCTCTCCGTCCGCTGGCGTGCGCTAGCCTTCTACGCCAGCGTGGGAGCACCAGGAATGTACTAAGAAGTAGGGAGCATCAGAAAGTACTAAGACACGTGGAGCACCAGGCATGTATGTAGAGAAGTGCAGCACCGAATGTACCAACGATTATGGAAGGATGGGGCCATCATGACAGACAGACAAGTCCGGGTCGGTATTGACGTAGGCGGGACTCACACCAAGGCGGTCGCAATTGACAACGATAGCCACGAGATTATCGGCAAGGCGAGCGTGTTTACAACGCACGATCATGAACTCGGTGTGGCTCACGGCATCGTAGAGTGCTTTCATAAATGTCTCGACGAGAACGGAATTGAGCCTGATGAGGTCATTTTCATTGCGCACAGCACGACTCAGGCAACGAATGCCTTGCTCGAGGGCGACGTCGCGAAAGTTGGCGTGCTTGGCATCGGTAAGGGCGGCCTCGAGGGGATGCTGGTCAAGAAACAAAGCCGCATCGACGACATTCCACTTGGAACGGGCAAGTTCATCCACACGGCTCACGACTATATCAAGATGAAACAGATGAACCAATCAACAGTCGAAACATCCGTCAAGGGGCTGAAGAACCAGGGCGCAGCCGTGATTGTCGCCAGTAAAGCGTTTGGTGTCGACGGCGGAAGCGAGGAAGAAATGGTTAAGGAGATTTCCCAAGGTCTCGGTCTCCCTTGCACCGCTGCTTCCGACATCAGTAAATTGTACGGACTCACGGTGCGCACCCGGACGGCGGCCATCAACGCCAGCATTCTCCCGAAGATGCTCGACACTGCCTCACGCACGGAAGAAAGCGTACGTCGTGCCGGTATCAAAGTGCCGCTCATGATGATGCGCGGTGACGGCGGCGTCATGGAAGTCGAGGAAATGAAGAAGCGCCCAGTGCTCACCATGTTGTCTGGGCCTGCGGCGAGTGTCGTCGGATCGCTCATGTACCTGCGCGCTTCAAACGGCGTCTACTTCGAGGTGGGCGGAACGAGTACAAACATCGGCGTGATTAAAAACGGCCGCCCAACGGTCGACTACTCTGTTGTCGGCGGGCACAGAACCTATATCAGTTCCCTTGACGTCCGCGTGCTTGGGGTCGCCGGCGGGAGCATGGTGCGGGTGTCGGGCGGCAAGATTGTCGATGTCGGCCCGCGGAGCGCACACATTGCCGGCTTGCCGTATGCCGCGTTTACTGACCCAGCTCTTCTCGATGGCGCCAAGGTTGAATTTGTGCAGCCGAAGACGGACGATCCCGATGACTATGTGGCCATTGAAGGCGTGGACGGGACGCGCGTCGCCATCACCAATACCTGCGCGGCCAACGTTCTCGGTCTTGTGGACCCAGCCTATTATGCGTACGGCAACCAGGAGAGTTGCCGAAAAGCGATGCAGCCTCTTGCAGATATGATTGGCGTGTCTGTGGAAGACGCTGCGCGTCAGATCCTTGCTAAAGCTACGGAGAAAATCGTCACCGTCATTGATGAACTGGCCGCACGTTATCGCCTGGAGTCGGACCAAATGGTGCTTGTCGGTGTCGGTGGAGGTGCGGCATCACTGCTGCCGTTTACAGCCGACAGGATGAAACTCAAGTATCAGATTCCAGAGAACGCAGAAGTCATTTCTTCTATCGGTGTTGCCCTCGCCATGGTTCGCGACGTGGTTGAACGCGTGATTCCAAACGCCAGCACCAGTGACATCGCGCAAATCAAGCGGGAAGCAGCCGATAGGGCCATCAGCAACGGTGCGGTGCCGGAGACGGTTGAGGTGCACATCGAGATCGACGCGCAGACGCAGAAGGTGACGGCTATCGCCACCGGATCGACCGAGGTAAAAACGACCGACCTGCGCAAAGAGTGCACAGAAGAAGAGGCGCGATGGATTGCCGCGGAGTCGATGGGTGTGGATGCGTCAAACACGCAGCTTGAGGCGGCTGGCAGCGGCTACTATATTTTCGCGAAGACAGGCAGCGGGCCGAAAAACCTGCGCATTGTCGACAAGAAGGGATTCGTGAAAATCCAGCGCCGGGACGCGCTCGTGCGAACCACGACGGTTGGCGACCTCGATTCGTCATTACGCAAACTGTGGGATGCTTGCATGACCTATCAAAGCGACATCATGGTCACGCCGGACATGTTTGTCATCATCGGCGCGCGCCTGCTTGACTACTCCGGCATCTCTACTGTGGAACAGATTCAGAACGTGCTCGCGACAGAGATGATTGATGTCGACGACAGCACGGAAATCATCCTTGTCGGTGGTAAGAATGGCTTCTGATTCGGAGCTTCCGCTTGACGAACTGACCCGGGCGCTCCTCAACGTGCGGGACGTGGCGTGGGCGAGGTTTACCATTGGCAGTTTTCCAGCTGGCCCGAAGGGGTTGGCGGGTGGGACGGGGGTGACAGATCCGCCGGACCCGCCAGAGCTGACGGATCCGCCAGACCCACCAGACCTGGCGGACCCTCCAGATGCGCCGGACGTGATGGCGGCACTCTCCCAGATGGTGTCCGCTGCAAGACAGACTGCGAGCGAGCACTGGGCTTGGTTGCTCGACCAGCGGCAGGACCAAGTGACCAGCCGGGAGGATGGCCAGTGGCAAGGGCAGGAGCAGGAGCAGGAGCACAGCCACCAGCACGACAAACTGCAGGTCGGCGGCGGACGGCTCACACCGATTTCGGAGATTGAGCGATACGGTGTCCGTGTGGTAGAGGAGATACCGGGGCCGCTCGACGACCACTATATTCATTTCGCGGCGTTTGATCCGACAGCGCGATGGATATCGGTATCCATGGCGAGTGTGCACTCCGTTACCGCGCATCTTGAGTTGGCCGGGCTCTCACAGGCCCTCGGATCCATCTCAGTCTTGGACGTGGTGCTGTGGCACGAGTACTTCCACGTCTGGTCCCACGCCACGCGAACGGCTGCGGACAAGAATGCAGAGCGGGCGCGTGTTGGCGAGCTTGCAAAACCCTGGCGCAGATTCGGTCTTCGCAGACGGGAATTCACTTTGCAACGAACCGGGGCAGCACTGGATAGAAAGATTGAGGAATTGGCTGCTGTGGAGTTCTCAAGACAAGCTTGCGGGCTTTCGGTTCATCCGCAGTTGCTGCAGTGGCTTTTGATATACAGCAAAGACCCGCGCCTGGCTCGGGAGTTGGCACGAAACGTCCTAGGGAAGAGTTGGTGACATCATGAAACGTATTGTGACACTTGGAGAACCGATGACGATGTTTGTGGCGGATGACGTGGGGCCGCTTGATGAAATCAACCACTATACGAGATTTGTTGCTGGAGCAGAGTTGAACGTGGCGATTGGCCTTGCCCGGCTCGGTAATTTTGTGACCTATGTGACTCGGCTTGGCGACGATCCGTTTGGCAAATACATTCACCGCCTACTCCGTGACACGGGTCTTGATGATGCTGGCGTTACAATTGACGACACATATCCGACCGGATTTCAGCTCAAGTCAAAGGTGACAACGGGAGATCCGGAGGTGGTCTACTTCCGCAAAAACTCCGCCGCGTCGCATCTTTCGCGGGCGGATATCGAACACATCGACCTGACAAATGTCCATCACGTTCATGTGACGGGAATTCCACTGGCGCTTTCCACCGATGCGAGGGAGGCGGAATTTGCCCTCATAAAGAAGGCGAAGGAACGAGGGATACGCGTCTCGTTTGACCCGAACCTGCGCCCATCCTTGTGGCCCGACACCGAGACCATGGTGGAAACGGTGAATCGGGCTGCGGCTTTGTGTGACATTATCCTGCCTGGAATCGGGGAAGGTGCGATACTGACCGGCAGTTCCGATGAACGTGAGATTGCAGCGTTTTACCGCCAACTTGGCGTGAAAGGCACCATTGTCAAATTGGGGCCCCGCGGTGCGTACGTAGACGTCGATTCGGATTTGGAGTTAGGCATCAGTTTAGATACTGATGTCCATCTAGATGTGGATTTAGATGTCGATCTCAATGTGGATTTAGACGTCGATGTCGATCTCGGTGGTAAACCATACGTCGTGCCGAGTTTCTCTGTGGATCACGTTGTCGACACGGTCGGTGCCGGCGATGGGTTTGCCGTTGGTGTAATTAGCGGCCTGCTTGACGGCCTGTCCCTTCGGGACGCGGTGATGCGGGGCAACGCCATCGGCGCGATGCAAGTCATGGTCCCCGGTGACAATGAGGGACTACCGAGTCAAGCGCAGTTGGCTGCCTTCCTGGCTAAGCATCGAGTTTGAGTGTCGAGTTTGAGTGTCGAGTTTGTGGAAGATGGCGTTTTAATATCGAGTTTGGATGTTGAGGTTGGTCAAGTCGAGTTTGAACACAGAGTTGGAATCGCGATAACAGGGATGTTTGTGAATGGAGTTGAGTGGAATTGAAGCTGCAGGTTGCCATCGACAGGGTACCTCTCGACCGCGCACTCGACATCGTGGGTGAGGTCCGGGAGATTGCCGACATCGTTGAAATCGGGACGTCACTCACCAAGGACTATGGCATGGAGTCGATCCGGGCCATTCGTCAGCTCCTTGACGGAGACAACGGTCCTAACAATGGCGCTAGCAATGGCGCTAGCAATGGTTCTAGCAATGGTTCTAACAACGGTCCCAGGCCGAAGATTCTCGCCGACATCAAGACGATGGATGAAGGTGCTTATGAATTTGAAGCTGCTTATGCAGCTGGGGCCGACTATGCAACCGTCATGGGGGCAGCCGCGCGCGCAACGGTGGAAGCCTGTTACCGCGTGGCAGAGAACAGAGGACGTGACATCTTAATTGATCTTTTGGAGACGACCCCGGAAAAGATTGCCGCCCTTCAGGGATTGAAGAACGCCGTGTTCTGCATTCATCTTCCCAAGGACGGGCCAGCGAGTGATATCGTCGCGAAGGTGGACGAATTCTGGCAGGCATATCCGGATATAGAGCGGATCGCGGTGGCGGGTGGGATCACACTCGACCAAATTCCACTCCTCGCCAAGTTGCCGATAGAGATATGCATTGTCGGATCGGCAGTGACAGGTGCCGATGACGTCCGCTTAGCAGCCGAGGCGTTCGCTGCGGCGATGTTATAGGCCTGTCGACGACGGGCTGTAGCTGAGGCGGCGTCCGCAGAAGTCAGGTCAAGAGTATCGAGGGGGACTAGGTATGTCGACGTTGCAAACGGTGATGCGTGAGATTGAGAAAGTGATGGAGAAGATGGATGCTGATGCACTGGTCGATTTTGCTCGCGTGCTGCATGAACACGAAGGCAGGATCTTTGTGCTTGGCGAAGGACGTTCCGGACTGATGGCCAAAGCTTTCGCGATGCGGTTAATGCACCTTGGGGCCACCGTCTACGTGATGGGTGAAACCATCACCCCTTCGATAAAGGCAGGGGACATGCTGGTTGCTTTGTCAGGGTCGGGAACGACATCCAGTGTTGTCGAACGCAGTGTCCAGGCTCGAAAGCTTGGGTGTCACGTTCTTGGCGTCACCACAGACCCGGACTCGCCACTGGCCGACGCATGTACGAGCGTCTTGCATATTCCGGCCGCAACCAAGTACCGGAAGCCAGGGGAGACCGCGTCCATCCAGCCGCTCAGTTCACTGTTCGATCAAGCTTCGCACATTGTACTCGACTCGGTCTGCGTTGAGTTTGCCCAGTTCCGGAACCAAACGAACGAGATCGCAAAGGATCGCCACGCCAATATGGAGTAGGTGCCAAGCATATTGCATCGCCATATTGGAGAAGACTGGTGCATGGAGCTCATTACGAAGCTTGGGTTATCACAACGAAAAAGGGTTGGCCTATGAGTCTAGGTCTGAAGGAGTTCTTGATTGGTTTTGTCATGCCTTGGGCACTTCTTGGCTGGTGGCTCGCGAAAAAAGATGCTCGGACGGTGATTGTCGTCGCGCCGTTCACGACGCTCGTCGGAACCTATTTAAACGATTTGTGGTATGCGAAAGGTTTCGGGTACTTTCTGCCCGACATCCGTGGTGCCCACAGTGTCATTGGGGCGGCCGCATGTGAGCTTGGTGCTTATGCGGTGATTGGCAGTGCGATGATTGTGGCCAAGAAAAATGGGATTGCGGGTTGGATTGCCATTCCTGTTGCAGCCCTGGCAATGACACTGGTGGAGGTCATCGGCCTGTATCTCGTTAAGTGCGTCGTGTACTCAGATGGCTGGAACTTTGCATGGACATGGATAGCTTATGTGGGCGGTTTTAGTATCGTGAACGCGTATCATCACGTCTTTGAGTACCTCTCGAAACGAGGGGCATCGTACAACACGTGATGGCGTGTAAGTTTTCGCAGCGGCGGTCAAGTTTTCGCGCGATGGCCATGGTACCGGTACACCGCGGTATGCCGGTACAAGGGGCGATTCCACCGATCCAGTGTTCCTTGCGCGCCGGCTCCGCCGCCCCGACACTCCCCTACATTCCACGATGGTACGGCAGTGCCCATTGGGCGCCCCGACGCTTCCCCTACGTTCCACGATGCTTAGCACTGCCCATTTTGCCCTCCCCAACTCCCCATGCTACGCCCGTGCACATACTACTCACACATCTGTGCTAAACTCCGGCTTCAATGACTTGTCGAGTCCGGACTTACGCATGTACCACACACCGTTGGCGACGGGGGTGCGGCCTGCCCTTTGACTCCCTGATGGTGTGGCGTGACTTAGGAGGTAGCAAGTCCCGAACTTGTTATTGAGCCTGTGTGGCCAATAACGAGTTGAGAACGCGCTATACAACCTGCCTGAAAAGGGGTTCAGTGGAGATAACGCGCTCCCAGCGCGTTATCTCCTGAATCGAACAAGAATAGCGCGTTCACACGGTGCTATTTCCCAATGTTGGGGATTTAGCACTTCCACAGCGCGCTAATCCTTGTCTTGGCTATGGGTTCAATCGGAAATAACGCGCTGGGAGAGACTGTCGATTAACTCGTAGGTGCTTACGCACTGTGGGTGCGTAAGGGAGCACCAAAATCGGCAAAACAGGCGTTTCTTACGCACTGTGGGTGCGTAAGGGTTCGTCGGAGTACCTGGCTGAGCACTGCTTGCGCACCGTGGGTGCGTAAGGGACCACCGGATCAGTTGGCTGACCGCCGCTTACGCACTGTGGGTGCGTAAGGGACCGCCAGATCGGTTGGCTGAGCACTGCTTACGCACTGTGGGTGCGTAAGGGACCGCCGGATCGGTTGGCTGAGCACTGCTTACGCACTGTGGGTACGTAAGGGAGCACCAAAATCGGCAAAACAGGCGTTGCTTACACACTGTGGGTGCGTAAGGGTTCATCGGAGTGGCTGGCTGACCGCCGCTTGTGCACCGTAGGTGCGTAAGGGACCGCCGGATCGGTTGGCTGGGTACTGCTTAGGCATGGTGGATGAAAAAGTGTCGTGCTCGTGACCTGTCGAGTTAATCGACAGTCTCTGCAAGCGCGTTATCACATTTCTATGACAGTCATTACCGCTGAGATCATTAACTTCTGGTATGATGACAATCTGCAGTGTTTGGAAACCGTCTAAGCACATGGAGACCCGTGGTTGAACGTGTCAACAGCCTCTGTATTTGCTAGTATAGTGAAAAGGCATCAATGGTGTAATGCGTGCCCTAGAAGGCATCAAAACTATTAAGGTATCAAAACTAGTGTTTGTAGATTGATAAATCAGAAAACAATCCTGTTCCCTACAATATAATTCAATCGTACACAACAACTTGCAGACATTGATAGCCAACCGATTCCAAACGGTACTCCCGAGTCCTGACCGATAACCCAGCGATACAAGCGATGTCGTATCATAACTGACTACCCATGTGTTCATGGTGAGCGGGTGAAGTTGACATGATTCCTATTAGTGCGTTTCTCGACAAGCTAGACTGTTTGTCTGAGCAACTCGCCGGGCACAACCACATCGACAGCCTGGCGGCGGATGTGGTTCTCCTCAATCACCAAGACCAAATTTGGCTCACACGTCAAAAGACCGACGAGTTTGAGGATGCGTTGGTCTTCGTCGAATCACGCATGTTTCCCGGATACCTGTCGACATTCGACTTACTCCTGCGCTTTCTAAAGCAGGCAGGTGCAGCGGGGGTCCTCTTTCAAGGCGGCAAGAGATCGGACTTTTCTAAAGCGACGGTTATGCTCGCCGAGAACTTGGGGCTGCCGTTGATTTGGATTGCCGAGCCGGTAAAATACTCCGCGATGGCCCGTCAATTCTACAGCCTCTTATTTACCCAACTACAGCAACGGAAGGCTGAGGTTGCCCGTGCGCGACGAACCCTGGAAGCCAGCCTTTGTGACATGTTCACGCTCCACACTTGGCTGACGCACGTCGCACAGGTCCTTGATTCCACAGTGAAACTGCGTCTATCTGACGCAGCGGTGTTCGATGCGGGTTGGCGTAGCCATAAAAGGATTGGGGTGAGTTACCGAGGCTCGCACAGTTACGACGGTAATTTACGTGAAGATACACTTGTCGTGCCGATTAGAATTCTGGAGAAGCGCTATGAGTTATGTATCACACCTTCTCCGACGTGCGGGTTGTACGAACCAGACATTCAGCAAGTGTGGGTCGACGAGTTAGCCGGGCTCCTCGTCGCCCAGGTGTCTTATCTGCTGCTGCTTGAAACCCCCGGCATTGCCACGGAGCATGAGTGGGTGACGTCGTTCGAAAGTCTCGTGTACTTCGCCCTATCAAATATGCCCATTTTTAAATTACAAAACGGCGTAAGCGGAGGAGAGACACTGACTGGCGATGTTCTGTTTCCGGATATTGCTAGTTCAATTTCATTGCGGCGCCATCTCGAACTCATTTCGCCATCTCCGGCCACATCTATTTCTGTGCTTTGGATTGCCCCAGCACGGGAGTCCGGTCTTCAGTCATCCGGGAATTACAGAGAGCTTGACATCGATGTGAGCGTGAGTTCTCCTGTGAGACCATACGCCTATCGTTTGTTCCGGGATGACACCCTGCTTTTGCGTCATAATGCTCTCGACCTGCTTCGCCACGCCAGATTTTCGACGGGGATGCAGTACGACTTGCTGTCTTCGGTTCCTTGGCGAAACTGGAAGTCGAAAGAGGGCATTGCAGTAGTGTGGGTCCCGTTTGCAAAAACTGCAGCATATCCTTCAGAACGTGTGGTCCGGGACTTTGTCAGCCAGTTGTCGGCGCGGATTCCATTTTCACTCCGTGCGTACTTTCATCGCACGGATCTCTCAGAGAGTGCCATAGGAACTGAGGAAGTGCTTCGACAGGTCGTTAATGTCTTCGACACATCGTATCCAGAATTCTTAAGTCAGCAAGACGGCGCACAAAGCTTGCAGTTCTCCCAAACCGGCCGGGATATGGCCAATGTCATTCTCCAAGGGACGAGTCTGGAGGCATCCTACCAACACTCTCTCGGTCTTCTGCAACCTATCCTTAGCGACAAAAGTCGCGCGTCTTTATTAGAAGCACTTGAAGCGTATTTGGAGTGTGGGGGCAAGACTCAAGTGGCCGCCGACAGATTGCATCTTCACCGTAACAGCATGCGCTATCGGCTCAATCGCCTCGAGGAATTGCTCGGGGTTTCCCTCGCAGACGCGGATGTCCGTTTCACCTATCAAGTTGCAGTCCGCACGTGGCGACTCAATCATGGCAACGCTGAAACCCCGTCTACATTTTAACGAAAACACATGCCAACACGGATTTACACGGATTTGGCCGTAACTCTGTAATATACGATATTCTCCGCTTCTGGGAACCAGCATGCAGCGCAATTTTGCGCAAACAACCCACATCACATTTTTGTGCAGTCCGCACAAATCTCCCTGATTTTCATTCAAACAGCCCATATATATTGAATTTATAAGAAATTACGATAATTACACAGAGGATGTTGAGATAGCTGACACTGAAATCTAGAAGGGGAGGAAACAAATGTGAGCAAGCCGGAGGAAAGTCTTCAAAGGCTCGATGACTACTCGCTTTCCAGAGTTCCTGAGCATGACCGGCGCCATTGGTTTGGGATTGCAACGATGCGATTCGGTCAGATGTCCGCATTGTCCCAGTTCTTACTCGGTGCAACGTTAGGGTTTGGAATGCATTTTTGGACGGCATTCTGGGCGTTGACTTTGGGTGCAGTCATTTTGGAAATCATCTCAATCTTTGTCGGCGTCGCCGGCATGAAAGAGGGCCTCAGCACCACCATGCTGGTGCGCTGGAGTGGCTTTGGCAGATTGGGTTCAGTCTTGGTTAGCGTCGTCATTGCGGTCTCATTGATTGGATGGTTTGGCGTACAAAACCAGGTGTTTGCCGATGGATTGAACCAGCTTCTCGGCGGGCCGGTGTGGTTGTGGTCGATAATTACGGGGCTGGTTGTCACCTTCATTGTGGTGTACGGCTTCCTATCGATGGGGTACACGGCGTATATCGCGGTACCGCTGTTCATGGTTGTCGCCTTTATCTCGATTGGCAAGGCACTCAGCCATCAGTCGTTAGGTCACCTCATTGCGATGGGGGCACCGGGTCCTGCCGTTTCGCTTGCAGCAGGGGCCAGCATGGTCGCCGGGGGATTCATCATTGGTGCCATAATTTCACCGGATATGACTCGCTATAACCGATCCGTTGCTGATGTCATCAAACAGACGGTAGTCGGCATCACACTTGGTGAATATCTCATTGGACTGATTGGTGTACTGCTCGCACATGCTGTGAAGTCAGGCAACGTCATTACCATTGTGATGTCGACGAGCGGCGTTATCGGTACGGTGGTTCTGGTGACGGCCACCATCAAGATCAATGACTGGAACCTGTACTCCTCATCGCTTGGCATCGTGAATCTGTTCGATGTGGTGTTTCATAAGAGAATCAGCCGTGCTGGTGTGACGATTCTTTTTGGAGTTCTCGGAACCTTGTTGTCCGTCTTTGGAATTCTCAGTCACTTTGAAGGTTTCCTAACGTTGCTCGGTGTCGCTGTCCCTCCAATCGGCGGAATCATCGTGGTGGAGTACTTTCTTATCCGACGTTACAGAGATGAGCTCTCCCGTTCTCGCTTAACCGGCATGCTCCCAGCAGCCTACGAATCCTGGAATCCGCTTACGCTCATTGCTTGGGTGGCGGCTTTCTTAACCGGTGAGTTTCTGAAATGGGGTATTCCGTCGCTCAATTCCTTAATTGTTTCCGCTGTCGTGTATTTTGTACTCAGCAAGGTTGTGAACCGCAACGAGGTCGTGACCTACGGACACGTCGAAACCCGCGAATGGACGCAGGCACGCGAATCGGTATGATCTACCCGAATTTCCCCGAATCCATTCGAATTGAACAGCAGGTGGTGGAACATTGAAAACGCTCATCTATGCAGAAGACATCCAATACCTCGCACTTGGTGCCACAGTACTCGGTACGGGCGGTGGTGGTGATCCATACATCGGTGCCTTAATGGCCGTGCAGGCCATCGAGAAGCATGGTCCGATAGAACTGGTGTCTATCGATGAATTATCCGAAGACGCTCTCGTTATTCCGTCAGCAATGATGGGAGCCCCGACCGTCATGATTGAAAAGATGCCAAGTGGAGAAGAACCTGTACAGGCCTTCACGCAGCTTGAACGTTTCTTGGGGCGCAAAGCCGCTGCAACGGTGTCGATTGAAGCGGGTGGTCTCAATTCGACGATTCCGTTTGTCGTCGCCGCAGAACTCGGCATTCCGATTGTCGACGCCGATGGAATGGGGAGGGCTTTCCCTGAGATCCCGATGACGACCCTGCACATCGGCGGCATCTCGGCCACTCCGATGATGGTTGTCGATGAGAAGGGCAACTCCGTGCTCTTGTCTACCAAAGATAACGCATGGACGGAGGCACTGTCGCGAAATGCAACGATTGTGATGGGTGGAAGTTCCATGCTCGCGATTTACCCTGCTGAGGCTAAACGGATGCGCACTAACTTGGTGCACGGAACCATCTCAAAGGCCATTCAAATCGGCAAACTCCTAGCGAAGCATGAGGACGCGTCGGTTCGACTCACAAACCTCCTTGAATTCGTCGGTGGCAAGGAACTCTTTCGTGGCAAAGTCACCGATGTGATGCGTCGTACCGTTGGCGGCTTTGCACGCGGTACCATGAGTGCGGAAGGACTGGGGCAGGATGAGGGCTCCGTCTGCCGCCTTGAATTTCAAAACGAGAACTTGATTGCCATTCGTGACGGAACGCCGATTGCCACAGTGCCCGATTTGATTACAGTCCTCGACCAAGAGACGATTAGGCCCATCACTACAGAGGAGTTGCGATATGGACAGAGGGTGGTCATCATAGGCATCCCTTGTGCGGATGTGTGGCGGCGTCCAGAGTGTCTGCAACTGGTGGGGCCGAGGTACTTCGGGTACGACATTGATTTCACCCCCCTCGACGTAACTGTGTCGAGCTGAACCAAAGTTCGCTCTCGATATTAATGCCTGTCTCGAGCCGAATTGAACTCCCGTTTCGAATCGATTCCTGTGTCCAAATGAATTCGCAGGCTTCCGAGAATCAGCAAAGGAGTGCATATAATGTCGCATCGCTTGGGAATTGACGTTGGCGGCACAAACACGGATGTGGTGTTGCTCAACAGTGACAGTGAGGTCGTCGCCAAAACAAAGGTGGCTGTCACCACGGACATTGTGACGGGTATCCGAACCGCAGTCGCACTGGTACTTGATAAAAGTGGAATAAACCCTGCTGACATCACGCATGCCATGCTCGGAACCACACAGGTGACTAATGCCATTATCGAGCGTAGAGAACTCAATGACGTGGCAATTGTGCGTCTAGGTGCTCCGGCGACGAAGGCAGTGAAGCCGCTGGCCGGATGGCCATTGGACCTACGTGACCGCTATGCCCAGTACTCGTGGATTGTCGAGGGGGGCCATGAGTTTGACGGCCGTGAGATTGCGCCCCTCGACGAGGCAGAGTTGCAACGCATTGCCGATTTCGTGAAAGGCAAGGTGGGCGCAGTTGCGGTGACTGGTGTTTTCTCACCCGTGAACACGTCGCACGAAGAGCGTGCCGCGCGCATTTTCCGTGAGGTCCTCGGAGAGGACATCCCCATCTCATTATCTTACCAATTGGGAAGCGTTGGACTGCTTGAACGTGAGAACGCAACGGTTCTTAATGCCGCTGTTTCGAACGTGGCCCAACGGGCGACGCTGTCGTTCCAACAGGCCCTCATTGATCTCGATGTACACGCCGACCTCTACCTCGCCCAAAACGACGGAACTTTGATGTCCATTGAATATGCGCTGCTCTATCCTATCTTGACCATTGCCTGCGGACCGACCAATAGTATGCGCGGCGCTGCGTATCTGACAGGTCTCACAAACGCAGTGGTAGTCGACGTCGGCGGTACATCGACGGACGTCGGTGTGCTCGTCAACGGGTTTCCACGCGAGTCGTTTGTGGCCGTCGATGTGGGTGGGGTTCGGACTAACTTCCGGATGCCTGACCTCTACTCGCTCGGCCTCGGTGGCGGCAGCCTCGTGACCGAGTCTGACGACGGTGTCAGCGTCGGACCGAAGAGTGTGGGATATCGGATCGTCGAGGAAGGGCGCGCCTTCGGCGGCAGTACAACGACGTTCACTGACGTCGCGGTTGCCCTCGACAAGGCCAAAGTGGGCACACACCAAGTTGAACTGCCACATGACCTAGCCGCCGAGGCGTATCAATCCGCGCTGCAGAAAGTCGCGGAGGCAGTTGACCGCATGAAGACGAGCGCAAAGCCCATCCCACTCGTGCTCGTTGGCGGTGGGAGCGTACTTTTGCCAAACGAGTTTGAGGGAATCTCAGAGGTCCATCGCCCAGAAAACTTTGACGTGGCCAATGCCATTGGCGCGGCCATTGCGCAGGTGAGCGGGCGGGTCGACCGTATTTTCGCGATGGAGAAGAAATCACGCGACGAAGTGCTCGAAGAGGCGAAGTCCATTGCTTTTGCGGAGGCAATTCGGGCTGGTGCTGACGCATCCACAATGGAAGTGGTCGAAGTGGAGGAGGTGCCGATTGCGTACCTGCCAGGGAATGCCGTGCGCATCAAGGTGACTGTCGCGGGAACGCTCGCTTCCTACAACGCAGAGACGAGGACGAATACTGCCAGAACGGGGACCAATGCGAATGCGGGTCAGTGAACAGGACCTAGAAGCGCTGTCGATTGGCGCAGCCATTCTCGGCACGGGCGGCGGGGGCGATCCGCTCATTGGCAAGCTCATGGCCCAACAGGCGCTTGCGGAATACGGCCCGGTGGAGTTGATTTCACTCGATAATGTGAACGACGACGACGTCGTGTTTCCGGTGGCGATGATGGGCGCTCCGACGGTATTCCTCGAGAAGATTCCGGCCGGAGACGAGGGCTATCGGGCGGTAACGCGCATGGAGCGCCATCTCGGCAAGAAGGTGACAGCACTCTGTCCGATTGAGTGCGGTGGGATGAACAGCATGATTCCGTTTGTCGTCGCAGCCCGCATGGGCCTGCCGGTGGTGGATGGTGACGGCATGGGGCGCGCGTTCCCAGAGCTGCAAATGGAGACGTTCAGTGTGCTCGGGGTACCCGGTACCCCTGCCTGTATTGCCGACGAGTGGGGCAACGTGGTGCTCTTTGAAACCATCGACAACTACCGACTCGAATCGTTTGCAAGGGCATGCACGATTCGGATGGGCGGCTACTCACACTTGGTCGACTATCCCATGACCGGCAAACAGGTTCGGGACACAGCAGTCCGTGGGACCGTGTCAATGGGCATTCATCTTGGCCGGGCCGTGCAGGCGGCGCAGCGAGGTCATCGTGACCCTGTTCAGGCCGTCCTCGAAGCCACCCGGAATACCGTCTACGGGCACGGAATAAGGCTCTTTGCGGGTAATGTGATGGATGTCTCTCGCAGGACAACGGATGGGTTTGCCGTCGGCCGAGCGCAGTTACAGGGGCTTGACCAATACAGCGGGCAGACGATGGTCATTGACTTTCAAAACGAGAACCTCGTCGCAGTGGTGGACGGGCATGTGGTGGCGAGTGTTCCCGACCTCATCACGCTGCTCGACCCCGAAACAGGTATCGCGGTGACGAATGAACGTGTGCGCTACGGGCAGCGCGTTGTGGTGATTGGTATTCCAACACCGGAAATCATGCGCAGCGAGGCGGCGCTCAAAGTCTGGGGACCGAAGCAGTTTCAGCTCGACATCCCGTTTATTCCGCTGGAAGAGGCGTATCCGGAATTCTACCAACAGGTAGGTGTCCCAGTCGAAAAGGACTTTCGGCTGTCCACACCGAGGGCGGCTAGCAGATTCGACGGGCAAGTTGAGCGGCACGGATGAGTTGGACTGCACGGATGAATTGGACTGCACAGACATGTTGCTGCCACCAAGTCACTTTTGGGGAGGGACCAGGTGTGACCCTGAAACAGACGCTGGATATCTACGAGCTACTCGATGACCCACACGTCAACGGACAGCGAGTCAGATCATTCTTCGAGGAACGCAGCGTAACACGTGTCGCAGGCGCGGCCGTGCAGCCAGTGTACGGCCAGCTTGGGACGAAGGCGGCTGCAACTGACGTCGCTGTGCAGGAGATGCACGGTCGGTCCGGGACGAAGCCAGGTGCAATTGACATCACGGTGCAGACAGTGCACGCTGACGGCGGCTCAACCGACTTTGTAACCATCACCATCCGTGGGACGAACGGCAAGCTCTCGGGTGGGACAGCCCCCACTCTTGGTGTGATTGGGCGGTTGGGCGGGATTGGTGCGAGACCATATCGGATGGGCCTCGTCTCTGATGCAGATGGCGCCATTGCAGCGTTGTCCGCAGCGCTCAAGCTCAACGACATGACGGTGCGCGGCGACAGGCTGCCTGGCGACGTCATCGTTGCGACGCACATCGCCCCCGATGCACCGATTATCCCACATGATCCTGTCGACTTTATGGGTAGTCCCGTCGACATGCCGACGAAGAATGCACATGAGGTATTTCCAGAGATGGATGCAATATTGTCCATCGATACGACGAAGGGCAATCGCGTCATGAACCATCGGGGCATCGCCATTTCTCCGACGGTAAAAAGCGGATGTATTCTGCGCATCAGTCCGGATTTGGTGTCGCTGCTCGAAATCACGACGGGTGAGCCAGCACACACTTTTGCATTGACGATGCCGGACATCACACCCTACGGAAATGACCTCTACCATATCAACAGCATCATGCAGCCTTGTACCGCGACTGCAGCACCCGTGGTTGGAGTGGCGATTACGGCACAATCAACCGTCCCAGGTTGTGCCACGGGTGCAAGCCGTGAGACAGACATCGCCTTGGCTGCCAAATACACGGTGGAGGCAGCCAAGGCGTTTGGTGCCGGGAAGTGTTCGTTTTACGATGAGCGCGAGTATGCGCATTTTGTGGAGTTGTATGGTTCCATGCGTCACCTGCAAACGCGCGGTGTGGCAACGGAGGTTTGAACGGTACATCGGACTCAAGGAGGAGTAACACGTGAATCTGAGACTTGGAATTGATGTTGGCGGCACCAACACAGACGCGGTGATCCTGGATGATTCCGGCAAGCTCCTCGCCAAGGCAAAACGCCCAACAACCAGCGATGTCACGAGTGGAATTCGGGATGTCCTGCGGGCGGTGCTCACGAGTGAAGCAGGGCAGCTCATTGACAGGAAGACCATCGGGCAGGCGATGTTAGGGACCACGCACTGCACCAACGCCATCGTCGAGCGAAAGGGGCTCTCCAGTGTTGCCATTCTTCGCATCGCCGCTCCGGCTTCCCTAGCCGTACCCCCTCTGGCAGATTGGCCTGATGACTTTGTTCAGAAGCTGAATGCACAGGTCGAGATTGTCGAAGGCGGACACGAGTACAACGGACAAGAAATAGTCCCGCTCCATGAGGAGGCCATCCGGTCTTTTGCCCACCGGGTACGCGGCGTGCGGGCCATCGCAGTCACGGGCATCTTCGCGCCTGTGTCGGATGCACATGAGCGGCGCGCTGAGCAAATCATTAGAGATGTCCTCGGGGACGAGGTATCGATTACCTTGTCATCCCAAATTGGGAGCGTCGGACTCTTGGAACGTGAGAACGCGACCATTTTAAACGCCGCATTAACAGATGTCGCCATTCGGGCCACCTCTGCTTTTGACGAAGCGTTGTCGGCGGAAGGCATTGACGCAGAAAAGTACTTCTCGCAAAACGACGGTACGCTGATGCGCTTCGAATATGCCTTGAGTCATCCGATTTTGACCGTGGCCTCTGGCCCCACAAACAGTCTCCGCGGTGCTGCATACTTGACCGGGTTGACAGATGCCGTCGTTATCGATGTCGGCGGCACAACCTCGGACATTGGCGTGCTCGCAAACGGCTTTCCGCGCGAGTCTGCAGTTGCCGTTGAAATCGGTGGCGTCCGTACGAATTTCCGGATGCCGGACTTGATTTCAAAGGGCCTCGGCGGTGGGACAAAGGTCGTTGTCAATAGGGATGGGTATAGGAAGGCGGGCGAGAGCGACAACTTTGACATGGGCGAGAACGGGTACGACAACGATGTGGGCGGCGTACAAGTCGGTCCAGAAAGTATCGGCTACCGATTAACACAAGAGGCTCAGGTGTTTGGCGGAAGCACGCTTACGATGAGTGACATTGCTGTGCGCAGTCAGCTTGTCCGCTTTGGCCATCCCGATAGTGTAACCGGTGTTTCCGAGGACGTCGCCCAGGCCGCGCTGAGAACAGCTCGCGAAATGCTCGCAGACGGACTTGACCGCATGAAGACCTCTGCTGCTGCGGTGCCGGTCATTGCTGTTGGCGGGGGGAGCTTCTTGGTTCCCGATGACCTCGAAGGGGCAAGTGAAGTTCTCCGCCCCGAAAACAGTGACGTGGCGAATGCCATTGGTGCTGCTATTGCGCAGGTGAGCGGTGAGGTCGACCGGATCTTTATGCTCGGCGAAGCTGGTCGCAGCTCAGCACTCGCGGGGGCGAAGGAGCAAGCTATTCAACTGGCCATCGAAGCCGGCGCGGACAAGGACCATGTTCAAGTGATTGAGGTAGAAGAGATCCCGCTCGGATATATTCCTGGCAACGCGTCTCGTATCCGCGCGAAGGCCGCCGGTCCATTGCTTCGACTCGCATCAATTGGCACGAAGGAGGCACGCTGATGAGAACCTTGACCGAAGAGAACCTAAGGAACATCGCCATGGGTGCAGCCGTGCTCGGAACGGGCGGGGGCGGCAATGCGCACATGGGATTGCTCACTGCTCTCCAAGTCATGAAGCAGGGATACAAGTTTGAGCTGACAAATCCCGAAGAGTTGGACAAGGACTTGGTTGCCGTTGCGATGTTTGGCATCGGGGCACCTACCGTCGGGGTGGAGAAGATCCGCAACGGATCAGAAAGTATACATGCCATGAAGACACTTGAGCGCTACCTCGGGCAGAAATTCCAGGCTGTTTCGCCAATAGAGGTCGGCGGCGTGAACTCGATGCTTCCCCTTGCACTCGCTGCAATGACCGGGCTTCCCGTGATGGATCTCGATGGCATGGGCCGCGCATTCCCGGAGGTTCAAATGGTAACCTACTCTATCTATGGGATTTCGGCATCGCCCATGGCGATTGCAGATGAGCGCGGAAACGTAAACTTGATTGAGGCCTGCAGTGATGTATGGACGGAACGCATTGCGCGCGCAACCTGCGTCGTCGAGGGAGGACATGCGGATGCTCTGGGTTACGTCAGTACAGTTGGTGAGTTCATTCGGACCGGGATTCCGAACACATATACACTTGCTGAGCGTATTGGAAGCGTTATCCGCCACAGTCGGAACGTCTGGGACAATTTACTCGATGTGGTGAATGGACGCATCTTGTTTGAAGGAAAGTGTTCCGATATTGAACGAAAGACCGTCGCCGGGTTCGCTCGTGGATCGGCTACTATTGAAGGAGTGGGTGCGTACAAAGGATCGGAACTCACCATCTCGTTCCAGAATGAGAACCTCGTGGCCCTGCTCGACGGAAGCCCTGTTGCAACGGTGCCCGACCTGATTACGGTCATGGACTACGAAAACGCAAAGCCGCTCACGACCGAAGTTCTGCGTTACGGCGTGCGGGTGAAAGTGCTTGCGATACCCTGCCATGACAAGTGGCGAACCTCGGGGGCCCTGCGCGTTGCCGGCCCGAAAGCCTTTGGCTACGATTTTGAGTATACACCGTGTGAACGAATTGGGGCTGGCAGCAGAGGTTAAGTGTAGAAATGAGATGTGGCTCACTGGAACAGTAATACTTTGGAAACTCGTGTGTTAAGAATCGTCCTCACGAGAGTGTAATAATATGTAGAATGCAAATATTTGGCGTAGAACAGATTACCAACTCTATGTATTGGTAATCTGTGTTATCAATTTCGAAGGGTACTGTAGGTAGTACGCTGTTTACACAGGCCGATGCTCAGCCCTTTTATCCTTCGTGTCACGGAAATTGTGTCAGATTGTCGACGTCCGCCATACTGTGTTCAGAACATTAATTCGGAAACGCGACGACGGGCAGTATTAATATTGTCGAGAACTGTCTCTGCGTCTCTCATTGCGACCGCTGTAAAGAGTATGTTCATAATCGCCATTTGTGCACTCCGAGCAGACATCGCTTCCGAACGAAAGGCCGTCTCTGTAGCGGTCGTTAGAAGCACAATATCGGAATGTTTGGCTATGGGGGAATTTACGGATTGTGTTATTGAAATCGTTTTTCCACCTGCTGTCCGAATGATCTCGGCCGCACGAACAAGATCCCTCGAGCTCCCCGAGTACGAAACGAGCACCCCTGCGTACTGTGCGTTGGCTAAGGATGCGGCAACGTGCTGCATATGTGAATCGACCAGTACTTCAACAGGTTTCCCTAATTTATAGAATTTCTGGTAGGCGTCCGTAGCAATAATGGACGACCCTCCAATTCCATAAAATCCAATGCGTTCGGCTGTAGCGAGACAATCGACGGCTCGGGCGAGCTCTGAGTCACTCACGATCTCCAGTGTCTCTTGGAGGGCTTGAATTTGACTGGAGAATATTTTTTGTTTAATAACCCAGATTGGATCTGTTTGCTCGACCTGATCAAAAATTTCTACATTTGCATCGCTAGCGATGCTTTGGGCCAGTTTCATTTTGAATTCTTGAAAACCGCTATACCCCAATTGTCGACAAAAACGAGAAATGGTTGCGTCGCTTGTGTCTGTGCGCATTGCCAATTCCGAGATGGTACTACGTGACACAACTTCAGGGTGCAGCTCTACATACTCTGCAACCCTTTGTTCCGCCGGACGCAGTGATGCATGGGAGTTTAATAAGTGTTTAAGTACACTGGTTTGAGTTTGCATGACTCACCGTCCCCAAATTACGTATCGAATACATTATAACCAACCGCGGTGGAAATCTACAACATAAATATGGCTTAAAATTGTGTTGAAAATTTTCATATGGAGTGCTAGCTTTGATTTGTAGGTAAATTCGGAGATCAAAGGGGTTGAGCAGGGTGGCTTGCCGGTCAAGTGTAGGAGAGGGTGCTACAAAGAGAAAGATGACTGTTGTGGTCATGGGAACTCTCGTAACAACGGCTATGGTAATTGCGGGGTGTGGAACCCAGAGTTCGGGTGGTGCGGGTTCAAACGCTGCACAGGGACCGAGCGGAGGTCATGGGGTGTCAGGTACAAGTTTGGTCTATGACGAAAGTCAGCCAATTACTTCATTAGAAACTGCGGGAATGCAACCGCAAGCTTATCCAACGGGTTATGAAGCGGCGTTTGACATCTATGACGGTCTTGTTCGGTTTAACTCAAAGCTCGGTTTCCAACCGGACCTCGCTACGAGTTGGTCAGTATCCAAGGATGGTTTAACCTGGACGTTCAATCTGCGTAAGGGTGTTAAGTTTCAGGACGGGACCTCGTTTAACGCGGACGCCGTCGTAAGCGATTACACAACCATGCTAAACCCAAGTTCCAACAAGGGAGCATACTCCCTGTGGGCCCCTATCGCGTCTGTCAAGAAGGTTGACGATTACACTATTCAGATTGTCACTAAGACACCATATGAAGCACTCCTCAATGTCATGGCTCACGGCTCCGCCCTGATTCCCAGTCCAGCAGCCGTCACGAAGTATGGTAGTGACTACAAGCTGCATCCCGTAGGTACAGGCCCATACGAGGTGCAGAAGTTTGATCCGGGTACCGAGCTGGTTCTTAAGCGTAACCCAAACTACTTTGGAACGAAATCAGGATATAATACGATCACATTCCAATATGTCCCAGATCCGAGTACACGTATTGCTGCTTTGCAGTCGGGCCAAGCACAAATCATCGATGCCGTCCCAACACAAAACGTGCAGCAACTTAAGGCACTAAAAAATATTAACGTGACTGTACAACCTGGACTTCAAGTCGTGGGCATCGGTCTCAACGAAACCGATCCAATTCTTCAGGATGTCAAAGTACGTCAAGCCTTGAACTACGCGGTCGACAAATCGTCCATCATCAAGACTTTGTTTAACGGAGAGGCTACGAAGCTTGACAGTCCCCTGGCTCCAGATATCAGCGGCCATGCGAGTGTAGGAAACTATGACTACAACCAAGCGAAAGCTGAGTCTATCCTGCAATCTGATGGTTGGACAAAAGGAAGCGACGGGATCCTTCAGAAAAACGGCAAGCAACTGGCGCTGACGTTTGAAGTGCCAAACGGGGCGTATCCACAGGACGTGCAAATTGGCCAGGTTGTTCAAAATCAACTCCAGGCTATTGGAGTGAAGGTCACAATTAACAAGATTGAGAAAGCCCAGTTCTGGAACAGTCTAAAAGTGCCGCAGGCTAAATCCAGTGTGTTTGACATGGTGCTCTTTGGCTACAATCCTTCTCATGGGGATCCATATATTGACCTGGAATCCTTGTATGGAAGCAATTCCACGCCAAGTGCACCTCCGTCTCTCTGGAACTATGAATGGTACAGCAACCCAACTGTAGACAGGGATCTCCAAAATGCCTTGCAATCAGTGGATATTCAGACACGTGACCACTACCTGACAGACGCGCAAAAGCAAATCTGGAACGACGCACCGTATATCTGGTTGTACGTGCCAGATTTGATCACTGCATCTTCGTCGAGCGTGCAAGGTATCAATATTCTTCCAGTAGGGTTCAATATCCTGCGCAATGCGCACAAATGATTCAGTGCTAATTGACCCCGTGGTCCGTCCGGCCACGGGGCTGCCACCAGGACCAGGTCAAGGTAGATGGAAGGTGATAGGCGATGATTGGATTTATTTCCAGAAGGATCGTACGGTTGCTCATACAGGTGTTCATCGTCACGACCCTCATATTTATTTTGTTCCGACTTGTGCCGGGCGACCCAGTCATCATGCTCATTGGCCCTAATGCCACGCAGGCTCAAATCGAAGCGGCACGGTCCGCGCTTGGTCTGAATCAACCTATTATCACGCAGTATTTCCACTACTTGGGGCGAATTCTGCATGGCGACCTCGGGGTCAGTCTGACGTACAACAAGCCAGTTACGACCATCATCGCCAATCGGGCATGGGCGACAATCAGGTTGATGCTGTCCTCGATAGTTCTGTCTGTAGTTATTGGTCTTCCAGCGGGTATGGTGGCGGGAATGAAGCCCAAAGCTGTTTCAAGCAATCTAGGTTTGGTGCTCTGGGTAGTCTTGTTGGCAATACCTAATTTTTGGGTCGGTTTGTTTCTGATTCAGTTGATTGCAGGGAAACTCGGGTGGTTACCCGCGGTAGGGTATGAAGGCTTTCAGTCACTCATCTTGCCGACGCTAGCTATCGCAGCCAGGCTAATCGCTTTGGTCGCACGCATTACGCGGTCGTCCATGATGGAGATACTTAGCCAAGACTATGTTCGGACGGCTCGTGCCAAAGGGCTGAAATCTGGAATCGTTCTAATGAAGCATGCACTTAAGCCGGCTCTCGTTCCAATTGTCACACTGATTGGCATGCAGGCAGGCTATTTGTTGGGGGGCTCTGTAGTCATCGAGAATTTGTTTTCCTACCCTGGCATGGGTCAACTCCTGCTCTCCGCCACAACCCAGAGGGACTATGCCCTCATGCAGGGAGTCACCATATTTTTTGTGGCAAGTTTTCTGTTTATCAACCTTCTAACGGATTTGTCCTATGGACGCATAGATCCGAGGATCCGTTACGATTGAGCATCACGAGTGAAGTGCAACTATGAGGTGGAGGTGGGTCCGGTTGAGAGGGAAAAGACATGCTTCGATATCGCTTTACGTCGGCATCAGTATTGTCGCAGTGTTTGTTCTAGTGGCTATCTTTGCCCCGTTCCTCTCGTCGCATTCACCTTTTCATGAAGACTTGGCGAATGCCTTGGCACCACCGAGCAGAAATCATTGGTTCGGTGTAGATCAGATAGGGAGAGATGTGTTCGCTCGTGTTCTGTTCGGCTCGCGCTTTGACGTCTCAATTGCAGTAATTGGTGTCGGACTGGCATACATCGTTGCACTACCATTTGGTCTTGCGTCAGGTTACTTCGGTGGCAGGACCGATACAGTAGTTGCAACAGTGTCTGACTCCGTACTTACCTTTCCATCACTAGTACTTGCTATCGTCATAGTTAATATCCTTGGAACGAGCTTAAGTGGAATCATTTTCACTATTGCACTGACTCAGTCACCCGCTTTAGTACGATATATCCGCGGATTCGTTTTCCAGATTCGTGACATGGATTACGTGCGCTCAGCGGTAGTGATAGGAGCCTCGCATACCCGCATCATGTTTGTCCACATTTTAAGGAACACTGTCGGGCCCACCATGGTGATTCTTAGTCTGACGGCAAGTGAAGCTATATTGACAGCTGCCGCTCTTGGATTCTTAGGCATTGGTGTACAGCCGCCAAACCCGGAGTGGGGCACGATGCTGAGTGAAAGCAGTCAGTATTTCACGCAGGATCCGTTGTTGATGGTGTTCTCAGGACTGGCGATTGCTATCTTGGTGCTCGGATTCAATTTGCTTGGAGATGGACTTCGAGACTACTACGATACGCGACAATAGAGGTCCATGAACAGGACTTCGAGGAGGTTGTTCCGACATGGTATTGACAGAGTCACAAATTAGACTGGGAGAAGTGCTGGACGGGCTAGTTACACGGGACTTCACTGGGCGTGGCATAGCGTATCCACTTTATCAGGCGGCAAGGGCAAGAAAGGAATCTCCTTTAATCATGAGTACCGCAGTGCGCCTAGCGAACGAACTTTCCGTTGGAGATAGAGTCGTCATCGCGACGGGTTTTCCCTCCCGCTCATGGCTCATCCGGGGCCTAACTGAAACAGACGGACCGGCTGGGGCTGCATATCTTGCCAGATTTCTCGAGCAGACCACCGGATGCGTGCCCATTTTATTAATGGAAGAGTCTTTGCGGAGATTTGGTGAAGTAGCTCTAAGGAGCGCAGGACTTATCGTTTCAGACATCGACACCGCCATGAAGTCGAAGCCAGGTCCGCCAAGGGCATCGGTTGCCGCTGTGGTCAACTTCCCTGTCGAACGTGGTGCAGCTGTCAACCGAATCGATGAATTTTTTCGCGTGATTGCTCCGAAGGCCCTCATTGCAGTTGAGTTTCCGGGACAAAACCAAGATGGTCGTTGCTATAACGTATCCGGTCGTGAGATTCCGTCAGATTTAATTCCGAAGGTCGAGGAGTTATTTAAGAGTGCCAGGGAGCACGGGGTACTCACAGTTGGAATTGGTGACGGTGGAAATGAACTTGGTATGGGAACCATTCGCAATACCGTCGTGGCGCACCTGGAAAATGGGGACATAGTGGCTCCCGTAACGGGTGTGGATGAACTGATAGTTGCCTGCATATCCAACTGGGGGGCTTACGGACTAGGGGCAGCTCTCAGTTTTCTCCGCGGTCAGCCTGAGTTACTCCGTACAGTAAGTATTGAGCGTATCACAACAGCATTGGCGAATGAGGGCGCCATCGATGGTTTGACGGCGTATACCGACCCAAATAACGACGGTACATTGCCCTCCACCAATGCGGCATTGCAAGAGATGCTCCACGCTACCGTCAGCATGTACGTGAAGGGGTGGAACAAAGGATGAAGGACCTGTACTCGGAGCTGAGTATGCCTCGAATCATTAATGCTGCCGGGAAGATGACATATTTGGGAAGCTCCTCAGTAAATGAGCATGCGGTAGAGACAATGGTTGCCGCGAGTCAGTGTTCGTTTGATATGGAGCTGCTCAAAGAACGAATGAGTGAGGCCATCGCGGCATTTACGAACTCGGACGGGGGATGCGTTACTTCCTGTGCGGCAGCCGGCATTGTGACGTCCGTAGCGGCAGTCTTGAGTAAGGACAACCTGTATCAAGTGGAACAACTGCCAAACGTGCTGCACGATAAGAGAGAAGTGGTATTGCAAAAGGGCCATGCCGTACACTTTGGAGCACAGATGCTGCAAATGATTCGGCTCCCCGGAGCAGTCTCAGTGGAAATTGGATCGGTCAGTAAGTGTGAAAGCTACCATTTAGAAGGTGCACTCACGGATCGAACGGCGGCCGTTTTATACGTTGTGTCTCATCATGCAGTGCAGAATGGAATGATGCCGCTTGAGCAAGTGGCTGAGATTGCGCATAGGCATGGGGTCCCAGTTATTGTGGATGCCGCAGCGGAGGTAGATGTGCACAAGTATCTGCAGGCTGGCGGTGATCTGGTTGTATATAGCGGGCATAAGGCCTTTAATGCCCCAACGTCAGGATTTATCTGCGGGCGTAATCCGTACATCCATTACTGCAAGCTGCAGGACAAGGGTATTGGAAGAGCAATGAAAGTCGGTAAGGAGAACATTCTTGGGTTGTATCAGTCTCTTATCGACTATAACGGTGAAGCATACCGACAGATTCAGCAATTGTCACAGAAAGTAGACCAGTTGAAGCGTGAGTTGGACGGTGTAGTGAAAAATATTATGCTGTCCGTACAGATGGATGCTACACGGCCGATACCACGCCTGAAACTTCAGGTCCTGTCGGACGCACCCTTTACTGCACGTCAGCTGATTCAGGCACTGGAGAGTGGGGATCCATCCATTCGCACTCGTAATCACGCCGCCGATAGCGGGTCAATCCAGTTTGATCCGAGGGAAATCCGTTGGGACGACATTCCTCTTATTTCGGAGAAAATCCGTACATTTTTGAGGTAAACATGGACCGTTATTTGTGCTTAGATATCGGAACGAGTTGGATTAAAGCATCGCTCATCTCCTCAAACGGAGAGGTATTGGACATGACAAGCACAGCAGTTCCAGCGACTCTCGAGGAAATCTACGAAACCTCAACGGCGCTCGTGTACCAATTTCTTCGGCGCAGAGTTAAATGCGGTGAGGTAACCTGCATCGGGGTATCGACGCAGATGTCAGGTCTCGTACTCCTGGACCAGTACGGCGATACTTTACATCCATTTGTCCAGGGGGTGGTCGGAGGCACCGCAGAATCCGTTAGATGGTTTTCTGAACAAGGACCGGGATCATCGGTGACAGGTTGCCCCCTGAATGCTTATGCACCGGCCGTGAAATTATTAGATTTTGTTCAACATAGCCCCGAAAACGCCAGGAGGGTAAACAAAGTTGGCGGGTTAAAAGAGTACCTTCTTCTTCGCTGGACCGGACAATGGGTTACAGATGGTACATGTGCCTCGACTACCATGGTCTACGACCAGGTGAGGCGCACTTGGTTGGAATATTCTTGTTTCCCTTGGGGGACAGAGGTTTATCCAAATGTGAGCTTGCCGTGGTCGGTGGCTGGCTATTTTCTCGATACAGAAACTCCCATGATTGTGGGCATCGGAGACGGCCCGGCAGCGGGCTTAGCCTGTGGGGCCATCCGTCCTGGAATACTGTCACTGTCTTTGGGAACAACGGCAGTCCTTCGCTGGTCTGAGGAAAGTGTTGTACCTCTGAGGGATGGGGACTTCCGGCATCTTGTCGATGAACAACATTTTTTCTGTGGTCGACGTGTGGTTGGTTCAGGTCGCGCTATTGAGTGGGCCCACGAGTTGTTTGGGAACGACATCAGCGACGTCAGCGTGAAATTGCCCACATTCACGTTGTTGGCTGATGAGTGGATGTGGTCCGGGGTTCAACCTGTCACGAAGGAACAAATGTTGTGCTCCGTTTACGTAGGTATCTTTAGGCCATTTCTCGAAACGTTGCAGGAATATAGTCTTATCGAAACTGCGGTCGAGTTCCGCCTCATTGGCGGGGGAGCTGCAGATGAGAACTGGAGACGTATCCTGTATCAGATGACGGGTATTCCTGTACGAAGTTACCAACATGTAAACGGGACCATAGGTACGGCAGTCCTATGCCATATGAATCGGGCAAATGTATCGCTGGAAGAAGCAGTGCACATGATGGTAGAAAAGCACGGAACGTAGTTGAAACGACGAAGGGGAGTTTTGCAAATGCGTCCTAGGGACCTGAACGCGAATTGGATAGGGAATCGAATCTGTCTGAGTGTACCAGCCCGAGGTGTCGAGGATAGCAAACTTATCTGGGATTACTTTGCTGGGTGTGCCATTCCCTCAATTTTGGCTGCCGACCACGCCCCTGACAGATTGAAAAGCCTCATCTCGGAAATTCATGCCGTGGTTCCAGTTGTTAGCGTTGCACTTGGTAACTCGGGTGATGCCACGCAATGGGATAAGGCTCTCCTGGCCGTGGATGGCAATCAGGTCCATCTCAACCAGCCCGCGACGCAATCTGGTTATGCAGTTGGATATACTGCAAGCAAAGGTTGGAACGTCTGGGTGAACGGCGTAGTGGAGCCTGCGGGTACACCGGGATTGGTTAGAATCCCTTGGATCCATACAAGTCCTGACCATGGAATAATACCCGTAGACACTGTCGCGGCATGGTTTACGGAAACTGGAACAACAGCACTGAAAATTCATCCTGTTGGCAAGGCATCTTATGAAGAATTGGTGTCGATTGCTAAGGCAGCCGCTGATAATGGCATTGAGGCCGTTGAACCCGCCGGTGGGATTACTGCAGAGAATTTCCATTTTGTCGTGGGTGCCTTGTTTGACGGTGGAGCTAAATACGTGTTACCACACATATTTTCCGCTGTGGAAGATAAAGAGACACACGAGGTTTCCGTGGATAAGATTGAAACCTTTGTTGAAATGTGCACCGTATACGAGACACCATAGCAAACAACTTTCGAACTCTAGATTGTTGCAGATTCCAGTAGTGAATCCCGGCATGTTGCAACGTGATCGATACAACAGCCTTGAGGAATCGCTCGGGGCGATGTGATGCAAGCGACGTTGGACGCCGATGTCAAGCCATTCAGGGTGGTTGTCACCCTGCCATTCAATCGCTTGCCGAGGCTGCGACTGGACCGCTCTCCGAAGTCTGCTTGGCTGGCAGCAGGGGCAGCACGACGAAGATGGCCATCAGGCGCGCGCGACCAAACGCGTCCCCTGTGAGCTCGAGTACATTACCGACCCGCATCATCATCGGCCACGAGGTTTGTCCGAGCAGAGGGACCCAGGCTTCGAGTACCGATCCGATGAGGGCAAGGTACAACCCCGTGGCGCAACGGGATCGGCTTGTGAATGCCATCATCGGTAGAAGAGCAAGCACGAAGAGAATTCCGGGGTGCATCAACTTGTGAGAAATATATTTTCAATTTTTCATTGAGGATGCGAGACGCAATTAAGATGATTGTAGCGCGAATGCTGGAATCCAGAAGGACAGCCTTCGGGGAAAGGCAACTGCGAATCTTGCCTCAACAAACGAGGTGCATAGAAAGGTGGCTGCACGTTGCCACCTTTATTCCCCATAGAAGACTTGTCTGAGAAACTTGAAGTAGGAATCGAGGTCCTGAATGACATTGTCATAATGCGGTGTTGAGTTTACGCGTAACTCCCAGTTATCCTGGGGCCGATTCGTAAAGTGCTCCATTGTCCAAAAGGCAACGCTAATCGCCTTGTTCGTATCTAGATTCTTTCTGAACTTCTGCACATCGATGTTGTTGAGGATGCGATTGTGGAAGTCTTCCACATACTTTATGTTTCTGGTCTGCAAATCGTCCGCGAGTTCCTCCGAACTTTCGCTGTTTGCCATTAGGAGAAATTCATACATTTGCGGATATTTCTTCATGATGTCAATCTTGAGGATTGCCATTTGCCTGAATCGGTTTAGTATGTCGGTGTCGGTGAAATCAAGTTTATCCGACATCTCCTCACTCACCACGGCAAGGGCGTAGTCATAGATATACAGAAACATTTGTTTTTTGCTATGGAAATAGTGGAATAATAGTCCCTTAGAAATTCCCGCCTCTCGGATAATTTCATTGGTGGAAGCCATTTTATATCCTTTGCTCGAAAATTCTCCAAGGGCAGCGTTAATCACCCGCTGTTGCTTATCTTTGCTGATAGCCTCGAATGCCGCGAAGTCCAATTTCCATCCTCCGTAAAAATACAGTTTGGACATCTCATTATGTCTCATTATAGGGTAGACGACAACGCCGTTCACTGTTGCATGTGCGGCTGTTGCACCTGCTGCAATGAGTTCGAATCAATCGGTGATTTCATGAACTGGTGACCGACGAATGGTCCTCGTTCGATACACCCAGATTTATATTGTTGCTGCGTGACATTGCTGGCAACCCACAGTTGACCATATTGGTCAACTGTGATACAAATCAATTGACCAATGCGGTCAACGAACGGGCCTGAAAGGACTAAGGCCGAGCAGACTAAGCCTGAAAAGACTGAGCCTGAAAAGACTGGCCGAGGAGGGTGAGACATGCATCATCACGGGGCAAGTGTTTTGCCTGTCATTCAATACGAAGGATTTACAGAGGAAGAAAATACGGAGATACGGAGACAGGGTATTCTCGTCACACAGATTAATCAACTAATGAACTGGTCCCGGAGTAACAGCCTGTGGCCTCTATTAATGGGTCTTGCGTGCTGCGGTATAGAGATGATGAACGCTGCTGCTGCGCACAACGATCTTGACCGCTTTGGCGTAATCTTCCGAGCCTCGCCGCGCCAGGCAGACGTGATGATTGTATCTGGCACCGTCACAAAGAAATTCGCACCGCTGCTCAGGCGGCTGTACCACCAGATGCCGGAACCCAAGTGGGTTATTTCAATGGGTGTCTGTGCGAGCGCTGGAGGACCGTATGTAAATAGCTATTCTGTTGTTAAGGGTGTGGATCAGATTGTTCCCGTGGACGTCTACATTCCCGGATGCCCTCCATCACCTCAAGCTTTGATATATGGCATCAATTTGTTGCAGGAGAAGATAAGATCCGGTCCGGCATTCTAATCTATTACTGTGCGACGTCATTTGAGGTTGGGCGTACTGCGAGATTCTCATGGCAATTCTTCTAGAGACAGTGATTCACGAATGTATCCGCGCTAGGCTTGGTCGACGCGCCAATAACAATTATGGCAAGAAGCCTGAAGAGTATGGCAACGAGAGTCCCTTTACATAGTGATGAGGCAGATGCGTAACGGGCTTGAGCACTTTGACTGAATGTTTCGGGAGGGCACGGTTGTCAGGGGGCCGACAAAATTCCTATCTGTCTCCGTGGTAGCGCCGTCACAACAAAATTCCGTATAATGGTAGACATCAATACCTATTTCCTGCTATATAAAATGTCGTGTTTCCATGGCTAAATGTACTTCTGACAGCGTGTGAAAGGAAAGAAGTCTTTTGAAGGGTCCTGCGGTCTTAAGGGAAATGAATGAGAAGCGTATTTTGAGTTTCTTACGGACGGCAAAAACCAGTTCACGGCAAGAGATGACGGAAGCGCTGGAACTCAGCAAAAACACAGTCTCCCTGATTATCGAGAAATTCATCAGAGATGGTGTGGTTCAGGAAGTTGGTATCGATTCGAGCGGAGTCGGACGTCCGCGAACCCAACTATCCCTCGTTCCGGCAGCGTACCAAGCAGTGGGTATCTTGGTCCGTGATACACATTGCGAGTTTGTCGTCACTGATTACAGCGGGTCCATTCTTGAAAGTAATCAGTTGCTGGCAGATACTCGAGATCCGGATATTTTGCTCGTTGAAATTGACCGCTTGTGGCGAGATTTAAAGCATCGGTACGCCCTCATCCTTGGTGTGGGCATTGCCGTTCCGGGTCTGGTAGATCCATTAAAGGGACTCGTACATTATTCCTCACATCTTGGCTGGAGAAATGTTGCGGTAGCTGAGATTCTTGGTAAGACGATTGATGTTCCGATTCAGGTGTTGAATCGCGTGAAGGCCGCTGCTTTATCTCCAGTGAGGGTCGTTCCAGATGACGCAGAGAGTACCTTCTACATCCGCGTCGATGAAGGAGTTGGAGGTGCCTTTGTCGTGGGAAACGATGTCATTCACGGATTTAGTTACACGGCTGGGGAAATTGGACACGTAGTCGTAACACCCGACGGTCCGATTTGTACTTGTGGGCAGCGCGGATGCTTGGAGGCCTTAATCTCTGTACCTCATGTGATATCGGTGCTTCGGAACAAGGGGATTCATGTATCTGTTCTGGATGACCTTTCCGTAAAAATTCAAGAATTGATATACAACGACCAGACCTCTTCTGACGTTGAGGATGTAATGGAAATTACAGGAGAACATCTTGGCGTAGCAATGGCGATGACCATTAATTTATTCAATCCGCAGTACATCGTTGTGGATAGTCCCTACAACAATGTTGCAGCATTTGAGCAAGCGTCCATTTCAATGATGAAAGAGCGGGCTTTGACATATCCGACTGACCGGACTCAAGTCGTATTCGTTCGGCCCCTGTCTTCGGCCTTAGGAATGGCGTTGGCTGTCATCCATCAGTTCGAATCGACAAGCGGCTGTTCAATGTAGTTTTTGCGGGGTGAATTGATAAAATATTTATTGAATACAGACTTCTATGGTGCTATATTGGCCTTAATTAGTCATAAGTTAGGACTAATTAAGGCTGCTTCGGTAACCACCATGAACCAGCAACCTGTAAAGACACTGTAAGCGGTCTCTCCAATTGGAAAGTGGGTTTTGAAGTTCAATTGACCAGGGAGGGAATCGAAGTGTCAGGTGTCGACTGGCTTGTACTCATTTTGTACTTCTTCGTGATGGTCGGTATTGGTGTTTGGTCTTACAGACGAGTTGGCAGTGCAGAGGATTATTTTACCGCAGGCGGGAAAATGCCGTGGTGGCTCGCCGGGATATCCCACCATATGTCCGGCTATAGTGCGGCCGTTTTTGTAGGGTATGCGGCGGTTGCTTATCAGTACGGCTTTACCTTGTATTTTTGGTGGGCAGTTCCCGTCGCGATTGCTGTCTTTGTCGGTGCGTACACGATTGCACCACGGTGGGCGAGGTTACGCGAATCCTATCACATTGGTTCACCGATGGAATACTTATCTACCAGGTACAATGTGCCAACCCAACAAATTATGGCGTGGAGTGGCGTTCTACTTAAAATTCTTGACGTTGGCGCAAAATGGGCGGCAATTGCCATCGTACTCCAAGTGTTTACGGGTCTTGCGTTGTGGGTGGGCATTTTGATTTCTGGCGGTGTATCGTTAATCTACTCCACAATCGGCGGATTATGGGCAGATGCTCTGACGGATTTTGCTCAATTTATTATTCAGTTTATCGCTGGCTTATCGATGTTTTTCATTGTTCTTGCCAAATTGGGAGGGCTGGGTCAAATTAGCGGTATGTGGACAAAACTCCCGCCGCATCACACAGCCTTACTCGCAGGGCCTTACACCATCTGGTTTGTGATTGCTTACCTGCTGATTGACTTTCTCAGTTACAACGGAGGCACTTGGAACCTTGCACAGCGGTATATTGCGGCACCAACCGGACGAGATGCCAAGAAAGCTGCTCTGCTCTCAGGCTTTCTGTATCTGTTCTGGCCGCTCATCTTGTTCTTCCCCATGTGGGCGTCACCTATTTTCTTCCCGCATTTGACGCATCCGGATGAGTCTTATGCACTAATGGCCACTCACTATCTCCCCAAGGGCTTGATTGGACTTGTTTTAGCCGGCATGTTTAGCCATACGATGGCCATGACGACTTCCGATGCAAATGCAATTTCATCCGTTGTTACAAGAGACATCTTGCCTGTCCTAACCGGCAAACAGAGAGACCTTAGCAGTCGCTCTGGACTGACGGCTGGACGAACAACGACGCTTATCTTCGTCTTGTTAACGATGATTGTTGCGGTTGAGCAGAGTACTTTCGGCGGGGTTTTGGGGCTCATTCTTACATGGTTCGGGGCGTTGGTCGGACCGGTCTCCATTCCTATGCTGTTAGGCCTGCTCCCAGCATTTCGCCATAGCGGATCTGGAGCTGCCATCACCTCGATTATCGGTGGGATTGTGATTTTCGCCCTCGACAGATATGTATGGCATGTCGGAGTCGCGGCTACCGTTGGGCTGCCGGTGCTCGTGTCCATTGTCTTGTTCCTTGGCATTGGCTTCTTCTCGAGAAGCAAGCAAACCCGCACAGATGTTACGGAAATGATGACCACACTAAACGGGCGCTGACGACTGTATATGAGTCGGGAATCAAGGCAGAGAAAACGCATCCTGGGTCTGTCCCCCAGGATGCGACCTCTCCATCAGAGAAGGTGCAGCAGATGATGAACGGCAGAGATATCACAGATTCGGATTTACTCTTATTTTATATGGAACATTTGTTATCAAACTTACTACCCTTTTGGAAACGAGCCGTGGACAGTAAGGGTGGCATTTTCACATGTTTTAATAACGCCGGAACGAAACTACTAAGCCACGATAAATACACCTGGTCTCAAGGACGTTTTATCTGGATTTGGTCACGCATCGCACACCTTTGCGACCAGGGGATAATTGAAGACTCATCGGATCGGTACCTGCTTGAAGCTGAGCGGGCCATCGATTTTCTATTGAATCACGCCATTCTCGCGAACGGAAATTGTGCCTTTATCTTGTCCGAGGAAGGTGCTCCGAAGGAAAGTATTCCAGGAGAAGGCTTTGATACGAGCTTTTATGCAGATTGCTTTGTCATTCTCGGGATGGCGGAGTTTGCGCGCGTGACTAGGCGTACCGAGATTTTGGATCGAGCCCTTCGGCTTTATGACACACTCGTGCGGCGAACAAAGGGTCAAGATCTGAGGAGCGAACCATATCCGATTCCCCAAGGGTTGCGGGCCCATTCGGTTTCGATGATACTTCTGAACGTGACCCAGGAACTATTTGAGGCGCTGCGTGCACTCCGCCATCCTCAAGAGAATGAGCTGCGGGAGGCCTGCGAGCAGCATGCAAAGGAAGTTTTGGGTGTCTTTCGAACTTCGGATGGATTTGTTCGGGAGATGGTTGTCGACAGCTCAACTACATTCGACACGGAAGACACAGTGCTCCTCCAGCATTTTAATCCCGGTCATACGCTCGAAGATATGTGGTTTGTGATTCATGCGTCCCGCCAGTTGGAGAAGCCGGAATGGATTCCACTCGCTGTGCAGTCCGTGAAGAAGGCTTTGGAACTCGGATGGGACCGGGAGTACGGAGGATTACTACGGTTCGTGGACAAAGATGGAACAGTACCCCGCGGCAAACACACAGGAGACCCGTATGAAAAACTCATACTCGAGACTTGGGATACAAAACTTTGGTGGCCGCACTCAGAAGCTTTGTACGTGACGCTCTTGGCTGAGCGCGTTACCGGATGGTCCGAGTATGGAAGACTATATCAACAAATGCACGATTATGTCTTTCGGACGTTTCCGAACCCGGACAGGAATACGGGGGAGTGGATTCAAATTCGGAACCGCACGGGCGATCCGGTGAACAAACTGGTCGCCCTACCAGTCAAGGACCCCTACCACATTATCCGCAACGTATTGTTGATTATCGAACTGCTGAGTAACCCCAATTCCTTCTCAGGCGGGACACAACCATGAGTACCGAGGCTCGTCAAGAAGTGCTGCTTATTGGTGTGTCAAAGATGGATATTACGCCGCTAAAGCCGGTAGCATTAGCCGGGTTTTCACATCGCAAAGGCGTATATGACAACGTCACTCGTCGGTTGTATGCGCGCTTATTTCTGCTTGAACAGGCGGAACAAAGAACGCTGCTGGTCACGGCTGACCTCATCTGGTGGGGACCGGAGGTTGTCGATGCCTTACGGCAGGCGATATGGAACGAGTGGGGCATTCCCTCGGAGCGGGTTCTGCTCCATGCTACACACAATCATTCAGGACCCCAAACCACGGCGAGGTTTGTACCAGCACTGGGGTCAACTGATGAATCATACGTTCAGTTCTTACAGTCTCGTATCAATGATGGCTTTCGGGAGTGCCTGAAAAGTCTTGAGCCGGTTGAAATGGAAGTGGGTACAGGAATTTGGTCAGAGGGGGTCAATCGCCGGAACATCGTGAACGGTGTGTGCATCATGGCACCGAACGATGACGGTGCGAATGACCAAAGAGTGACCGTCATCCGGTTTCAGACAGTGGATGGTCAAACGAAGAGCATACTTGTGCATGCAACGTGTCACCCCACAACCACTGGAGACAACAAGGTGTCGTCTGAATTTCCAGGCTACGCGATGGGGTTGCTTGAGCGCGAGTTTGCCAGCAGGAGTGCCATTGCCGGATTTCTGCAAGGCTTCTGTGCGAACGTTCGCCCAGCATTGGTTCGTGATGGCGAGTTTTACCGGGGGGACGACGGGGATGTCCAGCGCATCGGGAGTGCCCTTGCAGATGAAGTGATGCAAATCCTGAAACACGGCATGCACAAAGTCGAACCTTCGGAAATCGCAGTCGTTCGGGCGACTGTGGAGCTTCCATTTTCACAGTTACCGGATGGGGCGACTCTAGAGAGTGCGGCCCAATCTGACGACAAGAAGTTCATCGAGTGGGCCACTGTTCTTTTGGGCGGCGCGACCCGAATTAAGGAGACTGTTCCACTTGATTTAACACTCGTGCGCCTGACCGACACATTTCGCCTTCTCGCGGCCAATGCTGAAATGGTTGTGGAATACGGGAAGTTTGCACAGAGTTGCTTTGATGGCATACTCCTCCCCTTGGGGTATACGAACGGCATGGTGGGCTATGTGCCCACAGCACAACAACTCGCAGAAGGCGGCTATGAGTCTGTGGAGTCCACGTATTATTTTGGGTTGCCTGCACCGTTTTCACAAGCCATCGAAGCGAACATTCAAAAGGCGATATTACAACTTGGCGGAAGGGAATGATGGCTATGAGTTTTCCGATACTTAAAACGACAGTTGATAGGTTAACGGTGACCGTCTACAGTGACCGAAACGAAATGGGAGCCGCAGCAGCGAATCACACAGCGGAATTGATTCAAAAGGTGATTGAGAAGAAAGGTCACGTCCGGATGATATTTGCCGCGGCACCATCTCAAAACGAGTTCCTGGCGCAGCTTACGCAGAACGCGGAACTTGACTGGTCGCGAGTGACTGCATTCCATATGGATGAATACGTCGGGTTACCGTCTCATCATCCCGCGAGGTTTGTGAAGTACTTGGATGAGCACATCTTCAATGTGGTTCGTGTCGGTGAAGTCCATCGCATTCAAACTCTCGACAACCCTGAAGATGAATGCAGCCGATATGGCCGACTGATTACGGCAAATCCAATCGACATTGTGTGCCTGGGTATTGGCGAGAACGGACACATTGCGTTCAATGACCCAGCGGTTGCTGATTTTCAGGACAGAGAAATCATTAAAGTTGTCGAACTCGACGAGACGTGCCGGATGCAGCAAGTTCACGACGGCTGTTTTTCGGCTTTCGATGAAGTGCCAAAGCACGCAGTTACCGTGACCATCCCAACCCTTTTGTCTGCAGCACACATGGTTTCTATTGTCCCCGGTCCATCAAAACGGGACGCTGTTTCAAGAACCCTGACAGGTCCGATTACGGAAGACTGCCCCGCATCGATTCTGCGTACTCATTCCGATTGCGCCATGTTTGTCGACAGCGCGGCTTACGGGGTGAATTGACATGGCAGCGGGTGAATTCATAGTGACAGGGCTCGATTACCGTACGGAAAAGCCGATTGCGGTGGAGGTTCGAGACGGTATTATCTCAAACATAGACCAAGAGCCCAACGCCAACTCCCATCACTCACTGTGGATTGCCCCCGGGCTCGTGGACTTGCAGGTCAATGGTTTTCAGGGAATCGATTTCAACACATTGCCGATTTCAATTGAATCCATCCATCAAATCACAAAGCGTTTGTGGCGGGAAGGAGTTACTACCTACCTTCCCACTGTGATTACGAACAGCTCCGATACCATCGAGGAGATTCTATCCGTGCTTGGTGCCGCGATAGAAGAATCCAATTTAGCCTCCAATTTAGACTCGGGGTTAGCTACGGATTTAGCCTCCGGGACAATTGCGGGTATTCACCTTGAGGGCCCGTTCATCTCTAGTTTGGATGGCCCGCGCGGCGCACATGCCTCGACCTATGTACAAGCGCCAGATTGGAACCTGTTTGAGCGCTGGCAAACGGCTGCCCGTGGTCATATCCGTCTCCTTACGTTATCCCCGGAATGGCTGAACGCGGTGCCGTTTATCCGACAATGCGTGGAGCATGGTGTCAAGGTTTCGATTGGTCATACAGCGGCCAACTCGAAGCAAATCGCCGCGGCAGTTGCCGCGGGGGCTACTTTTTCAACACACCTTGGAAACGGGGCGCACCCGATTTTGCCGCGACACCCCAATTACATCTGGGACCAACTTGCGGCCGACGAGTTGTGGGCCGGTATGATTGCGGACGGGTATCATCTTCCTCCGGCCGTGTTGAAGGTTATCTCGAAGGTGAAGGGGGCTCACACCATCCTCGTAAGTGACTGCGTTGATTTAGCAGGACTTGAGCCCGGGAGTTATGAGACGCATGTTGGCGGCCGTGTTGTGCTCACAGAAGAGGGGAAGTTGCATCTGGCTGACAACCCAAATCTCCTCGCCGGGTCAGTAAGGTCCTTGCCGCATGGAGTGTCAACACTCGTGCGAGAAGGGATTTGTTCGCTGCAGGAAGCTTGGGATATGGCCTCTACACATCCGGCAACATTCCTTGGGTTACCTGCATCGCCTGGGTTACCTAGCTCACAAGGGTCACCTGCCTCACATGGACTTGCTGTTGGGAATCCAGCTGATATTGTGCTGTTTCAAAAAGTCAAGACGGAGATTCAAGTGGTTCAGACGATTAAGAGTGGCGTAGTAGTTTTTGATGCTTTCCATGAAGCCAGAAAAGGAGAGGCTGCGCATGAGTGAAACGATGATGACACAGTATCTCAATAAGATCTTTGGGCACCTGCAACGCATTCACGATGAAGCACAAGATTCTGTTCAACAAGCAGCTCGCTTGGTTGCGAATCAAATCAAGATGGACAAAGTCGTCTACGTCTATGGCCCGGGTGGACATTCAAACCTCGGCTCACAGGAGATATTCTTTCGAGCAGGGGGGCTGATGCATATCAGTGCCATGCTGGATGAGGGGACTCTGCTAAGCAGCGGAGCCTTACGTTCGATGGCTATGGAGCGATCCCCGGGCTACGGGTTGATAGTACTAGACCATTACAACCTGAAGCAGGGAGATCTCATGATTATCGTGAACAGTTACGGCATCAACGCGGCGACAATTGATGCTGCACTGGAGGCAAAACGCCGGGGCGTCACCACGATTGGCGTGACTTCTGTACAACACGCGAAGAGCACGCCTCTTGACCATCCGGCGAGACACCCGAGCAAGCAGAACCTGTTCGAAATCGTTGACGTCGTACTCGATACAAAAGTCGAAGTCGGAGATGCCGTAGTGAACGTTCCTGGTCTCGACCAGCGGGTTGCCGCCATGTCCACTTTTGCAAATGCGTATCTGCTGAACAGCCTAACAGCCGAGACGGTTCGACGCCTCGTAGAGGAGGGCATTACCCCGCCCATATGGACAAGTGGGAATGCTCCTGGAGGGGACGAGGCAAACGCCAGGTTTATCGCTCAGTTTCGAGACCGCATCAAGCATCTTTGAGTGGTTTTCCAAGGAAGGTAAAATCGTGAATCGAATGGGAGAGTAGGGGTCGATGCGAAATAAAGGGCAAAGAGCGGGTAGACACTATCCGCGTCTACCCGCTCTTTTGCGCAAACTAAACTGGCGCATCCACCAGCTCTATTAATACCAGGCGTCGTCCAGGACACGCAGAATATTGCCGCCCACAACCTTGCTAATCTCTGTATCGGAATAGCCGTGTTTCACAAGCCAGCGGACAATGTTCGGGAAGGTTTCAACAGGGCTCTCCAGGCCTTCCACGTACTCGACCTCATCGAACTCTTTTTTGCCATGGGATGCTGGGATGGACAAGGCGTTGGCAAAAACGTGGTGAAGGCCAACGTGATCGCCGAAGAGGACATCCGGCCCAAACGCAACGTGGTCAATGCCGACTAGATTGACGCAGTACTCGAAGTGTTCCCTGTACGATTCTAAATTGTGGCGGATGTTTTTCTTGGTAATCGTGGTATGCGGGGCAGCCTCAATGCCAATGACGCCACTTTTCCGCGTAGGCCTGGACGATATTATCGGGTTTTAAGGTGGTTATCTGATGGACTAAGTGGCGTGGCCTGTTTCGCCACGTGATTCCTCAAGTGTGTGGTCCTGTCAACACGCTATTCCACCGACCCGGCCGATAACGCGCTCGGAACGCGCTATTCAGTCTGGGATGAATACCCCTAGACGGAAATAACGCGCTCGCAGAGAGTGTCTATTAACAGGAGCCGTAAGGCTCCTGTTTTCCTTTGTTAGGGAATTTTTTGAAGGTAATTGGATACAAATGGTTGAATTTTGGTTGCTAACCTTGGGTTTCCCACGCTCAATTCCTCCATTTTTGCTTCCTTTTCCACTTTAAAGGCAGACGGGGGCCTCTAACGGCTTACCTCGGTTCAATAACTCCTTCACCATTACCTTTACATTGACCACCATAGAGGTAATCTTAACGTCGATCCGCAACTTGCTACGACCACGGGTTCGGGGCTTTCCGAGTCCGTGGTGACGTTTCATTTCGTTATTGGTGCGCTCAATTTCGTATCGAGCTCGAAGTGCCTCTTGACCCTCCTGGCTCGCATTGTACTTCTTTGCCTCCTGAATCAGTTCCCAGTAGTCACTCACGAACACAGTACGTCCCTTTGCATGGTCGGTGCACTGCGCACGTAAAGGGCATGCTGTGCAATCCTCTTCAGCAAATCCATGTTGTGTACCCTTAGATTGCTTAATGTGGTTCTTTCGGACTGACGTGTACCCACCAGGACACACGACCACGTCACGTTCCGGTATGTATGTGAAGTCTTCAGCTCGAAATGCCTTTCCGGACGGGTTCGTGAATTTGGGCAACGGTGCCGTTAGAAGGATATGTAGTTCCTTGGAGAGCTTGTCGCGATTCTCAGCATTTCCGTAAGCTGAGTCTGCCACTACTTCCTTGGGACGCTTGTCGAACTCATCCACCACAGCCTTTACAACCGACTCCAGTGCAATTCCATCTACTTCATTACCAGGGATAGGCTCCGCATTGAGGACTAGGTGAGAGTTGGCCGACTCCACGACTTGTGTCTTATCGCCAATAAACGCCAGCTTTTTGGACTTGTGCCCAACACGTACTTCTGGGTCATGTGCACTCACTACACGGTCGGAGGGCTTGTTATTTTTGTCCTGTTCAACGTACTGAATATCCTCTTTCTGTGGTTCCACATTCTCAGATGAAGGAGACTGGTTTTCGTCAGGGAGCTTCGGAGTAACGTTCTCACGTAAAATACGCAGGAGCACCTCGCGTTGTTGCTTGGCTGTTTCCTGCTCATTGTCGTTTTTCCACTGGGTATCCATGTCGTCGGTGTCCGCACGTTCCAGCCATGCCACTAAACTGAACGCCAAAACACATAGATTGCTGAAGGCGAGATTTCTTTCGCTGCCCTGCACCTCACGCTTGAGTTTGCGAAAGAATGCCCCCACATCCATGTTCTCCTTCAATTTTTCGTAACGCGCTGGGTTATGACGCTTCAAGTAACGCACAAGCTTTTGAGCCGCTTGTTGAATGAGCTCATATACACTTGGCGTAGCAACATTGGCATGCGTGTGGAACGCATCTACCAACCAGCGGTCATCATCTTGTCCCCACATGCCGAGGTTCAGTGCCTGAGCGAGGATATTCACGTGACAGGCATGGAATATATCCGCGCCAAGCCGACTCCTGTCCAGCGCAATTGTGCTGTGGTCAAACTTTGCGAGTGAGATCGGTACACCTAAAAATCGCTTAATGAAGATATCACCGACGATCTTTAGCTCCATCTCACGGTCGGAAATGTTGTAGTACCGCTGTACGAGATGGATTTTAAGTTTCAAGGACGGGGCATACGGGTGTTGGCCGATGGGTGAGTACAAGGGAGCACAGAGCTTATCCGCGAACGAGAAATCAATGTATTTCGCCACTGCATCCCAGAATGGATGAGGTGGTATGACTGAATACACCATGATGTCCTCGAAGGAGGCTTGCTCAAAGTTCTTGTACTTTACCCCGTTCATTTCTCCAACTCCCCGTAATCTCGGATACCTCAATTATACCAGAAAACACGAGATTTACGTAGAAATAACGAGTAATACAGATATAATCTTCGAAAATGGCGAACGGCATCTCGCGTAGTTAATCGACAGTCTCTCGCAGCGCGTTATCCTTTGAGGGGAGTGTACATAGCGCTTCGAGAACGCGTTATGACTCGCGGAAGGGGGCGTAACGCTTTGAAAGCGCGTTATTTTTTGGCTCTCTGGAAACTTGGGTACCCAATAGCGCTTTGCCAACGCGTTATTTCACCGACGCCTCGGATAGCGAACTCGCAACTCTCTCTATTTCCCCGGCGAGGCCGATAACGCGCTGCCAACGTGCTATTTCATCGGCGAGGTCGATATAACCCGCGCTCGCAACTCGCCATTTAGTGCGGGATGAATACCATTAGACGGAAATAACGCGCTCGCAGCGCGTTATCACATCTCGAAGGTAATATTGTGGCTCCGTAGGAACACGCTTCTGCAGAAGGAGTCGAGGAAATCCCATAGACGGCTCCTTCTTGTCAATTTGGACGGGGCAAGAGGGCAAGAGGGCAAGAGGGCAAGGGGGCAAGAGGGCAAGGGGGCAAGAGGGCAAGAGGGCAAGAGGGCAAGAGGGCAGAAGCCATGCCCCTTACCCCCTCGATTCTCGGAACTGCACTCCATTGCACCCCATTTTATGCGGTGTGCGTCACCTGGGCACGGTGTTACTGTAACTGGCATCTACATGACTGGCATCTACATGACTGGGTACCTGTATTTTGCAATCTAAAGACGCTCGAGTGCGTCAGCAAGAGCAAGAACCTCACTTGTGGTAAACGCGAGGTCTTCGAGACCTTGTTCCTGAGCCCTATCGGAGTATGTTTCTACACACTCCTTCGGAATGATGGTCTTCCAACCTCTTTGGAAGGCATCCATACACGTCGCCCTTACGCAGATGTTCGTAACGATGCCTACGACAATCAGGGTATCCACGTCTAACGCACGTAAAAGGGTCTCAATGTCTCCGCCATAAAACGCGCTATAGCGATTCTTTCGCAGTACAAAATCTGAGGCATGCACATGAAGCTCCTCAACGATGCTGAGACCTGGAGCCCCCATTACTAAGGCCTCCCGTGGAACCTTGTCTGGGATACCGAGAGAATCGTTTTGGAAATCGAGCATCTCGTAGATGCCACCATCATCGTATCCGTTGGCAGTCTGGCGAAAGCTGATGTTGGAGTAGATGACCGGAATGTTGTGTTGATGAGCCTTATCCAGCACTGCGTTGATAGGGTCGATGACGCTGGTCAGTCTGTCTTGTAGATCCGGATATCCATATACGAGACTCTTTAACATATCGATAACCACGACGGCGGGCTTCGACATCTGTCTCACTCCTCTAAGTGCATATGAGAGCTCCACCGCCAGTCCCTGCATCTTTGTCCGCGTCTCCCCATTGTCTTGGCTAGGCTGGCGCATGGACTGGCTGACGCATCAGACGAACTCATCAGACTGGCGCATGGGACTGGCTGGCGCATCAGACGGGCGCATTCAGACGAACTCATCAGACTGGCGCATCAGACTGACGCATTCAGACGGACGCATCAGACGAACTCATTAGACTGGCGCATCCACCAGCTCTATTAATACCAGGCGTCGTCCAGAACACGCAGAATATTGCCGCCCACAACCTTGCTAATCTCCGTATCGGAATAGCCGTGTTTGACAAGCCAGCGGACAATGTTAGGGAAGGCTTCAACAGGGCTCTCCAGGCCTTCCACGTACTCGACCTCGTCGAACTCCTTTTTGCCATGGGATGCCGCGATGGACAAGGCGGCGGCAAAAACGTGGTGAAGGCCAACGTGATCGCCGAAGAGGACATCTGGCCCAAATGCGACGTGGTCAATACCGACTAGATTGACGCAGTATTCAAAGTGCTCCATGTACGACTCTATATTGTGGCGGATGTTTTTCTTGGTAATCGTGGTATGCGGGGCAGCTTCAATGCCAATGACGCCACCTTTTTCCGCGCAGGCCTGGATGATATTATCGGGTTTTAAGCGATTCGAGTTCCACAGCGAGCGAGCGCCGGCATGTGTGATGAAAATTGGCCGATCACTCTCTTCAATGGTGTCGAGCGAGGTTTGATCGCCGGAATGCGACACGTCAATCGCGATGCCAAGCTTGTTCATACGACGAACGGCTTGACGGCCAAAATCGGTCAATCCTCCGTCGCGCCGTTCTTTGAGTCCATAACCCAGCTGATTGCCTTCGCTGTAGGCAATACCCATGCAACGGACACCAAGGCCGAAGAGAATGTCCAGACGGTCTAACTCGTTTTCAATCATGGTTGAAGCCTCAAGAGAAGGGATGAATGCGATGCGTCCATTGTCCTTCGCATCCAGGATGTCGGAGACCCGGCGTCCGACAATGACCATATCCTGATGGGCGATGTCAGAAAGTCTCATCCCCAGATCAAAGATGATGTCATCCCACTTCCACCCGCCGCGCGAGGTGATCATGGCGGTACCGTTCATCAGGTTGTCAAACACGGCATCGAGTCCCGATACGCTGAGGCCCTCATATCCGGTAACGTCACGGCCCCATCGGCGGTACTCAAAGATTTCGTCGAGATTGTCGGGTGTAACAAACATGTGATCGTGCAGGGAAATGGTGACATTCTCGTTGAAAATGTTCTGCACACGGGCTTCTTCTTCAGGGCTGACGGGGTACTTGAATTCAGGTACTCTGCCAATCTCCTGGGCTAATTTGAAAGCTTTGTAGTCAACACCGGCTTCTAAATACTGAAATGACTTGTAACCGTCATATTTTTTCTGTTTCACACATCTCATCCTCTCAAATGTTGTGCATGCCATGTGATGGCGTCTAACTCCATTGAGGCCCCAACCGACATAGGGCTGACATAGGGCTGACATAGGGCTGACATAGGGCTGACATAGGGCTGACATAGGGCTGACATAGGGCTGACATAGGGCTGACATAGGGCTGACATAGGGCTGGCGGCCCGGTCGCACTAGTGCCACTAACGCTCGCTGTGGGCAATCAGGCAAACACGTTCTGTAAAAACTCCCGGACTTCGCCGAGGAACTTCTCGCGTTCTTCGATTTGTGGCGAGTGGCCACTGTGTTCGAACACAACCAGTTTGCTGTTTGGAATATGAGCTGCGATTTCTTCGGACGCCTCGAGAGGGGTAATCCAATCGTGCCGACCGACGAGAACAAGGGCAGGAACTTGAATACTGGATAGTCTTGAAACGATATCGTATTTCGGCTGATTTTTCGCAAAGGCGTAGTTGTGTGTTTCATGACGGAAGCGAATGTTCGAGAGACGCTCGTCCTGTTGCTCCTCGGTGGCACCGACCCAGTATAGGGGGTGGATGGCTTGATACATCTCCCGGAATTCTTCGTCGCTTGCGACTTGCCCGCCAAAAAGTCTGTCGAGCATCTCGTCTGTTACGCCGGGAAGATTGCGAGCTAAGGCGCGTTCTTTTGATGTCGATCCGTATTTGTTCGATGCGGCAGTATCACGCAAGATGATGCCGGCCACGTTTTGGGGATACCGCAGTGCATATTCAAGAGTTAGAAACCCTCCATACGAACCCCCTGCGACCACAATTTTGCCGAGACCTAGCTGCACCCGCAGGGCCTCAGCGTCAGCCGTAAACTGTTCATGGCTGTAAGGTTCTCCTGCGTCAGAGTCGCCGTTTCCGCGCTGATCGTACGAGACAACTCGGTAGCCTTCCTCCGCCAATCCGCCGTATGTCGCTGCATCACCAAATCGCGACCCCATGCCTGGTCCGCCATGAAGCGTGAGAATCGCTGGACCACTGCCTTGGTCTTCAACCATCAACCGAACCCCATTTACGAGCACGTACTGGCTCACGTCTCCCAACCTCCTTCAGATAGTTCTTGCTTCTCCGCCAAAGTCGCCACAGAAGTTCCCGGAGCGGTCTGTGCAACTCCCCACAGAAACCTCTGCAGAAGTCGCCGAAGAAATCTCTGCCACCTCCACAGAAGCCTCTGCAAGCCACCACAGAAATTTCAGTAGAGTGCGTTTGACACAGTCAAACATCATTGATTCTTGTGTTGACGAGAATTATACCTATTTTCGGATTATAAAAACAATTTATTTAAATATTCGTCAATTCCTGCTTTGCAAACAAAAAAAGTTCAGTTATGATTGTCGTAAAATTTTATGAATCGTAATCTTCCTGTTTGACTGTATCAAACATATTTGTTTTGGAGGTCCGGAAATGGCAGACGATAGATTCGGTGCTTTGCAACTAGGAGAATCGAAATACGCGATTGATTCGGCGATGAAGACGCTGCAGGTGCTGTTTGCTTTCAGACATGATCCACATGCGTTTACCATCGCAGAAATGGAGCAAGTCGTTGGATTGTCGAAGAATCAAGTTTTCCGCTGTCTGAAATCACTTGAAGAGTTTGGACTCGTACGAATGGACCAGCAGGGGAAGTATCGCGTCACCGCATTGATTTATCAAATTGCCTTTGCTGGTGAAGGTGAAGCTCCACTCGAGGAAGTCGCTCAGCCGATAATGGATCAACTGCAAGCTGCAACAGGGGAGACCGTCAATCTCTGTTGTCTCGTCGAAGGGCAGTCCGTCATCGTGGGTCGGCGACTCAGTAATCACGGTGTCCGTCTCACGGCGCGGCTTGGCGAGCGCACCGGTCTCCATGCAGGCGCAAATCCAAAAGCCATGCTCGCTTTTCTTCCCGGCGAGGACCAAGAAAAGGCGCTATCCATGTTACCTCTGCTTCAGAAATACACGCCTAATACTGTTAATGACTCAGACTCGCTGCGACAAGAACTCGAAGAGATACGCATCCGGGGCTACAGCATCAGCGATGAGGACTTTGAGCTGGGGGCACGAGGTGTAGGCGCTCCCATCTTTGGCAAGGACGGAAATGTTGTCGGTGGCATCAGCGCCGGCGGTCCCATCAACCGCGTGAGCGACGACCAATTGGAATGGTTTGGGCAATTGACGATACTCGCAGCAGCTCGAATTTCAAGGCTTCTAGGTCACATCGGCAGTCGGCTGGACGACACAAAAATGCAGGATACCAAGAAGGAAGAGGTGTCGAAATGAAACGGATGAGTGTAAAGCTACCTATCGCTGTTGTGTTACTCGCATCCCTTGTTGCTGGTTGTGGAAGTCAGGGGTCTACAGGGGCGAGCCCGGGCGGGGGAAACGCGCCGGGCGGAAACGGGTCGGGTGGAAACGCAGGCAGTGTGGCAACGGGTACAAAGACACTGGATATGGCCACGAATGCGGATCCGAACTTTAATCCGTGGTCTCCAACAGGGTTCCTCGAATCCGAACCGATTACGGAGTTGGTCTTTAACGGGCTCACCAAGTGGGGGCTCAACTATCAACCGGAACCAGATTTGGCGACGGATTGGTCGGTGTCCAAAGACGGGTTGACGTGGACCTTCAACCTCAGAAAGGGTGTCAAATGGAGTGATGGTCAGCCGTTCACGTCCGCCGATGTCGTCTACACGTTTGAGAACATTGTTCTCAACAAGAGCCTCGGTGCAAACGGCGCGTCAAATTACAAGGATCTGCAAAAGGTTGTAGCAACCAGCGACACCCAGGTCCAGTTCATCCTGAAGAAGCCTTGGGCATCGCTGCCAACGTATTTGGCATACTATACCAAAATCCTGCCGAAGCACATCTTTAACGGTCAGAACCCTTGGAAGTTGACATCCTTTGACAAGGGGCAGCCGATTGGCACGGGCCCATACAAAGTCACCAATTACGTTTCGGGCCAATATGTCGAGTTACAACCCAATCCAGATTACTACGGCTCGAAACCCAAGATTCCAAAAATCATATTTCACATCATTCCCGACGTGAACACACAAATTGCCCAGCTCTTGTCCGGTAACCTGGAATACGTGACCATCCCTGACCCGGCTTTAGTTGCCAAGTTAAAATCTGACCCAAATATTCAGGTAAATGCGGTAATGAGCAATATTTGGTATTGGGTGGCACTTAATCTTTCGGAACCGCGTTTTCAAGATGTGAGGGTGAGACAAGCACTCGAGTACGCCATCAATCGAAAGGCCATGATAGAGGGCATCATGAAAGGCTATGGTCAAGAAGCAACAGGCCCCATCGCCCCGGTGCAACAGCATTGGTATAACGGCAATGTACAGCAGTATTCATATGATCCGCAGAAAGCAAAAGAGCTGCTCAAAGAAGCGGGATACACACCGGGTCCGAACGGGATCCTGCAAAAGAATGGTCAACCCTTTGTCATCAATATGCCAACAGGTCAGTACGGTGTCCTGACTCCGGCATCCGAGCTTGTGCAGCAATACTGGCAAGCGATTGGCGTTAAGGTCAACCTGAACGTCATGGACTGGAATAGTTTCATCAAGCAGGTCGTCGTAAACCGCAAATACGACGCGAGTCTTGCTTGGTGGTCGACGCCGACCGATCCGGATCAATACGCCTATTTCGCCAGTGAGAATGCCCAGACAGGATATAACATCCCGGGCTACAAGAACCCGCAGCTCGATAAACTTTTCCAAGACGCGAATGCCGCCACCAGCGACGCACAGCGCGTACAAGACTACCAACAAGCTCAGGACATCATTGCCAAACAGCTCCCATACCTGTTCCTGTGGTGGCCAAAGACGATTCAGGCAACCGCCAAAAACTTGACGATTCCAAACGTCGGTTTGGTTCAGGCTGAGGACCACGTGACTGATTGGACGTTAAATTAACGACTGAATTAGCCGCCGAATGAACGAGTGAATTAGCCGCTGAACTAGCGATGGAAGGCACGACTGAACTCACGACTGAACTCACGACTGAACTCACGAGCGTAGGTCAAGCAGGCAACAGGCGGTGTGCATCCGCGCCGCCTGAAAGGGGGACTGACGATGGTAGCATTCCTATTGCGACGGTTGGGGCTCGGTGCTATCACACTGCTCTTGGTGACCGTGTTCACCTTCTTCATGATGAACCTGGCCCCTGGTGGACCAAGCGCCATCATGAACATGCAGACCACGGCCGACCAACGTGCCGCACTCACAAAGGAACTGGGACTCAACCACTCGGTACCGGTAAGGTATGAGATGTGGCTAAAGGATGCCATCACCGGCAACCTGGGCCTGTCCCTTGATACCCAGCAACCCGTCACCACGTTAATTGGGCAGCGCTTTCCCAACACCGCCTTGTTGGCTGCGGTCACTTTAGCTGTCACCTTGCTGGTTGGGATTCCGATTGGTGTCCTGGCCGCAGTAAGAAGAGGTTCTGCCGTCGACAGACTCAGCATTGTGATGTCTACCGTCGGTCAAGCAGTGCCTGATTTCTGGCTCGGTATTATCTTGATGATCGCGTTTTCCGTCGCCCTCCGTATCCTCCCGGCTTCTGGCATGGTGACTGCCGGGAGTGCATTCTCGCTACCGGATCTGGCGCGACACCTTGTCCTGCCGGTGGTGACACTGACCGTCGTGATGTTGCCGAATATCGTTCGATTCACCCGGTCAGCAATGCTCGATGTCCTTCAACTCGATTACATTCGAACCGCACGCGCGAAGGGGATCCCGATGACCTGGGTGTACATTCGGCACGCTCTGCGCAACGCATGGATACCCATCGTCGCCGTCGTCGGTTTGATTATTCCGCTTTTACTTGGGGGCTCAGTTGTTGTGGAGAGTGTCTTTGGTTGGCCCGGCATGGGGCGCCTGGCAGTACAGGCGGCCACTGACCGTGACTACAACGTCGTCATGGGCGTGACAGTGTTCGTCGGCGGCATCGTGATACTCGTCAACCTCTTGACGGATGTTGTGTACTCTGTTCTGGACCCGAGGATCCGCCATGAATAATCTCCCCCTCACCCCAGCGAACAAGTCGCCTGCAGCCTCGCCAAATGGGATGAAATCGAAGTCGGGTTCGAAGTCGAAGTCGAAGTCGAGGTCGTGGCTTCGCAAAGTGACCGTGACGCCATTGACCGGCAAAATTGCGGCAATCTACCTGATTCTCATGTATGTCATCGTGTTCGCATCGCCACTTTTTTACCACCAGTCACCAGACGCCGCCAATCCGTTAGCGATGACACAGGGACCATCGGCACACCACCTGCTTGGAACGGATGACTTAGGGAGAGATGAACTCGCCCGTGTTTTGGCCGGCGGCAAGATTACCCTGCTCGTTGGCCTCGCTGCCATGGCGATTGCCATCACAGTCGGTGGCTTTCTCGGAAGTGTCGCCGCATTTTTCAAAGGCTGGGTTAGTACCGTCATCATGCGTATCGTGGACGTCATGTTGTCCATTCCATCCTTTTTCTTGGTCCTGATTGAGATAACGTCCTTTGGGCACAGCCCCACAATCGTCATATTGGTGGTTGGACTGACCTTTTGGCCACAAATCGCCAGGGTCGTGTACGCAGAAGTGCTCAAATGGAGAGACAGCCCGTTGGTGGAAGCCGCAGTGGTCATCGGATCGACAAAATGGCGCGTCCTGTTCCGCCACGTGATTCCTCAAGTGTTTTCCTCGCTTGTGGTCCTGTCAACGCTCGGTGTCGGCTGGGCGATATTGGCGGAATCGGGGTTGTCGTACCTGGGGCTAGGCATCCAACCGCCCCAAGCCTCGTGGGGAAACATGTTGCAGAATTCACAGACTTACATCTGGACCGATCCGATGCTCGGCATCTACCCTGGCATCCTCATTTTCGTGACGGTGCTCGCCTTTAGCATCCTCGGCGAGGCCCTCCGTGACGCGTTCGATCCGCGGCTGCGCGAACGTAGATAAGGAGCGGGGAGGCTACGGGGAGCGGAGGAGCGGAGGAGCGGAGGAGTGCGGGGAGTGCGGGGGTGACCGCGGCTGACAGCGGGGCTGCGCAGTAGGCAGGGGTGCGGGAGGACACGGGTGACAGCGGGGCTGCGCGGTATTCCGTCTGCCCGGCCGATAACGCACTGTGAACGCGCTATTCAGTCTGGGATGAATACCCTTAGACGGAAATAACGCGCTCGCAGCGCGTTATCCTTTGAATGGAGAGTACATAGCGCTTCGAGAACGCGTTATGACTCTCGGAAGGGGGCGTAACGCTTTGCCAGCGCGTTATTTCTTGGCGCTCTGGAAACTTGGGTACCGAATAGCGCCTTGCCAACGCGTTATCGTTCTCAGTCCGGCCGATGTCTCGCCTAGGTGTACCTATACCGTACCTCTATAGGCGGCACATTGGGAATCTAGCAAGTCCCCCGACTCCGTGGACTCGCTGGAGTCCCTCGAGTCGCTGGACTCTCGCTGTGCTCTCTATCCCAAAACTAACGGCCGTATGCTCACAGAATGTCGCCCAGTCGGGTTGGCCGCACGGGAGCCTGGGCTCGTTGCAACACAGGGCGTTTGCCTGTCTCCTCTGTCAGAATGTCCGCAACCACAGGTTGACAAACCCTTCCCTGACAGTGTCCCATTCCAACGCGAATCCGCCGTTTGATGCCTGGGATGGTGTCGGCCCCTTCAGCGATGCTGCGTAATATGTCCGACAGTAGGACTCCCTCACATCTGCACACAATCATGTCCTCCATGCGGCACTAGCTCCTTCGATTTCATTTCCTTCACTCCAGAGTTCCATCATCTTAGCCCGCCCCTGTTCGATGTTCGGGAGAAATTTGAAGCTTGACTCCTGCCGGGCTTGGGTGACGGCTGCTGCAGCTTGCTCGATGGTCATCGCAGGTCTTCTCCCGAGCGAGTGGGCGATGGAGACACCTGCGAGACGTCCTTGTGCCATCGCTACTTTGGCACTTTCAATGCCAGTGATGTTTCCAGCCACATAAAGCCCAACTGTCGGAGTCGACATGTCTGACCCATGGAGCGGTACAACTCCTCCGAGTTCCGGGATGTCTATCATCGGACAGCCCACCGTCTGCGCGAAATCTGCCAGTGGGTAAAGCCCCCCCGAGAGACATACTGTGTCTACTTCGATGGTTTCCGGATACCCAACCAGGGTTCCGTCAACCGTCACACTTTGCAATGTGACAGCTTCCACGCCTTGGGTTCCTTTGATACTTGTCACTGCCTTACGCACCATCACGGGAATTCCCGCAATGCGAAGGAAATCGCCGCGCAACAGATGGGCAGCCAATCGCTCGACCCTCCCTGCAGACATGCGCCCCATAAATCGAAGCAAGGGATTAGGGGCGAGGTCAGAGACGGCGGACAATCTCGCGATGGCATCCATGGGCGACGATATCTTCCCATTTGCGCTGCTACGCACAGGCAGTGCCATTCCGACGACGTCGATTCCGGCGTGTTTCATCTCCATGGCGACGGAGATGGAGAGCGGATCGATTCCGACAATGAGGACACGCCGCCCCAATGCCACCCGGTGCACATTTGTGAATGTTTGTGCGGCGCCGACTGAGACCACGCCGGGCAATGTCCAACCGGGGAGGGGGACAGCTCGTTCTGCAGCTCCAGTAGCTAGTAAGAGTCGTTTTGCAGTCACGCGATGGAGTCCGTGCTCGCTCGCTTCTGTGCTCGCTGCCGACCCGTTCGCGCCTGTACCATCCACGCTACCCACACCCGCACTGCCTACGCTGCCAACACCCGCACCCGATGCACTCATGTGAAGCTGCCACGAGGGGCTTGCTGACCAAGCCGTCACACCACAGAGGATGTGGACCCCGTACTGTCGTGCTTCTGCAGCCAGGCCCTCGGCGATTTTCCGTCCATCCCAAAGTCGACTGTGGGAGGGCTGTTTCGGGTCCTCGTATAACTGTCCCAGCAAGCGCCCGCCGGACCTATAATATTCATCGACTATCGCGACGGACAATCCCATTTTCGCGATCTCGATGGCCGCCGACAATCCCGCCGGACCCGCTCCAATGATGGCTGCGTCAACTTTCATCGGTACGTTCCTCACAATCAGATATGGATGTTGTGGTAATGATTGTAGTTCCCTCACGCACGGGGGTTAGGCAGGTGCGAACGCTCGATTTCCCGTCCACTTCAGCTCGGCATTCGTAACAGTGTCCAATGCCGCAATAGATTCCCCGAGGTTGACCTGTCTTTTCATCAATTCGGATGGCAGTGATGCCGTTCGCGATGAGTGCGGCAGCAATCGGCTCGTTTTCATAACCGGTCAGTGTCTGTCCATTAAAATAGAACCTGACCTCGCGACCTTGTCGAACATCCTTCGCTGTCTCTAGGCGGTAACTTGCAGCCAGGGTTAATGCACCCCCATGTCGGCGATTTCCGATGACCTGAGTTGTGGCGAGTTGACTTGTAGTGGACTGAACTGTGATGCGTTAAATTGTGATGCGTCGAATCGTGATAGAGAAAACGGGCTCAAGTCTCTGCCCGGGTTTAAGCCGCAAGCCATGCGAGCCGCCAATTTACCTGTCACCGGCGCTAGGGCGATTCCATCCCCCTCATGCCCGGCAGCAATGTACAGACCAGGCCATTGCGGAACGTCGCTGATGATGGGTTTCCCATCCGGGGTGTAGGGGCGCAGCCCAGAGAATGTTCGGATGATATTGACGTTTGCGAGGTGCGGGAACACGCGTACGGCGCGCTCTGCGATGGCTCGAGTCACTTCTGGACTGGTGCCGAGGTCAAAGCCAGCAAACTCGCGCGATCCGCCAATTAACAACTGGCCGTGACCCGTTTGCCCCATGGACAGGCCAATGCCCACCGAATCCTCTGTTGCTCGTTCCTTGCTCAGTTTTGCGGCAATGTACGCGCCACTTAAGACGGTGCAGTGCAAAAACGGCGAAACCCGTTCGGATACGAGTATCTGTCCACGCCTCGGAATGATGGGAATGTCCACACCCAACTTTTCGAACATCTTTGGCGTCCAGACGCCGGTTGTAACAATGATGGCGTCCCCATATATGCAATCTCCGTTCGATGTCTCGACACCAGTCACTCGATGTGTTTCTGCAATTAGCCCCGTGACATGCGTATGGAGCAGGATTTGTGCACCGTTTTGAGCCGCCTTGCGGGCCATCGAAAAACTGACGTTGAGCGGATTTACTTCCGCATCGTTTGACCACCAGGTAGAACCGAGAATGTGTTCCGACAGTTCTGGTTGCATGCGCCGTGCCTCTTCACCTGATAAGAGCTGCACGTCCAGCCCAGCGCTGCGCTGCCGCTCGACCAGGGAAGAGATGGCCTCGAGTTCCGCTGCAGTCTCAATCAGTATCATGCCGCCGCCTTCGCGATACTCAAGATTCGCATCTAGCTCCGCCTCAAGGTTTTTGTACATGGCTGCACTTTCAACCGCCAAGTCAAGGGTGGGTCCTGGCGTTTTGGATTGAAGCATGATGGCTCTATCGCACGATCCCGATGTACCCGCCGCGATATCCCTAGACTCTACGAGCACAACGTCCACACCGAGTTGAGAGAGGTAATATGCGGTGGAAGTACCAATGATGCCGCCACCTATGACAATGACTCGATAGTCCATAATTTTCCTCCATAGGTCTTTGACCACGTTCGTATAGCTGTATTCTCCTGCGTGCCAGTGGTGCGACGTTGCTGTCCTGCTGTCAGGCCCTGACGTCAGTGCCTGAGGCCCAGCTTGAAGCACACCACTTTTGGCTCGGTCATTTCCTGTAGTGCAAATTTGACGCCTTCTCTGCCGATGCCTGAACCCTTGACGCCTCCAAACGGCATTGCGTCCAAACGGTAGTCGGTGCTGTCGTTAATGAGGACGCCACCGACCTTCAGTCGATGCACGGCTTGAAACGCTTTTTCGATATTTTCCGTAAATACTCCTGCTTGCAGGCCATAGTCGACATCGTTGGCAAGAGCAATGGCTTCATCGAGATTAGCGACGGGAAAGACGGAGACGACAGGGCCGAACACTTCGTCTTTCGCAATCCGGCAACGAATGGGTACGTCTGTGAGAATCGTAGGTTCGTAATAGTTACCTCTGCGAGTTCCACCAATTTTTACGGTAGCCCCACAGGATACAGCTTCAGAGACCCATTCTTCAACGCGGCATGCCTCTTGCTCCAAAATCAAGGGACCCATATCCGTACCCTCGCGCAGTTTGTCACCAAGTTGCATTTTACCCGTCCTTGCCACCAGTTCGTCGACGAACTGTGAGTAAACACTCTCTTCGACAAAGATGCGCTGGACACCGAGACAGTTTTGCCCTGCTGCCCAGAACGCACCGGAGACACAGGCTTCGACCGCGTCATCGAGCAGGGCGTCTTTCAAGACAATCACCGGCGAATTCGATCCGAGTTCCATCGATAGTTTCTTGAGACCGCATTGCCTGGCAATTCTCTGACCGGTTTCAAGTCCGCCAGTAAAGGTTACCATGCGCACTGCGGGGTGGGTCGTGAGCGTCTCACCAATCTCTGAAGCACGACCCGTAATCACGGTGAGCACGTTCTCGGGTAGTCCAGCGGCTTCGAAAGCCTCTGCGAGTTTGAGCGCGCTCAGGGGCGTGGTCAGTGCAGGCTTCACGATGATGGCATTTCCCCCAGCGATGGCCGGGCCCACCTTGTGGGCGACAAGATTCAACGGATCGTTGAAGGGGGTAATGGCCACAATCAGCCCAACCGGGAACCGATAAAAGTAACCGGTGCGGCCTTCACCGCTGGCGGTCTGGTCGAATTGGATGGTTTCACCTTGAAGACGTCGCGCTTCTTCTGCGCTCAACTTCAACGTTTCGATACAGCGCCCGACCTCTTTTCGCGCCTCTCGGATGGTCTTGCTCGACTCTCTGGCGATGACAAGCGCGTACTCTTCAAAGTTCTCCTCGATGTAGCGGGCCGCCTTTGACAACACGGAGATGCGTTCGTGAGTCGGCATTCTCTCGGCAACGCGTGCACCAGTTTCGCCGAGTTCAAGTGCCTTCAGCGCTTGCTGCTTTGATGCGGCAGGGACCGTATCAATCAAAGTGTTGTCTTGCGGGTCATAGACGTGGACGACATCGTCCGAATGCACCCAGCGTCCACCAATAAACATCGGTTGACCAAGCGTTTTCGTTTTTACCACACAAAGGCCTCCTGTTGGTTCGCGGTCATGTCGATAGCGTTCGTCGCTCCGTCAGAGCGACATTTTCCTCGTCGGGGTGACACATTTGTCACGTGTCAGGGCGACAGATTCTTCATATTCGTCAGATCTGTTGCCCATCAGGCAGGTGATAGTCTAGTAACGTTGAGTGCCGGTTCAGGACCGCAAAGATGTGCTCCCGTGTGAGTGCGTCGGGGGGGACAAGTGGCAGGCGAAAACCTCCTGTTGGCCGTCCGACCATGTCGAGCATCGTCTTGACAGGAACGGGATTCACGTCCACGAATAACGCCTCGAACAGAGGGAGCAGCCGTTCATGGATTGCGAGTGCGGCATCCACGTCGTGGCTCGCAAATGCATCCAGCATTTTTCGCAGTTGCCGTGCTGCGAGATGGCTGGCTACGCTGACGACTCCGTGGGCACCTAGGGTGAGAAGCGGGAGGGTCAGCGGATCATCGCCGCTATACAACAGCAACTGTCGCGCTGCCGTTTGTCTGAGGTGGGAAATCTCCATTACATTCCCGGTCGCGGCTTTTAGGGCAACTACATTCGGGAGCTCTGCGAGGCGAGCAGTGGTATCAACGGAGAGTGTCGCGCCTGTACGTGATGGGATGTTGTAAATCATGATGGGCAGCTGACTTGCTTCTGCGGTGGCTTGGAAATGCTCATACAGACCCTGTTGCGACGGCTTATTATAGTAAGGAACGACCACCATGGCCCCGTCCAAGCCGTTGTCATGGGCCCACCGAGTTGCCTCTACTGTTTTTGCTGTATTGTTGGTCCCGGTTGCCGCGATGACAATTCCGCTATCTCCAAGCCGTTCCTTAATACTCAAACACAACCGTTGTTTTTCGGTTTCTGTTAAAACGGGGGATTCACCCGTTGTCCCTGCTACGACGACTCCGTCAGAGCCATTTTGAATCAGATATTCGGATAGGTCTGCGGCTGCGGTGTAGTCAACGTTTCCATATTTGTCGTACGGTGTAATGACTGCGGTCAAGAGTCGACCCCATGAGACGTTCATTTCCATCCTCCTCGTGAGCGCTTTGTTTTTGGACGTTTTGTTTCGGGTTTTCTTCGTGTGCGTTCCTCGTGAGATGTGCGCAGCGGACTACGGTAAAACGAACCAACAGACGAACCAACAGATGAGAAAGTCGCTTCTTCTTCGTTATTCATCTGTGAGTAACGTTATTCGTCATTGATGATTAACTTCCTTCAAAATTAAAAGAAAATTGTCGATAAAAAGAAGGATTATTCTTTGGGAAGAAGAATAGTCATACATCACTGATGATGAATGTCGTCAAGAAAGGAGGAAATATATGTCGAGCGGCAGGCAAAACAGCCCCATTACAGTACAAGAAGCTCACGAGATGCGGATACTTCAGATTGTCGCGAAAATGGATGCACCGGTGGGTAGCCGCATTCTCCGTCAACAACTATTAGAACACGGGATTGATTTTAGTGAAGCGACAGCCGGGCGATGGCTCAGCGAGCTCAGTAGTCTCGGATTGCTAAAAGACCATGGCAGGCTGGGACGGACACTGACGAGCGCGGGCAGAGTACGCTTACGAAAGTTGGAGAAACTGCACGACGATTGGTCTCATGTCAGCGACTTGCTGCAAATCTACGAAGCAGCGGATCCGGAACACCTGATTGATCTCCTGACAGCCAGACGGCTCATTGAGCCGGAAATTGCCCGATTGGCTGCAATCCATGCCAACCGGAATGACTTAGAGCGGATAGGTGAAGCACTGCACAAGCGAGACGAATTACTTCAACTGTATTCCACAGACTCATCCGATGATGCAGAGACCCGTCGGGCAAGAATCTTGGCAGAAACCGACGTCACGTTCCATATGGCAATTGCCGATGCCGCGCACAGTCCTGCGTTGACCACGGTCATTCGCCTGTTGCGCAGCGCGGAGCCACACTTTCCTGTATTCCATAAAGTCAGGGAAACCCTTGGCTATCGGACGTTTGAAGAACACAGTGAAATCGCCGCCGCTATCTTCCAGCGAAATGAAACGCGAGCAAAAGATTTGATGTTTGAACACATCAGTGGAGTCCTGAATGACATTAGTCGTTATACATCGCGACATGGAGACGGACGCTCATAAAACTGAGCGTCTCATAGACAAAATAGACATAAGACTCAGGTCATTCAAACATTATAAAATTTCAGAAGTTTCATGTATATCATATTTGCTTTGGGTCCGGCAATAAGAGACGGCTACCTGTGTCACTGCGCAACGAATGAGATATCCTCGCATGTCCGGGAAGGTTCCCGAGAGATTGCTGCGATATCCCTGAGAGATTCCGGACCCCAAAATCCAAGGAGGGCAATTCAGTGAATGCTGCGGTTGCATGGGTCATTGCGATTATTTTTGCCGTCGTCTTCTTGACCATTGCATGGTCTGTTCGAGGCAAGGCAAGCAAAAACTTCGCCGCATATGCGGTCGGAGGTGCGACATTACCTTTAGTCCTGGTCATGTTTACCGACCTTTCCACGATTATGGGTGCCGGAAACTTTGTTGGGGAAGCAGCAAACGGTTTCAAGATCGGCTACAGCCAACTTGCTTTCGTGCTTGGTGAACAGGGTTCGAAAATTGCGTTTGCCTTGATATTTGCCGGCTTTGCCGGACGATTTGCCTACCGGACACTTGGTGAGATGATGGATGATCTCATCCTTCGAGACAAGGTGTCCCGCATCATCATCGCTGTCCTAATGTTGTCGTTGATGGTGGCGTACATTGGCGGTCAAGGCATGGGCATGGGTTTGCTGTTCCATGAATTTACCGGCGTGAATCCAACACTCATTATCCTCTTCTTTACAGCCCTGTTCATTGCATGGACGTACATGGGCGGCATGCATGCCGTAGCCAGAGTGGAGTTCTTAATTGGCATTCTCGTCATTTTACTGGGGCTTGTGTACTACGGTTCTGTGTTCTCGCTGGTCCATTTCAGCCCAGCCTTCTTGAACCAAAAGCTGGCCGCTGTCGGTGCACAAAAATTAACGACGTTCAAATTTGATCCGAAGACAATCACCCTCTTTGTCACCGGTCTCTTGGGCGTGATGACGGCCCAAATCTATTGGCAGCGATGTTTTGCCGCGAAAGACGGGAAGACTGCACGGCGTGGGATGCTCATCGCAGGAAGCATTGCCGTCATATTCGTCGCCGCCACCGCGATTGTCGGCATGGTAGCAAAGGCACTCAATCCAACCCTGAAGGCAAACCTCGCTATGCCTTGGTTGATGATGCACAGTGTTCCGGGATACATCACTGTGTTGGTGTTTGCTCTCGTGTTGATTGCGGCTAATGGTGCAGCTGCCTCCAATCTGAATTCCGCCACGGTCATTCTCGTTAATGACTTCTTTAAAGTCTTCTCGCCAAATATGTCAGACGAGTCAATGATCCGCTGGGGCAAACGCATGACCATCGTCGTCGGCGCCTTTGCAGCACTGGCAGCTATGTATGCGAGCAGCATCATTGGGTTGTTTTCGAAAGCGTATACACTCCTTGGCGGCAGCGTCGTTCCCGTGCTGATTGTCGGGTTGTTGTGGAGGCGCAACTACGCAGCCAGGTTTGAGCAAGGGTTCCGCAATAGCCGTGTTACGGCCTGGGGAGCGCGGATTGGCCTCGTTTTGGGTGCTGTGCTGGCACTCAGTGTCAACATCTTCGTTGGGTTTGGGGCAGCGGTCGTTGCAACCGTGATTATTTCGTTGTTCACAGCAACACGGAAAGGTGTTTCACAAGGCCCAGTAAATGGTGCCGTTGAAGCTGCTGCCGAAGGTGCCGCATCTGCAAATCTGACATCCGAATAGGTTGTCGTCATCGAGGGGTTGCGAACAGTGAAACGGATCATCATGGGTGGCATTACCGGCCACACAGGCCGGGCGGTAGCAGAGTGTATTGAATCTGCTGCAGACTTTCATCTGGTGGCACCCGTGGGGCAGCGCTCACAAGGCCAGGATATCGGCCAAATTTTTCATGGCATGAAAGACGGGCGCATCGTTTACCCGGATGTTCGGGCTGCCCTGGAGGTCCATGACGCCGACTGCTATGTAGATTTCACTACGCCACAAGCTGCGCTGCGTAACCTTTCGGATGCAGTCGCAGGCGGGGTGGATGTTGTTGTCGGGACCACCGGGATGGACGAACATTCTCTTTCCGAACTGATGGAAAGGGTCACGGAAGACATGTTTGTCATGATAGCAAGCAATTATTCGCTTGGAATTATGGCCTTGGCACAGTTTTCCCAGAGACTTGCCTCATTGTTTGGTACTGACGACATGGAAATTATTGAGACGCACAATATTACGAAGCTTGATAAACCGTCAGGTACGGCCCTTTACTTGCAACGCAAGTTGAGTCCTGTGGATCCGCTGGTCCCGATTGAATCTCGCAGGATTGCCGCCCCCATATCGCGGCATGAAATTTTCGTCCATCTGGACGAGCAAACGCTGTCGTTCAAACACGAGGTTACGGATCCATCCACATTTGGCTGCGGCGTACTCTATGTCCTTCGACATTGTGCTGGTAAAACGGGAGTTTATCGCGATCTCGCTTCATTCGTTGACGAACTCGGGCCCCTTGCGTTGTCAGGCGCATAAAGGGAGAAACGGGGCCGATTACGGGGCCGATTATAGATCCTGGGCAGGGGATGCGTCTGTCGCGGCAGGGCTCTGCGGTGGACGCATCCAATTGCGGTGCGCATACCTCATTTGGGATGAATCCATCTGCCATGTGATGGACGCATCCAATTTAAGGAGTTTTGACCTTTCCCGACATCGCCGTGGACGTGCGCCAAGGCGATTTTTCATGTCACCGTATCAACGTCGGTCCGTCTTACTCCACGTTTGGCCCGTCGTACTTCAAGCCGATCCGTCACATTCCCCGCTAATTCGCGCCAGTCGAAGTTCGATCATATTCTTGCGCACGACTTCATTTTTCATCCAAAAGTAGTCCGAATTACATGTGCGTCGAAGTGTTAGGGCCAAATATAATGGCTCTATTGTCCCATTATCGAGTAACTCATTGTCTAACTCATTCTCGGTAACTCGTACGAAGATGAAGACGGAAAGGTCGACATGGAAATGGTCTACATAGTAAAGGTGACACCCGACAATTTTGAGTCCGTTCGGGCTGGCAACAAGACGGTTGAGATGAGAAAAGACGACAAGGGTTATCGGATCGGCGATAAACTAATCCTCACTGAATACAACACCGGGACGGAGACGTACACGGGGAGGGCGTGCGTCGTGACTGTCACGCACATTCTTCGCGGAGAACCGTGGATGATGGCGGGGTACGTAGCGTTGTCGATAAAGAGTGACGCCAGAGTCGCTTCAGAGCAAATCGCGGCGGCCGCGAAAGTGTGGCGCGCAGGCCTAGCAGAGAGGGCAAGGTGCCAGGGGGCTTCGGAGCACGATCGCGATGAGACCTACCGCAAGAACCTTCAAGCCGCCGTCGCTCTGACAAACGCTGTGGACGCGCTCAAAGCCTTGGAGCAGGAGAACATCAAGATTGTCAGGGTGCGGACCGTGTAAGTGGCCTTGTGACTTCCAAATTTCATCGCGACCTCTCACTTGGACCCGGTTGGGAGTTGGGCCGCCACTAGTGAGCTCAGAACGCGCTATTCACCCTACCCGAAAGACGTTCAAGTGGAAATAACGCGCTCGTGGCGCGTTATGAACTGAAACGGTTCAAAATAGCGCGTTCGCACGTCGTTATTGACTCGCGGTGCGAACATAGCGCGATGAAGTAAAGTAGTTTGTGTAGCAGGATTTGGATATTCGCGGATAGTAAAAAAGTAGGGTATCCTTGGGATTGCGACATCACCAAAAAAGGAGCCCTACCAATGACTAGTGTACACGAACTTGGCACGTCGGATCTAATGGAAATTCTCGTGAAGGACTTCGTCAAGGAAAAACTTGAGTTGATCATGCGTGAGGAGATCGACAATTTTCTAAAGGTTGAATATGAGGGCAAGCGTCCCAGCCGAAACGGAACCTATGGTCGCTCCCTAGAAACACGGTTTGGAAAAATAGAGAATTTGCGGGTTCCCCGAGACCGTAAGGACGCCTTTCAAACTCGAGTGTTTGCGCCATACCAGCGTCGAGAGGGCTGGTTAGAAGAGGCTGTCATTCACATGTATAAGGGTGGGATGAGTACCCGCGACATCGCAAAATTCATCGAAGGCATGTTTGGCACGCAGTACTCCCCAACGACCATCAGTAACATCACGAGTACCGTCTTGGAAGATATCGAAGCATGGCAGCAACGTCCATTAGATAAACGCTATTCCGTGATTTATTTGGACGGCATCTATATCAAACTTAAGCGCAACACGGTGAGCAGTGAAGTCATCTATCTGGCGATGGGCATCAACGAAGATGGATATCGACAGATCCTCGGCTTCTACGTTGGCGGAAAAGAAAGCGCCAATGGCTGGAGGGATGTGCTCAAGGACCTGTATCGTCGCGGAGCGAAGGAGGTCTTGCTGGGGGTATTTGACGGGTTACCTGGCCTGGAAGAAGCGTTTCGAGAAACGTACCCAAGGGCAGACGTTCAACACTGCATCGTACACAAGGTGCGCAGTACGTTCCCGAAAATTCGAGTCAAGGACAAGGTTGAGTTTATCGGCGACCTCAAAACGATTTATACCGCATTGGATAGGGACTTAGCCTTGGCAGCGTTCGATACGGTCAAGAGCAAGTGGAGTAAAACCTATCCGAAAGAAATTCAATCGTGGGAAGACCAACTTTCAACGCTACTGACGTTTTACAAATTTCCAAAGCTGATTCGCGGGTCCATCTACACATCCAACGCAATCGAGCGGACGAACAAAGAGCTACGCAAGAGGTTTCGACCGATGAACAGCTTAACGAACATGGATGCAGCTGAGAAAATCATCTATCTTGAAGTCACGACTTATAACGAGAAATGGAGCACAAGAGTCATCCGTGGCTTCGGGGATGCGGAAACGAAGACAGAGCTGAAGCGAATGTATGAGGAACGCTACCCAAGCATGTCAGAAGTCTCTGCGCAGGAATAAATATCCAACAACTTGAACAATCACGTTTACAACAACGACGACAACTTGCTCTGAAAATTCAAACAAACAGGAAATAAAAGGGAAATTCCGGTGGGGGGTACCCCCCACCAACCTTAAAACAAATCAATAATGATGTTATCCATCTCCGATGGATAACCCTACTTAAAGCGAATTACACAAACTTCTTGACACTACCCATAGCGCTTCCACAGCGCGCTATTTCTTGCGGGCACTAGAGATTCAATCGGAAATAACGCGCTCAGGGCGCGTTATCACGAATTGCGGCGATCACGAACCGCGGCGACCAAGAACCGCGATTACAGGCCTCACACAAAGACGGGTACTGTCTCGAACGAGGCACCGAGCACGTCTTTCGGGTTCACCTGCAAGACGTGCTCGAGCGCAGTGGCATAGACACTGCGAAAGTCGACTGTATAGCTCAGGTCCCCCTGATGAGTTTTTTGCAGACTTGGATACTGGCCATACATCCCACCCTTAACGTTTGCCCCGACAAGGAATACAGGGCCGGCTTCGCCGTGGTCTGTGCCCATACTGCCATTCTCCTTGACACGGCGGCCAAACTCTGAAAAAGCCAGGATTGTCACCTTGTCCTGAAGTCCCCGTTTCTTGATGTCGCGCATGAAAGCTCCAACCGCCGAGGAAAAATCCCCGAGGGTGGTGCCGTGGTGTGATTCCTCGCCAGCGTGATCGTCAAATCCTCCCATTTGAGTATAAAACACCTTCGTCGGAACTCCTGCGCCGAGGAGTCCGGCAACGACCTCCAATTGTGAGGCAAGCGGATTCTCTGGATATCCCGAGCTCGGCTTCAGTTTCCCGGCGTACAGCGCAACCTCATCCATTCCCTGATACATCTGCTGCCCCTCTTCACGTACGAAACTCAAATCGTCCGTCAAGGTGCTGCTGTACATGTCTCTAGCGGCTGAAGCAAATACGGGGTCCCACCAATTCGAGTGCTCAGCCGCGAGACGATACGAGGCGGGACGAATGATGCTCGGGACATCGGATTTTTGCGACACGAGGGCGAGCGGGGTGACGGTGCCGAGATTGATGGCGCGAAGCGGATCGGCGCTCTTCGACCAAGTGCTGTCAAGGTATCGGCCGAGCCATCCTGTCTGTGCGCGAACTGTGGGGTCGGCCGTATGCCAAACGGCCATCGACCGGAAATGAGACAAAATCGGATTCGGGTACCCGACACCGTGGATAATCGCAACCTGACCAGCCTGATACAACTGCTGCAGGTCTTGCATGTTTGGATGGAGACCAAACTGGTCATCAAGTTTGAGTACGTCAGCTTGTTGAATGCCGATGTGCGGCCGCGCGTCGTAATAGGCACCTTGGGAATAGGGGATGACGGTGTTTAGACCATCATTGCCGCCAGACAACTGGACGACGACCAAACTGCCGGCAGGACTGCTCCCCGTCAGGCCTGATGCGATAGCAGCAACGCCAGTCTTGCTCAGCAATTCTTTGAGCAGAAATCCGCCAAGGCCCGTGGCGAGCAACGTCATTCCGCTCAGTTTGAGAAACTCGCGTCGGTTCATTTCTTTCGTCATGTCATCCACCGCTCCCTTAGCACATCTGAAATTCAGGGGAAACAAAGGAGAGATACCGCAGGTGTTGAAGGAGATTTGCTTTTGACAGATAATTCTGTTGTATAGAGAAACTTGACAGCGCATTCGACGTCGTGGCTGACGGCAGAAAGAGTTGAGATTCGGAGAGAACCTGAAGTCCAGTAGGCAGGGGTGAATTGGATAACCC